>JBOHJT010000009.1:0-26949 GCA_050728715.1 Methylocella sp.
GGATAAGGACCAGCACGGACAGATAAAAAAGCGTGTAGCCGAGGGTAAGCGGCAGTCCGGGAACAAGCCGGGACGGGCGCGGCGTGGAGCGAAACGCCTTGCCCGCGGACGATCTTGCCGGGGATCCGCCCGCCGCCGCGTTTCCGCTCATTTTGCCGGCCTGTAGATCTGATCGAACAATCCGCCGCCGGCGAAGAACGTCTCATGCGCTTTCACCCAGCCGCCGAAGGTCTCGTCGATGGTGAAGAGCCGGATAGGCGGCAATTCCGCGCTGTATTTCTTTAGGGCATCGACATCGCGCGGCCTGTAATGAAGCTGCGCCACGGTCTCCTGTGCTTCGGACGTATAGAGAAATTTCAAATAGGCTTCGGCGACTTCTCGCGTGCCTTTTTTGTCCACCACGCCGTCGACGACGGCAACCGGCGGCTCGCCGAGAATGCTGCTCGGCGGATAGACGATTGCGAACTCGTCCTTGCCGAACTCGTCGAGCGCCAGCCAGAGCTCGTTCTCCCAATTCAACAGGACGTCGCCAAGCTGCTTTCGCACGAAGGTGACGGTCGCGCCGCGCGCGCCGGTATCGAGAACCGGAACGTTGTGGTTGTAGAATGTCGCGATGGCCGCGCGGGCTTCGGCGTTCTTATAGACCGGGAAGTCCCGCGCCGCTCGCGCCGCCGCCTGCGATTCCTTCAATCCCTCCAGGGTGGAGAGATCGTGGGTGTTCGCCTTGGCCACAGCGCCAAAAAGCGCCAGGAACGCCCAGCGCCCGGCGCCGCTCGTCTTGGGATTGGCCACGATCACCTGCACGTCGGGCCTAGTCAAATCCTTCCAATCCTTGATGTTCTTCGGATTGCCCTTGCGCACGAGAAAGCCGACCGTCGAAGTGTAAGGGCAGGCGTTGTAAGGCAGTTTGTCTTGCCAGCCGGGCTTGATAAGCCCCGCGCGCTCGATCGCGATAATGTCCCAGGCGAGGGCCAAAGTGACGACATCGGCTTTTAGCCCGTCGATGACCGAACGCGCTTGTTTGCTCGACCCACCGTGCGACTGTTCGAAGGTCACGCTCACGCCCGTGCGAAATTTGTAGCGCTCCGCGAACAAATCGTTGATTTCCGTATAGAGTTCCCGCGTGGGGTCATAGGAAACATTGAGAAGCCGCATTTCCTCGCTCATCGCCGGAAGCGAGGCGGCGGCAAACCACAGGCTCAAGCAGGACATCCACGCGCCGGCGCGGAATAACCGTGCGCCCAAAATGGGCAAGACTTTCGCGAATTGCCCCACTTGCCGCGCCGTGACGCCCGCGGCGATCGTGGCGAAACCGTTCGATATGCAAGCAAACTCCGGTATCATGCGCGCAACCTATCCTGTCTTTTGAAATTCCCGGCCCCGAACGTGTTGCGAACGATTGTTCGGCTTTGTTTGTGCTACTAGGTCTATAGAAATTAAGCTTGTCAATGGCCGGAGCCACGCACCTGGCGATTTTTCGCTCGTTGCGCCACCTTAAAGCGAAGAGTTGCAGGTTCGCGCCAAGCCCGCGGAAATCGGGCAGACTGCAAGAATACGGAGCATGTCATGCCAAGCCGCCCGCCTCTGCCGCCCTTCACGCTCGAAACCGCGCGAGAAAAAGTTCGTCTTGCCGAGGACGCATGGAACACCCGCGACCCTGCCCGCGTCGCGCTCGCCTATACCGGGGACAGCCGCTGGCGAAACCGCTCGGAATTTTTTGCCGGACGCGCTGTCATCGTCGAATTCCTCACCCGCAAATGGGCAAACGAACTTGATTACCGGCTCATCAAGGAGCTTTGGGCGTTCCATGAAAACCGCATCAGTGTCCGCTTCCAATATGAGTGGCGCGATGCTTCCGGTCATTGGTTTCGCGCGCACGGCAACGAGCAATGGGAATTCGATGAAGATGGCCTGATGCGCCGCCGGGAAGCAAGCATCAACGACGTGGCGATCGCCCCGGAAGACCGCAAATTCCTGTGGCCCGCCGGACCGCGTCCCGCCAGCCATCCAGGCTTGACCGCACTCGGTCTATGAGCCCATGCTTTCGCTCTGGGCGGCGCCTCGTCCGACGCTGGAATAGACAAAACCGCGCCGGGCCATGTCCTCCGGGTCGTAAATGTTGCGCAGATCGATCATGACCGGCGCGGCGAGAGCCGATTTGACGCGATCGAGATCGAGCGCGCGAAAAGCATCCCATTCGGTCACGATGACCAGCGCGTCGGCCTTGTCGCAGCAGGAGTAGGGGTCGTAAAAGAAGGTGAGATCTTCAAGAACGAGGCGCGCCTGATCCATTCCTTCGGGATCGAAGGCATGAATGCGCGCACCCCCATCCTGCAGCGCGGTGATGACCGAAATCGCGGGGGAGTAACGCATGTCGTCGGTATTCGGCTTGAAGGTGAGGCCCAAAACCGCGATGGTCTTGCCGCGCACCGTCCCGCCGCAGGCCGCCAGGACCTTGCGGGCCATGGCGCGCTTGCGCTGGTCATTGATCGCGGCGACCTCCTCGACGATCCGGACCGGGGACCCATGATCGTGCGCCGTCTTGATTAGCGCCTGTGTATCCTTTGGAAAACAGGAGCCGCCATAGCCCGGACCCGCATGCAGGAATTTGGGCCCGATGCGCTTGTCGAGGCCGATCCCGCGCGCCACGTCCTGGACATTGGCCCCGACCCGCTCGCAAAGATCGGCGATCTCGTTGATGAAGGTTATTTTAGTGGCGAGAAAAGCGTTGGCCGCGTATTTGGTCAGTTCCGAGGTGCGGCGGCCGGTAAAAAGGAAGGGGGCCTGATTTAGATAGAGCGGCCGGTAGATTTCCGTCATGACCGCTTCGGCGCGTTTGTCCTCGACGCCGATGACGATGCGGTCCGGCCGCTTGAAATCGTCGATCGCCGCCCCCTCACGCAGAAATTCCGGGTTGGAAACGACCGCGAAATCGGCGTCCGGCCGGGTCTCGCGAATAATCCTCTCGACTTCGTCGCCGGTGCCGACGGGAACGGTGGATTTTGTCACGATCACCGTAAACCCATCGAGCCCGGCGGCGATCGCACGGGCCGAATGATACACGAAGGAAAGATCGGCATGGCCGTCGCCGCGCCGCGACGGCGTTCCGACCGCGATGAAGACCGCTTGAGACGAAGCTACCGCCATGGCAAGATCGGTGGAAAAGGAAAGCCGGCGGGCCCGCACGTTGTTTCGGACAATATCGTGCAAGCCGGGTTCGAAGATCGGCATTTTCCCCGCCTTCAAGGCGTCGATTTTTTGTGCATCCGTGTCGACACAAATGACAGTGTGCCCAAAATCCGCGAGACACGCCCCCGACACGAGTCCCACATAACCGGAACCGATCATTGCAATGTGCATCTTGCGCCCCCGGGGTGCCGCTAAACTCTTGCGCAGCCATAGCATGATTGCGGCAAGGATGGGACCTGCGGCTCACTACGGGAGACGCCGTTGCAGGGAGCGGCGCGGCAAAGCCATCCGGAAACTCCGGAAATCTACCGGATTGCTTCGTTGCGCGCGCAACGATGCTGTTCGCGTGGATTCCCGGAAGGAAGAGTTACTGCCGGCATACGTGGAAGTGCTGGTGGGCGACGGTCAACGCGTGCGCCGCCATGGGCGCGGAAGGCATAAGCTGGATGCCCTGAAGATTATTTATAACAAATGGGCTTCCGCCGCCGTCTTCCTCAAGGCCGCCGTCGGGGCCAAACACGATGAAGCCGGTCTCGGCGCCGGAACCAAAGGTCACGGTCACAAAGCCGCCATCGCTCGCGCTAATCTGGCTCACATTAATCGGCAGGGAGAAACCAGGAATCGGGGTGACGACCTTCCCAGCGATGGTCACTTCGACCGCGTTTGGACTTTGGTCGGTGCCCATAAAAAGGGCGACCGCGTTGCCCGCCATGAAGCATTTGACATTTCCGCCGGTCAGTGGCAGCGCGACTTGCTTAACCAGCGTAATAGTCGTCGTATCGAACGTATTGGTAATGGTGTCGGTCTTTCTATAAACGTTGAGCATAGTTCCGGCCGCCGTAGTGCCCGCGTTCATGACGAACACGTGGCGGGCCACGAAATATTGGCTTGGAGTGCTGCTCACGTAGGTTGGCGGACCTTCCATGATGTCGCAGGCATTATTCAAATTTCCCAAGGTTCCGGAATCATAGCAGCCGCTGGTATAGGCGGTCGAGCCGCAGGTAACCCAGGAAATCTGGTTGTGGCCTATGAGGCTGTAGGTCGTGAACAAATTGTCCGCCGGCGTCGCCGCGGCGGCGGGTCGTGACAAGACCGGACCCATCGACACCACGGCCAATACCACTGCGATTCCACGCGTAAGAATACGAGACATTCGATCCTCTCATTTTCTGGCCAAAATTCTTCGTACGAATGCCGGACTTACATGAACCCGGTGACTTAACTTTTGAATAACCGCTTCGTTACGTTTGTATAGGGGTTGTCGGCCGATTCAGTGCACTCGGCCCGCTGTCCTGCCGTGGCACGCGGCCGGATCTCAGGCCGCGCGTCGAACGAGGCCTTGAAGGCCAAAGGTTAGAGGAGCAAGAACATTACTCCATGAGCGCGGAATTCGAGCCCGATCTATGTATCATCGGCGGCGGGCCAGGGGGTTTGTCGCTGGCGCTTGGGGCGACGGCTTGCGGCCGGTCCGTGGTGCTCGTCGAAAAAGCCACGCTTGGCGGCCGGAGACTTACCGATGCCATTCCGCGCCACGCCTTGCTGGCGGCGAGCCGGGCCGCAATTTTGGCGCGCGGCGCCGCCGATTTCGGCATCGGCGCCGAAGCGCCGCAAATCGCCCAAGATCCGCAAATCGATTTCGCACGCGTGCGTCAACATGCCGCCGCCGTGCTTGCGGCGATCGCGCCAAATTATACTCAAGCGCGTCTCGAAGCCGCGAACGTGAAGGTCATTCGCGCGCAGGGACGCTTCACCCGTCCCGATACATGCGAGGCGGGCGGCGAGAAAATCAAGGCGCGACGCTTCGTTGTCGCGACCGGATCCGTCGAGAGAAGCTTGCCCATTCCGGGGCTCGACCTCGTGCGGCCGCTCGACTGCGCCGCGCTCTGCGCGTTGGAACATCCGCCCCGGTGTCTTATCGTCGTCGGCGCCGATCCGGATGGGCTCGCGCTCGCGCAAGCGATGCGCCGGCTCGGGTGCGCGGCGATCGTGCTTGCGGAGGGAGAAATATTCGTTTCGGAAGACGAAGAACTTGCCGCGCCGGTGCGCGCCGCGTTCGCGCGCGACGGCGTCGTCGTTCATGAGGACGTGCGGATTTCGCGGATCGAGCCGCGCGGCGACGGCGTTCGGGTTTTCGTCGCCGCCGCCGGCCATGAAAAACCGGTCGCGGGTTCGCACATTCTGGTCGCCGCTGGCCGTGCGCCGGCCGTCGAGGGCCTCGGTCTTGCCGCCGCCAAGGTGCGTTACAACGAAAGCGGCATTGAGACGGACGCCTCTCTTGCCACCAGCAACCGGCGCGTCCACGCGATCGGCGCGGTCGTGCGAAGCGGGCGACAGGGCGGTTCCGCCGAACAGCACGCCGGTCTCGTCCTGCGCACCGTTCTCGGATTGCCGGGCCACCGATCGCATCGGCAAGTGGCCGCCCGGCTTATTTTGACCTCTCCCGCGATGGCCACGGCGGGACTGCCGGAAGCTCAAGCGCGGGCGGCGCATCGCCATATACGCGTGCTCCGCTGGCCGTTCGCCGAAACGGAGCGGGCCCGCATCGAGCATCGGTACGGCGGGCACGTCAAGCTTGTCACCAGCCGCAGAGGCGCCCTTCTCGGCGCCGGTATCGTCGGCCCGGGGGCGGAGGAGTTGATCAACGTCTTTACGCTCGCCATATCGAAAGGTATGACCGCCTGCGACATAGCGTCTCTAATGGTTCCCTATCCGGCGTTGGCCGATGCGGCGCGGCGAGCCGCCATGACGTTTCGGGACAGCGGGCTCGACGCCCCGTTAGGGCGATTTCTGATCGAATGGAATCGTTCGATCGATCAGCAATCCCTCAAAATCAGAGAGTTGGCATGGTTCCTCGCCGAAAAAGCCCGGCAAGTTTTCCGAGGCCCTACGTAGCGCATGATCATAAAGAAGTTGCAGAACTGTTGGACAGAATCGTGCGAGAAAACAAATAAGTAGCGGCGCGTGCGATTCGACGTGAAGCGGTCGTGGCCGGGCGGAACAGTGGCGCGCGTCGGGCGTCGGTTCGAATTGGGGTTGCCATGAGCGATCTCGTGATGCCTCCGGGCGAGGGTCTCGCGGCGAGCGGTATCCTCGCGAAAAAGCCCCGGCCGGTCCGTTTCGGCCTGGCGACGCGTGTGCTTCTGTTAAACACCGCTTTTGTCATCGCCGCGGCCACGATGATCTACATCCCCGCCATTGCCAACTATCGCGACAATTGGTTGCGGCAACGCCTCAGCGCCGCCTATACGGCCGCGCTCGTGCTCGACGCGGCGCCCAAGGCCACGGTGCCCCCCGAACTATCGCGCCAATTGCTGAACCGCGTCGGCGCGCGAATCATCGTCCTCAGCAAGCATGGCACGAAGCGAATCCTCGCCGCTTCCGAGTTGCCGCGCCGCGTGGATGAAATTTACGAGTTTCGCGAGTCTGCTTTCCAGCCGCTGCCCGAGGCGATGGCCACGCTGATGGCGCCGCCTGGGCGTATCATCACGATCGTCGGCGAAGAGTACATGGGCGGCGAATCGATCGCGATCACCATGGACGAGGCGCCGCTGATCAGAGACATGCGCGCCTATTCGCTCCGGCTTTTGGCGGTTACCCTCGTCATGTCGGCGATCGTCGCGAGCCTCGCCACCGTCGCGATCCACTTCATGGTGCTTCGCCCGGTGCGACGGCTCACCGACAATTTGATCGAATTCGGCGCCAATCCCGAAAATTCCTCCCGCCGCGTCATCGTCCCTTCCGGCGGCAATCACGAGATCGCCCATGCCGAAGAGGAACTCGCCATCATGCAGGACGTTCTGGTCCGCGAGTTGAAAGAGAAAAAACATCTAGCCACGCTCGGGCTCGCGGTTGCCAAGATCAATCACGACATGCGCAACATGCTTACCTCGGCGCAGCTTCTGTCCGACCGCCTCGCGAATGCCGCCGATCCGCTCGTCCAACGGCTGGCGCCGAAGCTCGTCGCCACGCTCGATCGCGCGATCCGTTTCTGTCAGGCGACGCTGACCTATGGCCGCGCCGCCGACGATCCGCCAAAAACGACGCGCTTTCCGTTGCACGGACTCGTCGCCGAGGTCATGGAGATGATCGGGCTCGAAACGCGGGGCGGGATCGAGTTCGTCAACGCGGTTGCCGTCGATTTCGAGATCGCCGCGGATCGAGAGCAAATGTTTCGCGTGCTTATGAATCTTCTTCGCAATGGCGCCGAAGCGCTGGAAAGCGCCAGGGCGGAGCCCGGACAGCCGAAGCGGATCTTGGTCGAGTCCTGGCTTGAGGACAAAACGGCGGTGATTGAAGTAGCCGATACCGGACCCGGCGTGCCGGCAAGCGCGCGGGCGCGGCTTTTCACCGCCTTCAGCTCAAGCCGTTCCGGCGGCTCTGGCCTCGGCCTCGTGATCGCGGCCGATCTCGTGCACGGCCATGGCGGGGCCATCACGCTTGTCTCCGGCGCCGATGAAGAAAGTTCCGGGGCGAGGTTTCACATTACCCTGCCCCATGCCGCCATTGGCGCGCAACGAAAGGGATAGCATTTCCCCGCCCTTGCCCCTATTGCCAGGAGAATGCCGGGTGGCTAAGTCTCGCACCGGTTTCCGCGCGTGATTTCGTGAGGCCGGAGCCGCCTATTGGCCCCGACAGGACCATCCCGCCGGAGGCGCCCGTAGCTCAGCTGGATAGAGCACTAGACTACGAATCTAGGGGTCGGGAGTTCGAATCTCTCCGGGCGCGCCAAATTTCCACCACTCCGGAACAAAGCTGGGCACCACCAAACGCTCGATCGAGCCTCTGGCGAGAAGAACTTCCAGGGCAGTTGATGGCCGAAACCAGACCGGCGGCTTGGGGCTATCCGCCGCAGATAGCGAACGTCGAGCCCTATCGACTCGACGTCGTGGGGCTTGTCTAGGGTTCGGCTTTCACCCTTTAGCGTTCGTTGGGGCGCCCCCTGGACGCGCGTGCTGCTCCGGGCCACCAGGCGATCAAGCTCACGCGATGGGTTGTCGATCGATTGCGTAGAAGGGTGACCTCCACTCGTGGACCCTTGAAATTTGACCTTTCTCCTGTCGGCACTTTTTATTCTCAGCCTTCAGGAACACACAATCCGCCAGTGCGGAGCCGCGAGCTGCGCCTGCAAATCTCGGTCCGATCGAACCTCGTGGAGTGATCTGTGGCAACTACGGAGAGCCAGCCAGTCGTCGCGAGGCTTTCGCGGTCCGCTATCTTCATCGTCCTGACACTGAAAGAGGACGCCGATAGCCTGCGCGCGGTTCGGTCATTGTGCGGTGACCTCGCGGCCCTCGTTCGCGCCGTCGGCTTCCACGACCTCGATGGCGACCTCTCGTGCGTGATGGGCTTCGGCTCCGAGGCGTGGGACCGCCTCTTCGGCGCGCCGCGGCCAAGGGATCTCCACCCGTTCCGAGAGCTGCACGGCCAGCACCATGCCGTCTCGACGCGCGGTGACCTTCTCTTCCACATTCGCGCGTCCCGGATGGATCTCTGTTTCGAACTCGGCACGCAGATCATGTCCCGTCTCGGTGGGGCGGTTTGCGTCGAGGACGAGACGCACGGTTTCAAATATTTCGATGACCGAGACCTGATTGGGTTCGTCGACGGAACGGAAAACCCGGTAGGACAGGCTGTCATCGATGCGGCCATCATCAGTGACGAGGATCCCGCCTTCGTCGGCGGCAGCTACGTTATTGTGCAGAAGTATCTTCACGATCTCGCGCGATGGAACGAGATCCCCGTCGAGCGACAGGAGCAAATCATCGGCCGAAAAAAACTCTCCAACATCGAGCTGGACGATGCAGTCAAGCCCTCCTTCGCGCACAATGCCCTCACGAGTATCGTGGACGACGGCCAGCAGCTTGACATCGTTCGCGACAACATGCCGTTCGGCGACTTGGGCAAGGGCGAATTCGGCACCTATTTTATCGGATACACGCGGTCACCGCAGAGGATCGAGCGCATGTTGCAGAACATGTTCATCGGCGATCCGCCCGGAAATTACGACCGCCTGCTCGACGTCAGCCGCGCGGTCACGGGATCGCTGTTCTTCGTACCGTCTACGACGTTCCTCGACGAGGTCGTGGCGGCCCCTCCGGCCCTGGAGGCTTCAACCCCGCTGTCATCCGAAGATCGGTTACCCTCCCAACCCGATCCGCAAGAGCCGCGTCCCGACGGCTCATTAGGCATCGGATCTCTGAAACAAAAGGGATAGAATGAACAACTTGCATCGCGAGCTGGCGCCGTTTTCCAGCAGCGCCTGGGCTCAGATCGAAGAAGAAGTCACGCGCACCCTGAAACGCTATATGGCGGCGCGGCGCGTGGTCGACGTCAACGGCCCGAAGGGGTTTCAACTCTCGGCGGTGGGGACCGGACACACGAAGCAAATCGCGCCCCTGTGCGATGGGCTTCAGGTTTCGCAGCGCGAGGTGCAGCCGCTCCTGGAGTTCCGCGTTCCCTTCGAACTCACACGTCAGGCGATAGACGACGTGGAGCGCGGCTCGAACGATTCGGACTGGCAGCCCCTAAAGGATGCTGCACGCACCATCGCCTTTTCCGAGGACCATGTCGTGTTCGAAGGCTATGGCAACGCGGGCATCCGAGGCATGCGCCAGGTTACCAGTAATCCCGTCCTTACTTTGCCCAGCGACATGCAGGCATATCCGGACATCGTCGCCAAGGCGCTTAACCAGCTGCGCCTTGCAGGCGTTAACGGCCCCTACGCGCTTCTGCTCGGCTCTGAACCCTACACCGCCATCAGCGGCGGCAACAACGACGGTTATCCCATCCTCAAGCGCGTGCAGCGCCTCGTTGACAAGGAGGTTATCTGGAGCCCCGCCATCAAAGGCGGCGTCGTGCTCACGACACGAGGCGGGGACTTCGACCTCTATCTCGGCCAGGACGTGTCGATCGGCTATTTTGGGCAGTCGGAAAGCTCGGTGAAGCTCTACCTTCAAGAGTCGCTGACCTACCGCACACAGACGTCGGAGGCTGTCGTAATCCTTGCAGCCGCGGATCAGTAGCCTCATGGCTAATGTCCGCTTTGACGCCTAGCGCCGCGTGCCTTTGAGGTCCTCGTGCAGGTCTTCGAACGCGCGCCGAAAGCCGTGTAGCTGATCGAGGAGATGAAGGATGACATCTACGCCTTCATCGTTGACCCCAAATCCCGTCTTGAGGTCCTGAATAAGGCGCCCGCGGGCAACGTCGATGTCGGAGAAGTTCATTTCGGCGGCGACCCGCCCGGGAACGAGCCACTCCTGCTCGAGCCAGAAATCCAAGGTCTGCACCTGGACGTCCAGGCACGCCAGAAAATCCTGCCTGTTCATGGTGCGATACCCTCACGTGGATTCCACGCCTTGCCCGCTTCCCAGTTTGCAACGAATTGTTCGAGTTCGGGGTCGGGCGGTTTCGGAAGGACGACCTTCAACCTGACCAACTGATCGCCGGCCCCGCCGCTACGGCGGGGAGCGCCCTTGGCCTTGAGGCGCAAGGTCGTGCCGGTGTTCGATCCCTTCGGCACGGTCATCGTCACGGCACCGGTCGCTGTGGGCACGCGGACCTCGCCGCCGAGCACGGCCTCGGCCAAGGAGATCGGCAAGTCCAGGGTGATGTCGTCGCCCACACGCGTGAAGCGACGATCGGGTAGCACTTCTACCTCGACCAGCGCATCGCCGGGAGCGCCTTCACCGACGCCGGGCGCGCCCTTGCTGCGCAGACGGAGCACCTGTCCATCGACCAGGCCGGGCGGGATGTTCACGTCAAGCGTGCTACCGTCGGGAAGCGTCACTCGCTTGTCCGCACCCGTAATCGATTCAACGAACTCGATCGGTAGACGATAGTGCAGATCCTGCCCGCGCCTGTTCGCGCGCGCCCTGGCGCTGCGCCGCAGAAGCACCGCCAGGTCGTCGTTGCCGTCAGCAAAATCAGCGTAGCCGTAGCTTTCCGTGTAGGGGCGACTGTGATCGGAGGTCGCATAATCCCGATAGAACGGGTGCTGCGGCGGCCGCTCGGTACCTGAAGCGTCAATTTCACCAGCGTCGAACCGTTTGCGTTTTTTTTCATCGCTCAGCAAGTCGTAGGCGACCGCGACTTGCTTAAACTTTTCCTCGGCCGCCTTGTCACCGGGATTGAGATCCGGGTGCAGCTTCTTCGCTAGCTTGCGATAGGCACTGCGTATATCGGCAGCGGGCGCCGTCGAGGCGACGCCGAGAACTTCGTAGGGATTCCTCATGACCTACCCCGGGGAATTGCATCAAGGCGCTCGTAACATCATACAGCAAGGGAAAGAGCGCCAGCGGCATAGGAGGCAACCTGCCGAGGCCACGCTGCTCCCTCCCTCCCTCCCTCCCTCCCTCCCTCCCTCCGATCCGAGGTGTCCACTATCGGTATCCGCAGAGCACGGTTCGAGGTTCGCACTCGGGCGCGGAGCGAGCCCGCTCCTGACCATGACCTTTCGCCTTGCGCTCGCTGCCTCACCGCGCCCCTCAACGAACATCTGATTCCCATGCCCGCCGAGCCAAGCCAAGAAAGGCCGGGATGGGCGCGAACCGAATTCGCAGGGCCGTGGCTAACGTCCGTCGCTGGCGCCTGCGGAACTTGCACGGGGAACCCACCCTCAGAAATCTATGGCGCAACAATGACATAGCGGTGCCCGGTTTCATCCTCCCGGGCGAGCCATCATATCACTATGAAATATTAGCGATTCGGAACTGACCGGGTTGAGCCCATGGCAGCACCATGGGCTCTGGGGGCGCGCCGGGGGCACAAATTTGGGTTTCGTCCCCTCCGCAGTCGATTACGGCCATGTCGGTGAGGCATGCAGCGCGGAATCAGATCGGCCTCCGAAAGCTACGGCTCCGCCATGGATACGGCCTTACCAGCGCAACCTTCTTTCTCAGCCCGCGCATGATGCGGAACACACCGAACTCGCGCGAATGTTTGGGTATTGCAGCGCACCCTCGACAAACCTATATCGTGGGGTTTTAGGCTCCGAGGGCACAAGATGTGCGTTCGCGATTGGGAAAGGCTGGACCATGAGCTTTAGCCTGCCTCGTTTCCTGCGGCGCGCGCAGCCATCGGACTTGCAACGATATTTCAGCGCTCGGGGCCATCCTTTTTTCGGAGCCAAGTCGATTGGACGGCCAAATCCTCGGCTCTTGTGAACTCGGTGAAAACAGCGATCGAGGTATTGCCCGAAAGAGACCGCGAACGGTTCTTCGAGGATTTCGAGCGCGTCGAACAGCTTTCGGACGAGATCGGACAGCGCGCATTGCAGTCCCTCGTCGAACAGGATGAAGTGTTGCTCCGGCAGCTTCATTCCTGTCACGGCAGCGAAGCTCGTGGCCTTTTCGTGCTGCTTACAGACGAAGAAGCCTTCGATCATGCACTTGCGACTGCGTATGCCGAACGGATGCGCCATGGTCGCAGCTGGAGCGGATATTGCCTTCCGACTCCTCTCACCCCGAGCAAGAGCCCTCCGATATCGCTCGTCTCGAAGTAGACCTCAGCGGGTTATTCCGCGAATTCGACGGCACCGGTCGAAACCTAAAAGTTGATTAGTTTGAGCGCCGTACATGCGATCTCAAAGGTGCTGCCCTAGGACAAGTCATCCATTATTCCGTCTACGTCGAGGGCCTGCCCGAGTGCAGCATGGAATTCGATCGTGAAGAACCAAAGCGCAGAACAAGACGGCCAGTGATCGAAGCGGCAATCTGCTGCGATCCTGTTAGCGGCATTTTGGATATTGTGTCGAAAGGCGGTCGCCCGTTGCGTGAAGAGATTGCGCAATCATTCGCGGCGCGCCTCTTGGATTCGGAAAACGCGCTGACGCCAATCCGGCCACGTGATTTCGACCTCGATCGCTTGAAACGACCGATACCCTTTCCTACCGACCCGTCCGACGGGATCAAGAGCGTCGAGGTGACGCTTCTTCGGTTGAGAGATGCGGCCGGCCGCTTTGGCCGCGTGACAATCGAAGTAGATGGCGAGCATGCGGACATTTATGGGACCAGCGCCGGATGGTTCGGCGGCTTCGATCCGCTGCGGCTGCCCGAGTGGCGAGTGATGCAAGCTCGGCTGAGGATTGCCTTCCATCCGGAGGGCCGTGAGAATCGCGGAAAGCCGATCACTGTTGAATTGCGCGCTCCGAACAGTTCGAACCTCAGAGACCAAACACGGCGTCACCAAATCGTTTCCGAGAAGTATCTGGTGCGGTGGGGACTCATTGAAGAGACAATAGCGGCGGTGGCATGATCGCAAGTATCGACGCGGTCAACCTTTTGTGCAGCCTCATCGAGGCGAGCGTCGGCAGCCTCGAAGCCAAGGCCCTGCCTAACCAATGCGGCGGATCGATAGATTTTCTGTCGAATATTGGCGCGGTAACGAGAGGGGGACCCCTTTCAGTATTGACGTGCCGCGCTTGCGACGGTGACCATCCCGTGCGTTTGGAATTTTATCCGGGGACGAGGCGCCATTGGCATTTTTGTCCCGAAGCCGGACGCGTCATGGTGGAAGACGATGTCCTTGCGATTATTCGTGTCGATCCTGAATGGGTGCTCGATCGGCTCGTGACAGCACTGCCCATAACGCCGCCCGTCCGCCGGCGCGTACTGGTCCCGGCTCTTGCATGGCATCTGGGAGACGCGCACATCGGCGGAACCGAACTGGCAGTCGTATTCGCCATTGGGATCTGCAGCCCGCCAAATCTCAGCGCGTTGGCCACCGCGCTCTCGGCCGTTCCTCCAGTCGATTTCGGCGTTGTGCTCACTACAAGCGGCTCACCGCCGCGGCCGCTCAGGTTACCTCACGGCTATGAATTCCTTGAACTCCGTGAGATCGCACGCCCCGAAAAAGATTGCCTTGCAACCGAGAAGACCAAGCTCGTCGGCTGGATCAAGGGATTGCGCAAAGGACTGAATAAACCGGCGCAGCTCAACGCTGGGCATCCGTCCGATGCTACATTAGTCTACGAAATTTTCCAGGGGCGTCGCGCTCAAGCCTTGCCATTGGTCAATCAGAGGAGGGAGGCAGTAACAATTCGTGCCGAGATAGCTTTGAATCGTCCCGAGCGCGATCCTCCTGCTGTGAAGACAATCGAGCGCCACTTGAGCCGGATGAGTAAGGTCAAAAGCGGCTGAACGCCCTGGCGGACGAGAACGCTAGGTTGTGAACGCATAAACGGGTGCCCGGTAGCGGACCCGTAGCGGCTCGTCAATTTCCGCCTTGGTCAGTAAGCAGATATTACTTGCGACGAGTCCAAGCGCAGCGATGCGCCAAAAGGCGACATTTAAATTAAATCACCTTCGCTGCGACAGCGGTGGGCACCCGCGCTGAATCATGCGGCGAAAAAATCTACGACACCGGTTTCGAGATTATACATCGCACCGGCCATCTTTATCGCGCTATTCGACTCCAATTCAGCGTGCACGGGGCTGTCCTTGCGAATGTCGGCTATCGTGATTTCCACATTCTTGCGCGCGACAGCATCAACAAACGCGTAATTCTTCGATGTCCTTTCGCCGGTGTACGTCGTCGCTGCCACTGCCGGCTTAATTTTCGCCAACAAGCCCGTGAGATTGCCGAGTTCGGCGTTATCGATAGCGCCTTTAATCGCGCCGCACCCCGTATGGCCCATGACCAGAATCACCTTGGCTCCGGATAGTTTGCAGGCGAACTCCATTCTGCCAAGGATGTCGAAGTTTTCGACGTTGCCTGCGACGCGACAGTTTAAGGTGGACAAGGAGTTTTCGATATCAAGCGAAGTAATACGGGCATGAAAAAACGACATTTATCCTGCCCAACTCGACAGCATATGGTGAAAGACAATTGCAACCGCTCGCATTCTCGGAGACCATCGTGCAAAGAGGGTTCAATGTCTTGTTATTGCTATTCGCTCTCGCCGGTCATGCGTCCGCCGAGACACGATCCAATTATGAAATCGTCGCGAGACTGTCTCAAGCTCCAGGCAACGTGACAGTCACCGGAAGCGGCAGAATCATAATGAGCCAGCACCAGTTCTACGAGCCCGATTACTCGGTCGTAGAGCGCCAGGGCGATGGTTCTCTGACTCCTTTTCCGAACAAGGAGCTGAACGATCGGCAAAGCCATTCCGGCCTGACGCTGGATTCAGTTCTGGGCATCCGCACCGACGTCAATGGAGTCGTCTGGATGCTCGACGATGGGATGCGCAGCGGCGTCACGCCGAAACTTGTAGGCTGGGATACGAAAGCCGACAAGCTGCACCGCGTCATCTATTTGCCCGCCCCGATCGCCCCCAAGGACGCCTTCGTCAATGATTTTACGGTCGATAGCCGGCACAACCGGATCTTCATTGTTGATCCGGCAGGCGGCGCCAATGCAGCGTTTATCGTGGTGGATCTGGAGACGGGCGCCGCCCGGCGGGTATTAGAGGGTCATCCCAGTGTAGTTCCCGAGAAGATCGATCTCATCATCGACGGACGGCCCATTCAGGTGAAAGACGCCGCAGGCAACCTGGTTCGGCCGCACATCGGCGTCAACCCGGTCACCGAGGATCTGCAAAATGAATGGGTGTATTTTGGTCCCATGCACGGATTGAGTCTTTATCGCATCAAGGCGGCTGATTTGGCCGATGAAGGTTTGGACGCAAGAACCCTCGGCCAAAGAGTGGAGCGTTACAGTGCCAAACCTATCTGCGATGGCATCAGCATTGATAAGGACAACAATATTTATCTGGGCGATCTGGCGGAAAACGCGATTGGCGTCATCAAAGCGGATAGAAGTTACCAACGGCTCGCGCAAAGCCCGGAGCTGTCCTGGGTCGATTCCTTTGCCTTTGGACCTGAAGGCAAGCTCTACGCCGTGGTCAATAGACTGCACCAATCCGCTGCCCTGAACGGTGGCGAGTCGTTGTCCAAGCCGCCTTATTTTCTGATTGAGGTCAAAGCCCTGGCCGCCGGACTGCCGGGACGGTGACTCAAGCGTTGGAAGGCTCCGTCCAGGGTTTGGCAAACCGCCAATATCTGCTCTCGCAGCCAGCGATGAGCGGGATCGTTTTCCCGCAACGGGTGCCAAACCATGACCAGTTCATAGACCGGAAGATCAATGGGCACCGGCAAAATGCTGAGCGGCGCCAAACCAACGAATTGCCTGGCGATTCTTTCGGGTAAGGACAGCAGCATATCCGTCTTGGCGACGATGAACGGCGCGGAGAGGAAGTGCGGCACGATGAGGGCGATGCGGCGCTCAAGTCCCTTCTCGGCCAACCATTCATCGATCACGCCGATGCGGGTTCCCGTGCGCGAAATCAGCATGTGCCGCATCGAGATATATTCGTCCAGCGTCACGTGAGCGCCTTCGTTGGCAGGATGACTCCGGCTGACCAGACAAGTCATTCGATCGTCGAACAGTTTCTCGCTGATCAAATAGCCCGCCGGCTTCAGGATCACCTCAAATCCCAGCACGACATCGAGATCATTGTGTTCGAGTTC
Organism: Methylocella sp.; assembly: GCA_050728715.1. Taxonomy (GTDB): domain Bacteria; phylum Pseudomonadota; class Alphaproteobacteria; order Rhizobiales; family Beijerinckiaceae; genus Methylocapsa. Next base: position 16,656 of record JBOHJT010000009.1, read on the forward strand.
GCCTTCGGGAAACGGAAGTTCGGTCCGTTTGACGTGAATATTGACATTCGGCGCTTGCCGGGCAATCCGCTCGACAAGTGCCGGCAGCACTAGGAATTCCATATAATCCGTCGCTGCGATAACAAAACGCCGTTGACTCTTGTTCGGGTCGAATTCTTCCGGCGCGCGAAGCAGGCGCTCGACGTCGTGGAGGACAACCCTGACGGGATCGATCAGGGCCAGCGCGCGATCAGTTGGTTTCATGCCGCCGGGAGTCTTGACCAGCAACGGATCATCCAGTTGCTGCCGCAATCTCTGCAAGATATGACTCATGGCCGATTGGCTGACAAACATGCGGTCCGCCGCGCGCGAGACGTTCTGCTCCTGCATTAGCAAGTCGAATGCGGCAAGCAGATTCAAATCGAAATTGCGCAATTCCGGCATATTTGAAGCACCGCTGGGTGACGTTTCGTCTGGAGGTAAAGATCGTATGCGTCGATCGAGAGTCGCCTTTGCGGCCTGTGATTTTCATTCATAGCAGCATTAAATCTTATCATTTCACGGGGCGCCCATAGGCGCCTAGATTGCCGTCATCGCCCCGCATGGCCAAGCGTTCACGCTAAGCCCTGAAGGTGAAGCTTTGCGGGAGCGACGCTATTTTTGTATGGCAGCCCGGCAGACATCCGGTTTCGTCAGGAGAATCCCATGGCGACCAAGGCTCTCGAAGTTCCGCCACAACCCTATACGGGGGAGAAAGCGAGGCTCACCCGAGCCTATGACTATCTCATCTTGGTGCTGGCCCTGTTCTTGTTCATTGGCATATTCCATCTGCATGTGATGCTGACGGTAGGAGACTGGGACTTCTGGGTGGACTGGAAGGACCGCCAATGGTGGCCGCTTCTCACTCCACTGATGATGATTACCTTCCCAGCGGCCGTCCAGGCGGTGCTTTGGACAAGCTTCCGCCTGCCAATGGGTGCGACTCTTTGCATCTCGTGTCTTCTGATTGGGACCTGGATCGCGCGGTTCTTCTCCTATCACCTGTGGAATTATTTCCCGATCAACGAGGTGCTGCCGGCAACCATGTTGCCAAGCGCTCTGGTCCTCGATGCCATCCTGATGTTGAGCAAAAGCGTGACCGTGACCAGCATCTTGGGCGGAATGTCCTTCGCGCTGTTGTTCTATCCCAGCAACTGGCCAATTTTCGGCATGTTCTACGTGCCCGTCGAATATGGTGGCACCCAACTGACCATCGCCGATCTGTTCGGCTTCCAATACATCCGTGCCGGCATGCCTGAGTATCTGCGGATTATCGAAAGAGGCACCCTCAGGACATATGGCCAATACGCCACGCCGTTGTCGGCTTTCTGTTCGGCCCTCCTTTGTACTTTGATGTACCCGCTCTGGTGGTATCTGGGCAAGGCGTTTGCGACCACCAAGTTCGTGAAGATCATCTGAGCGGAGGATGCAGCCATGATGAAAACCGTGAAGAATTTGTTGGCCATCTTCTGTTTGGTGTTGTGCGGCCTGACCTTTGCGCCGAACGCCGTTTATGCCCATGGCGAAAAGGCCCTGGAGCCGTTCATTCGCACGCGCACCATTCAGTGGTATGACGTGCAATGGTCGAAGGACAAACTGAAGGTCAACGACGAAGTAATCATTACCGGCAAGTTCCATGTCGCCGAGGACTGGCCCCGCGGCGTGCCCAAACCGGATTTGACCTATCTCAATGTCTCATCGCCGGGACCCGTGTTTATCCGTACGGAGCGCTATCTGGACGGACAAGCATCGGTCAGTTCCGCCGCCTTGAAACTGGGGGGCGATTACGATTTCAAGATCGTGCTGAAGGCGCGGCTGCCCGGCCGCTACCATCTCCATCCCTTCTTCAATCTGCACGACGCGGGCGCCGTCATGGGTCCGGGACACTGGTTCGAAGTCACCGGCGATCCGGCCGCTTTCACCAATCCGGTGAAAACGCTCAATGGCGACGTAATCGATATGGAGACCTACGGCCTTGTCAACGGCGTTGCCTGGCATGCACTGTGGATCGCGCTTGGGGTGGCCTGGCTGCTTTGGTGGGTCCGGCGGCCGCTGTTCATTCCGCGCTACAAGATGCTTCAGTCCGGCCAAGAGAACGGGTTAATCACATCGCTCGACAGGAAAATCGCCGCGGCAATCCTGGTCGGCGTACCGCTCGTTGTATTCGGGGCTCAAGCGATGACGGATTCTCAATATCTCAATACCATTCCGCTGCAAGCCGCGTTGGATCAAATCGAGCCGCTGGCGCCAATCGTCAACACTGGAATCGTCCAGGTTAAAGTTCAACGAACCGAGTACCACGTCCCCGCTCGATCGATGACCATAGCGGCGCAAATTCACAATGCTTCGGATCAACCCGTCCAGATCCGGGAGTTTGCGACCGCCAATGTGCGCTTCGTCAATCCTGCCGCAGGCGTGGCCGGCCAGGACATGGGCGACACCCTTGTCGCCCAGCAGGGACTGAGCATCGATTCCGCGGATCCGATAAAAGCAGGAGAAAACCGGACCGTCCGCATCACGGCGACAGATGCCCTGTGGGCGACGCAGAGGCTGGACGGACTTATTCGCGATGCGGACAGCAGACTGGGAGGTCTACTGTTCCTCATCGATGCAACCGGCAAACGCCACATCGCCAGCATCTCGACCGCCGTCATCCCAAAGTTCGACTAACGCCGGTCGCGAATAGCCTCCTTGCCTCACAGCTCCATTGATGCCCATGAAAGGTGATCACAATGTCCGTCGCATCGCATGACATCTTGCCTGCCAAAGCAGCGCATGAAAAATCGGGCTTGCCCTGGTACATCAGGGACCTCTACAAATATCTGCTGACCTTTGCGGGGCTAACCGTCGTCTATGTTGGGTTGCGCCTTTATCAAGGCGAATTCGGCATTGAGACGGGTCTTGATTCCACCGAACCGGAGTTCAAAACTTATTGGATGCGATTGTTGTATATTGAATTGGGTGCGCTGGCGCTGGTGTTCCCGGCCCTATGGGGGTATCTCTGGTTCACGCGTGACCGCAATCTGGATGCGATTGCTCCGAAAGAAGAAATACGCCGTTACTTCACGCTCACCATGTGGATCAGCATATACACGTTCGCCGTATATTGGGCGGGCAGCTACTTCGCTGAACAGGACAATTCCTGGCACCAGGCCTCCATCCGGGACACGCCGTTCACCGCCAGTCACATCGTCGAGTTCTATTTCAACTTCCCCCTATACGTGCTTCTGGGTGGCTCTGCCTGGATCTACGCAAGGACCAGATTGCCTCTCTATGCCAAGGGCATTTCGCTACCGTTGACCTTGGCTGTGGTCGGTCCCTTCATGCTTTTGGTCTGCATCGGGTTCAATGAATGGGGGCACACCTTTTTGTTTCGGGAGGAGTTTTTTGCAGCACCCATCCACTGGGGATTCGTCGTCGGCGTCTGGTTTGGCCTCGGTGTCGCAGGCATTCTGCTGCAACAGGTGATCCGGCTTATCGAGTTGCTCGATCAAATTGAAGACGCGGCTTGAAGCCGAAACGCTAATGGAAGGACGTTGAGCGGCCTGGGCTGGAGACAACAAGGTGGGTCGCTCAACTCAGACCTGTAAGCAAGCGCGTGATGAGTCCTCGCGACGAACAACTCTGAACACTTATGGTCGACCCTTCACCAGCAGTCGATCGTAGGAGAACCAGATATGCCGCTTGTGCGCATTGACCTTACCCAAGGAAAGTCAGCAGAATATCGTCACACATGAGGCGACGTTGTCTATGAGGCGATGGTCGATGTCCTTAAGGCGCCCAAGGACGACCGATTTCAAGTCGTGGCCGAGCATCCCGCTTACACCCACATTGCTGACGAAAACTATCTTGGCATCAGGCGCACTCAAGATTGTGTCTTTATCAAACTGACGCTTAACGTAGGTCGAACCGTTGAGCAAAAAAAACTCTTACGAGGCCGTGGCTGACGGTCTCCATGCGCGATCAGGGCTTCGTCCCGAGGACGTATTTATCAATCTCATAGAAATTCAAAGAGAGAATTGGTCCTTCGGGAACTGGATCGTCCAGCATGCGGAATAGCCGGACAATTGGTGCGCCCATGATCTCGCTTGAAGCGCTGAAGTGGACCACCTGCAATGCGATTTGAGTCATTGACGCTCCGATCGATCCGGGCGCGAGCAGTGCTGCTCAAGTTGAAACGCCCTGTTGTCGCCCGCATAGCGACCCTCCCCGATTGGCCGATGATTCTAATAGACCTTTTGACGGAGGAAGGCGTCGTCGGGCGAAGCTATCTTGAGCCATACACCGCCAAGGCGATGCGATATCTGATCCCGGCTCTTCACGATTTTGGCGACTTGCTCAAAGGCCGTCGCGTAGCACCAACCGAACTCCATGAAATTGCACAAAAGTCTCTTCATTTCGTGGGCTATCAGGGCTTGGCCATGATCGCGGTGTCGGGGCTCGATATGGCGGCTTGGGACGCGCTGGCAAAGGCGGCCGGCCTCCCGCTCTGCGTGCTTCTAGGGGGCACGCTCGGACCCGTGAAGGCCTACAACAGCAATGGGCTTTGGCTCAGGGATCCGGAGTTGGTCGCCGCGGAGGCGATGGAACTGCGAGACGAGGGAGGTTTCACCGGGCTCAAACTTCGGCTTGGGCGAGAGATTGCGCGGGATGATCTCACAACGATTACTGCCGTTCGCGCCTCGGTCGGCGATGAGTGTCATTTGATGGTCGATTTCAACCAGGGCCTCGATCTCGCTGAAGCATTGCACCGCTGTCATTTGATCGATGACTTGGGTCTCGACTGGATCGAGGAGCCGATCATTTACGACAATTTTGACGGCTTCGCGCGGCTCTCTGCCGAATTGAAGACGCCGATTCAAATTGGCGAGAATTTCTATGGAGCCCGCGACCTGCATCGGGCGCTTCAGATGAAAGCCTGCGATTTAGTGATGCCGGACTTCATGCGCATTGGCGGCGTCACTGGGTGGCTCAAGGCGGCGGCGATCGCCGGAGCAGCGGGCGTTCCTGTCTCCACTCACCTTTACCCCGAGGTCGCCGCCCACGTCATGCGCGTCACGGAGACGGCGCATTGGCTGGAATGGCAGGACTGGGCGGATCCTGTTTTGCAACAGCCATATAAAGTCGTCGATGGTATGCTGCACATTCCAGACGCGCCTGGCGTCGGCTTGGAATGGAATGAAGACGCGGTGACCGCTAATCGAGCCGAATTCTAACGACGGACTCCTCGCTTTTCGCCGTCGATCATCGGTCAAGAATGTCCGTTCTCGGCAGCGCCAATCTCCGAGTTCCGATGGTTGCGCCCTCCCGCTTCGACCCCATTTGTTAGTAAACGATAGGCCGAGTCCACAGAGGTTTTGGGGGAAGCATGACGGACTTGTCGGGCCTGTTGGCATAATGACACGAGTTGCAGAATTGGCGGGGACTATGGGACGAAGCCGAGCGGTCGTGATTTCAGCCCAGATGCTTGAGACTCTGGCAGCGCGATTATGGTTGGTGGAAAATCGATTGCGAGCAAGGTGGAAGAGATTAACGACTTGATCGTGACCCCGCGATGGTCCGCATTGGGTCATTTGCTACCGATCCGTTCGGCGCCTTTACAGTCGCACGAAAGGAGTGGTCTGGAAGCGGACGTGATTCGGTAGCGCGGCGCATCCCGCAAATCTTGTTTGGGGCGATACCGCCGCGGGCTGCGCAAAATCCCAAAATTATTCCATTTTGCGCCCGCTATTTTGCGCCGCGCCTTCGCGCCATGTTTGCCGACGTTCCGGTGAACCTCTGTGAGACCGCGCAAAAATGCAAACGATAGATATCGCCTCCTTGTCCCCTTTACCTCCCAAGGCTGAGCCGTTGGCCGTGTCGCCGGCGGAGGCCGCACGGCTCGCCGGGCTCGGTCGGACAACAATCTACGCTGCGCTCGGGTCTGGCGCGCTCAAGAGTCTCAAAATCGGAAAGCGTCGCTTGATCGCGCTCGATGCGCTGCGTTCTTGGCTGCTCTCCCACGAGGTCGCGCCGTGAGTGGGCTCCTATTCACCACGGCCGCGGAAATCGCGACAGCCCTGGAGGGACGGCGCGAGGGTCACCAGTGGCGGTGCCGCTGTCCGATTCACGGCGGGCGCAGTCTATTGGTCCGAGACGGCGCCGCGGGTCGCATTCTCGTTTTCTGTCACGGGGGTTGTGAGGCATGCGACGTGCTCGCCGAGCTGCGCCGCTCGGGCCTGCTTGGGGACACGTCCGAGAAGTACCGGTTGCCGCCGATGCGGCGTAATGATCACCCCGACGAAGCTGCCCGTACCGCGCGAGCGATTGCCGTCTGGCGCGAGACCCAGCCGGCCGCCGCAACGATTGTTGAGACCTATCTGGCCAACCGCGGGCTTGCGCTCCTACCGCTGCAATGTCTGCGGTTCCATCCCGATTGCCCGCATCCAGGTGGCAAACGACATCCCGCGATGGTGGCGCTCGTCGAGCATTGCGAGCGCGGGCCAGTGGGCGTCCACCGGACCTATCTGCGGCCCGACGGCTCGGGCAAGGCGGCCGTCGAAGCAACAAAGGCGAGCCTCGGTCCGATCGCCGGAGGCGCCGTGCAACTGGCGCCCATCCAGCTCGGCCGCTGGACGTTGATCGCGGAAGGCCTCGAAACGGCATTGTCGGTGGCTCAATCGTGCGGCTTGCCCGCCTGGGCGGCCCTGAACGCCGGGGGCATTCGAAATCTCGTTCTGCCCGCCGAAGCGCGCATGGTGCTGATTTGCTCCGACAATGACCCCAACGGCACGGGCCAACGCGCTAGCCAAAGCGCGGCCGATCGCTTCCTGGCCGAGGGCCGCCGCGTACGCATTGCCCTCCCTCCCTCCCGAGCCCGGCGTGGACTTCAACGACGTGCTGCGCGGCGGTCGGGTCGAGGACGCTCGTCATGTCGCCGCCTGATGGCGCCGAGGCCGTGCGGCAAATCGTGCGTATGGCCGCCGAGGAGGCACTGGAACCGCCGCGCCCGCTCGCAAGAGAGCTGCCGCCTGCCGATCCATTCCCCGTCGAGGCGTTGGGGCCGATCCTCCGCCCCGCGGCGGAAGCAATTCACGACAAGGTGCAGGCACCCGTTGCGATCGGCGCCCAGTCCGTCCTCGGGGCCGCCGCGCTTGCCGTCCAGGGCCACGCCGATATCGAGCTGCCAACTGGGCACGCGAAGCCCATATCGGACTTCTTCGTCACCATCGCTGAATCGGCGAGCGCAAGAATGCATGCGATACCGAGGCCCTATGGCCAGTCCGACACCGCGAAAGGGCTCTGCGCGAGAGGCACGACACCGAGCTTTCGAGCTATCAAAACGACAAAGCTGCGTGGGAAAGGGCACGCGAGCAGGCAATGAAGCGCGGCAAAGGCGACCGGGGCGCGATCAAGCAAGCGCTCGATGCACTCGGCCCGGCGCCCGTGGCCCCGCTAGACCCCATCTTGACTTGCGCAGAGCCGACCTTCGAGGGCCTGTGCAAGCTGTTTGTCACCGGCCATCCGAGCCTCGGCATATTTGCGACCGAAGGCGGGCAATTCATCGGCGGGCACGGCATGTCGGACGACAACAAGCTGCGCACGGCGACGGGTCTTTCCTCGGCTTGGGACGGCGAGCCCATCCGTCGCGTTCGAGCGGGCGACGGTGCGTCCATTCTGCCAGGCAGGCGGCTGAGTGTGCACCTTATGGTGCAGCCGGATGTCGCGAGCATCCTGCTCAACGATCGCCTGCTCACAAACCAAGGCTTGCTATCTCGGATGCTGATCACCGCGCCCAATAGCGCCGCCGGCATGCGCATTTGGCACGAGCCCTCGCCCGCAAGCGAAACCGCGTTAAAAAGGTACGGCGCTCGCCTGCTCGACATTTTGGAGGCGCCTTTGTCTCTCGCGGCTGGTAAGGCGAACGAGTTGGAGCCGCGACGCGTTGCGCTTTCGGCAGAGGCGCGCCGCGTATGGATCGCCTTCGCCGATTATGTCGAGGCGGCCATCGCGCCGAATGGCGATCTCGAGCCGGTGCGTGGATTGGCAAACAAGCTCCCCGAGCATGCCGCCCGGCTGGCGGTGGTGCTCACACTTGTCGATGATATCGAAGCCGCCGAGGTCACCGGCGAGCGCATGGGTGCCTCCATCGTGCTCGCCCAGCACTATGCGGCAGAGGCCTTGCGCCTGTTCGGCGCTGCCCGGGTCAGCCTCGAGCTACGACTTGCAGAATGCACCCTCGCATGGCTTTTCGGGCCATGGGCCGAGCCGGTAGTATCTCTTCCGGACGTGTACCAGCTTGGCCCTCCCGGCGTCCGGGACAATGCGACGGCAAAGAAAATCGTCCGCATCCTGGAGGATCACGGCTGGTTGCGCCCCGTGCCCGGCGGTGGCCACGTCGCTGGCGTGAAGCGGCGACAGGTCTGGGAGATCGTCAGGGGGCTAAAATGCAAGCGTTCCTGAAGTTCGATCCATACGCCTTCCTCGAAGCGTCCGCATCGAACGAGGTAGCTAAAATTGCGAAACTTGCGAAAGTGGGAGCCGCCGCCACCCCTGCTTTAGCGGCTTTGGCAGGTTTAGCCGGCGCGCCGAGCCGATTGCCAAATCCGCCGCTAAGTGGTCCGGCCGTTCCGGCATGGGCTGAAGCCGACGAGGAACGCGCCGCGATCATCGAATACGACGCTTGCGTTCCGCGCGAGTGGGCCGAAGCTCTGGCGCGCCTCGATCCAAATCGGCCGCCCGGGGACGTACCCCTAAAGCGGTGGCGGCGATTTATCGACGATTGCGGCATCTTCCTTGACGACGGATGGGAGGCACGCGCGATTGCGATCGGCTGGGGACCGCGGGACCTGTTCGGTTGCGACCGCGAACGGCCCTTTGCTCGCGTCGAACACGCGGGCCTTGTGTGGCTGCTCGGTGGCGACAAGCTTGCCGATCTGCGACGCGACAGCGCGGTGATTGATAGGGCAAATGGGGCGCGACAGACCTACCGCCGTCGGCCCTTCGAGGTTGGGCGAGTGGTTCTGGCTTGGGAGCTTTGCTGATGAGCGCCAAAAAACCGGCCACCGAGGATAACAAAGCCAAGACAGTGGTTGCGAATGACCGCGATGACCTGACGGGCACCCTAAAAGGCGTCGGCGGATCGCAGTCCGACGGATGGAACAACATTCTCGCCAATCAAGCCGTTAATACGCTCTGGCTCAAGCAGTGCGACAAAGAAACAAGCGACCGCCGGATCAACGCGACAGTCGCCGGGTTAATCGGGATCGGACCGAAAGATGAGTTGGAGGGGATGATCGCGGCTCAGCTGCTCGCCGCGCACAACGCCGCCATGGAATGTTATCGGCGCGCCATGATCGGCGAACAATCTTTTGAAGGACGACGAGAGAACCTAAGTCAAGCCAACAAGCTCTCTCGTTCCTACGCCGTACTGCTAGACGCGCTCAATCGCCACCGTGGTAAAGGCCAACAGAAAGTCACGGTTGAGCATGTCCACGTGCATTCCGGCGGGCAGGCCGTCGTGGGCATGGTCGAGACCCCGGGGGGAGGATCTCACTCGAAATCAGAGGAACAACCCCATGCAATTGCCTATGCACCGGGCATCGAAATGCCGAGCCCGAACTCGGAGCGGTCAACCGTGCCAATCGCCAGCGATGCCGAACGGTCGTTGCCGGATGCACGGCGGAACGTCGCCAGGCGCCCCGAAGGGTAACGAGAACGCCCTCAATCACGGGCGCTATACGGCCGAAGCCATTGCAGATCGCGAACGGATCGCAACACTTTTGCAGACTATGGGAACCCTTGCGAAGGCTACGGGGGAGGAGGATTAAATCGTTCGGCCCGGGGGAGCCCGAACCTCGCTGGGCCTCATGCGCAGAATTTTGTTCGGGGGATTTTTCCCGCCCATAAAAAGGACCGGCCATCCCGTCACCCCCACCTAAACCCGGCGCGACAAGTCCGGCTTGAACTGGTACGGATGAGGCTGGCGTTTTGGTCCGAATATCGGCCAACTTGGGGTGGAGGGTCAACGAATGGCGACGGGAAGGCCCGGGGGCGACAGTAAAGGGCATGCGCCCGCGGAAAATGAAATCGCAATCGCAACGGCATTGGCACCGAACGGGAACGGGCCGGCCAAGGCTTACCGCCACAAGGGCGAGAAACGGCGCAACATTCCCCTAGAGCATGTCGCATCGTGATTGAATCGGGAGGGGATTCCCAAGAGGCTGCAAATCAGATTCAAGTTGGCGTCCGAGTGGAGGTCGACAGCGATGGCGAAGCCCTATTCGATGGATTTGCG
>JBOHJT010000010.1:0-25290 GCA_050728715.1 Methylocella sp.
GTATTCGACCGTCTTGCCTGCGCCTGGACCTATTGGGGCTGGAAGGGCAAATATTTCGACTCGGAAGCGGATGCGGCCGCCTTCTTCGACGAATTGCGCTTCATGCTGGCGCGTCAGATGGCGGCGCCCAATTCGCCGCAATGGTTCAACACCGGGCTCCATTGGGCCTATGGCATCGATGGTCCGAGCCAGGGCCACTATTATGTCGACCACGAGACCAAAAAGCTCGTCAAGTCGAAGTCGGCCTACGAGCATCCGCAACCCCATGCCTGTTTCATCCAGTCCGTCGCCGACGATCTCGTCAACGAGGGCGGGATCATGGATCTTTGGGTGCGCGAAGCCAGGCTCTTCAAATATGGCTCTGGCACCGGCTCGAATTTTTCCCAATTGCGCGGCGAGAACGAAAAGCTTTCCGGCGGCGGCAAATCCTCCGGCCTGATGTCGTTCTTGAAGATCGGCGACCGCGCGGCGGGCGCGATCAAATCCGGCGGCACCACGCGGCGGGCCGCCAAGATGGTCATCGTCGATGCCGATCATCCCGACATCGAGGATTTTATCGAATGGAAAGTGAAGGAGGAGCGGAAAGTCGCCGCGCTCGTCACTGGCTCGAAAATTTTGCAAAAGGCGATGAAGGCAATTTTCCGCGCTTGCGTCAATTGCGAGGGGCCGGGCGACGATTGTTTCGATCCGGAAAAGAACCCGGCGCTAAAAAAAGAAATCAAGCTCGCGCGGCGCGCCTTCGTCCCCGACGCCTTGATCAAGAAAGCCATCCAATTGGTGCGGCAGGGCCACACGAGCATCGATTTCGAAACTTTTACGGCCGATTGGGATTCCGAGGCCTATCTCACCGTCTCCGGCCAGAACTCGAACAATAGCGTCCGCGTGAGCGACGAATTTCTGCGCGCGGTCGAGCAGGATGGCGATTGGACCTTGATCCGGCGCATTGACGGTAGAGCGCACAAGGTCATGAAAGCGCGGGCCCTCTGGGACAAGATCGGCCGCGCCGCATGGGCCTCGGCCGACCCCGGCCTGCAATACCACACGACGATCAACGATTGGCACACCTGCCCGGCGGCGGGCCCGATCCGCGCCTCGAATCCGTGCTCGGAATATATGTTTCTGGACGATACGGCGTGCAATCTCGCCTCGCTCAACCTGCTCCAGTTCCGCGACGCGGCGACAGGCGAATTCGATATTGAGTCCTACGAGCACGCGGTGCGGCTGTGGACGATCGTGCTCGAAATCTCGGTCATGATGGCGCAATTTCCGGCGAAGGAAATCGCCAGGCTTTCTTATGATTATCGCACGCTGGGGCTTGGCTACGCCAATATCGGCGGGCTGTTGATGTCGTCCGGCATCCCCTACGACAGCATTGAGGCCCGCGCGATCTGCGGCGCGCTTTCGGCGATCATGACAGGCGCCGCCTATGCCACATCGGCGGAGATGGCGGGCGAACTCGGCGCCTTCGAGGAATACAAGGAGAATGCCGCCGCAATGCTCCGCGTGATGCGCAACCACGCGCGGGCGGCAAATGGCGATGTCTCCGGTTACGAAGCGTTGTCGATCGCGCCGGTCCCGCTCGACCACACGGCGTTGCCCAACAAGGCGCTTGGCGATCATGCCCGCGCCGCCTGGGCGCGCGCCGTCACACTCGGCGAGCGCCACGGCTACCGCAACGCGCAGGTGAGCGTCGTCGCGCCGACCGGCACGATCGGCCTCGTGATGGATTGCGACACGACGGGCATCGAGCCTGATTTCGCGCTCGTCAAGTTCAAGAAACTCGCGGGCGGCGGCTATTTCAAGATCATCAATCGCGCCGTTCCCGAAGCTTTACGCACGCTCGCCTATTCGGCAACCGAGATCGACGAGATCGTGACCTATGCGACGGGGCATGGCTCCTTGCAAAATGCGCCGGCGATCAATCACGTGAGCCTTTCCGCGAAAGGTTTCACGGCGGAAAAACTCACCGAATTGGAGGTGTCGCTGGCGAGCGCCTTCGACATCAAATTCGTCTTCAACAAATGGACGCTTGGCGCGGAGTTTTTAACCGGCGCGCTCAAGATTCCGGCCGAAATGCTGGCGGATCAAAACTTCGATCTTTTGAGCTTTTTGGGCTTTTCCCGCGCCGAAATCGAGGCCGCCAATATTTTCGTCTGCGGCGCCATGACGCTTGAAGGCGCGCCGCATTTGAAGCCGCGGTATTACGCCGTGTTCGATTGCGCGAATCCTTGCGGCCGCGCGGGCAAGCGTTTTCTCGCCGTCGAAAGCCACATCCGCATGATGGCGGCGGCACAGCCCTTCATCTCCGGCGCGATCTCGAAGACGATCAACATGCCGAACGACGCGACCATCGAGGATTGCAAGAACGCCTATATGCTTTCGTGGCGGCTGGGCCTGAAAGCCAATGCGCTGTACCGCGATGGCTCGAAATTGTCGCAGCCCTTGAACAGCCAGTTGATCGCCGATGACGATGACGAGGTTGAGGATGCAGTCGAGGCTCTGATCGCCTCGAACGCTCCGGCGCGGGCATCGGCGGTCGCCGAAAAAATCGTCGAGCGGATTGTCGAGCGGATCGAGCGGATAAGAGAGCGCGAGCGCCTGCCCGATCGCCGCAAGGGCTATACGCAAAAGGCGGCCGTCGGCGGCCACAAGGTTTATTTGCGCACCGGCGAATATGCCGATGGCCGGCTCGGCGAAATTTTTATCGACATGCACAAGGAGGGCGCGGCCTTCCGCTCGCTCATGAACAACTTTGCCATCGCGATCTCCGTGGGGCTGCAATATGGCGTGCCATTGGAAGAATATGTCGACGCCTTCACGTTTACCCGCTTCGAGCCGGCGGGGCTGGTGCAAGGCAATGACGCGATCAAGAACGCGACCTCGATCGTCGATTATATTTTCCGCGAGCTCGCGATCTCTTATCTTGGCCGCAACGATCTCGCCCACATCGACCCAAGCGACATCGGTCATGACGTGCTGGGCAGGGGAGACGAGCAGAGCCGCCCGCCGCATGGCGCGGGGGGCACCACGAAATTCGTGTCGCGCGGTTTTGTGCGCTCCAAGGCCGACAAATTGATGCTGGTGCAAGGCGGCGGCCCGCAACCCGCGGCGGCGCTCAAAAGCGACCTCGAAAAGGAAGTCGAAGCGGACCTCGGCGGGCTCGAAGGGACGGCTCCCGCCGAGCGTTCGGCCGTCACTGAGAAGCGCAGCCAAGCGCGGATGAAGGGCTATACGGGAGAGGCTTGCGGCGAGTGCGGGAATTTTACCCTGGTGCGCAATGGGACGTGCTTGAAGTGCGACACTTGCGGCGCGACCACGGGGTGCAGTTGAGGGCGAGCAGATTCCGCCGATCGTACCAAAATGTTTCACGCGGAAACATTTTTGTCCGGTCGAGGCCAAAAACCTTACAAGGCCGCATACGTCGGCCGCCGTGAGACGTGTGGGATTGCGCGGAAAGTTGATATTTGGAGTTGGTGGCGCAACCTAAAGGAGGACTGCGTGAGTGATAACACCATGGAAGATGATGAGATTAAGGCCATCACAACGATGTTGTCGGCCCTATCCGGTCTGGATGAGGCAGCCCGTGATCGTGTTTTTGCTTATATTTGCACACGTTTAAATTTGAAATCGCCGCACGAGGTCATCACTCAACAAGCAGCTTCTGACGAAGCCGGTGAAGCTCGGTCCATACCTTATGTACCAGCGAGCAACGAAAACAAGGACATCCGCACGTTCAAGGAGCAAAAGAGCCCACGTTCGGCGACCGAAATGGCAGCGGTAGTGGCGTACTTTCTTCAATACGAAGCTAATGAAACCGAACGCAAAAACTCAATAACGAAACCTGACGTCGAAAAGTATTTTCATTTGGCGAAATTCAAAATGCCAAAAGATGGAAGTTTTACATTAGTCAACAGCAAGAATGCTGGCTACTTAGATCAGCGTGGTAAAGGTCATTACGCATTAAATCCCGTTGGCTATAATCTAGTTGCTCATAAACTCGGCACAAGCAGACCTGCCACAGCAAAGCCCCCCCAAGCCAGCGCAAAGCGAGCTAGGCCTAAAAAAAATACACCAATGGCAAAACGTAAGCGCTGAAACCTGAAATGGTTGCCACTATCGATGACCCGTGGGATCACTTCTATGAGCGCATCGAGCGACTTCAGAAGGGAGTTCGTGGAGTAAGCGCCGTGGCTGTCAATTCAAAGTCACTAAAGGCAGAAGCAAAGGATGTGGTCCAATACTATTTTCGCCATGCACGACCAGACGCAATCCAAGCTGGCGTGAACGAAACGGAGCTTCAACAAATCGATGACATACTTCAGGATCTAAACATATTAAGGCGCGGAAATAACCGTAAGAGCTCATACCTGAGCTGCATCACCGCCTGTCGGAAGTTGATTGCGACTATGAGTGTCCAACGCCATAAGCTCGTTGGTATAAATGCCATTACACCCGCAAAATCGGCGATAGGTATCACACCTCAGCAGCAGAAAGTTATCGACACTCTAAACGCAATGCTACCCTTAGCGGCGAGCTCCTTTGCGCAGGTGCTCAATGACCTCGCAGACACCTCGCGTACGTCTTTTCGCGGACCGGCTGCGGAGTTGCGAGAGATACTTCGGGAGGTCATCGATCAATTAGCTCCGGACTTGACAGTCGTTTCAGCACCTGGATTTCAATACGAAAAGGACAGAAACAGTCCTACGATTCGCCAGAAGGTCCGATTTATTATGAAGAGTCGTCGCAAAGGATCAAATGCAGTAGCAACGAGCGAAGACGCGTGGGCCAGTTCGGACGCATTAGCGCGTTCACTATACAATCGAGGCTCTGCCGCGACTCATAGCGCTAAAGAGAGAAACGAAGTGCTCAGAATCCAGAGCTACACGGAAGCACTTCTTATGGACCTTCTCGAAATCTAACGAGGGCGCCCCCATGCCCTTTGCGCACGATCGCCGGGCACGAAGGCCCTTGCGGCTCGAGACGCGCCTTCGCCACTCCCATCCATAATGGCTCGGATGGTTAGCTTAATCGCGCTGCAAAAATCGTGGCCGCCCCGGCCACAGCAAGCAAAAAGGACAGGAGCGCCGGAAATAGAGAGCTACGGATGAGCAGTCCTATTGCAACTTTGTTTAAGAGCCTTACGACGGGCGTTTATGTAGTAGGCGTCGCTCATCGGGAAGTGTGCAACGCCTTTACCGCCGCATGGGTGATGCAGGTATCTTACGACCCATTACTGCTGGCCTTGAGCATCAATCCGCACCACTCGTCCTACGAGCTTTTGAAGCAGGGCGGAGCGTTCAGCGTTAACGTGCTGAAGAAGGACCAGTTGGAGCTTGCCGCCCATTTTGGCGGGCGAGCGAGCGAAGGCAAACTGGCCTCGACGGAATGGACGCCGGGCCGCACTGGGGTCCCCTTGTTGCAACAGTCCCTGGCCTGGTTCGAATGTCAGGTGGTAGGCGAACATCCGGCAGGCGATCATGTGGTGGTGCTGGGAAAGGTGATCGACGGCAGGCTCATCGATTCCAACGCCGAGCCCATGATCTATAGCGATACGGGCGCCATGGACGGGTCAGCTGCCCTGTTTCCCACCGGTTTCGGCAACTGAACCAAGCCGCGATCGCGGCGAGAGCGGCTCCTGATTAAGAGGAGCTGCGAGGTCATGCGATGAATGGATTTATCTCGTCGGTTCGCCCCGGCCACTCCTCCATTCATCGCACGGCCGGGCCCCCTGCGTATCTGAACTTTGAAGTCAAGGACGGCACGAAGTGCCGCCGCCAATCGAAATCGGACTTGTCCAATTTCGACATCTTAAGTGCGATGCGCCGCCAACGTGTATCAACTCATAAGACCTTTTTTAATCAGCATGTTCGCTGGTGCCTCAGGATTCAATAGCCGATCCACCTGGTTCGCACCGAGAACCGGCAGGTTCCCTTCGAGGACACCCAGCTGTAACAGGACGGTTGCCTGATCCCAATAAATGTGTTCGGAGCGTATTTTGCCGTCCTCGAACGCGATAATCCCGACATGGGGGACAGCAAGCCGGCGTCCCGTTGGCACTATCCCCGGTGCGAGCCAGTCCATTTGAACGGTGTGCGTGAGTCGGAGAATGAACTCGTCGATAATTCGATATTGAGTGACGCTGCGAGACAAGAGTTGGAGCTCGGCATCGGGCGGTATCTGCGGAATGAAGATTTCCCTGTAGAATTTGCGTAATGCCTCCCGCCCTGTGGCGCCTGTTCCGACGGGCACATGAATCAAGACGGGATGCTCTGTCATTGTCGCGATAGCCGCGTCGGCGTCCTTGTGTTCGAATTCAGCGGCAGTATGCGATTCCCACACGTCGATCAAAGCTTGTTCGGTAGCATTGAAACGCTGCATTTAACTTTCGCTCCCAAGCGCTTCAGGGCCACGACGTCATCGTCGATGGTTTCCGCCGAAGGTCATTAACGACAAGCCCAATGGAGACGCGACAATAACCTAAATGCCGATCTCGGCAACAGCCGAGATCGGTTCGGTCTCGATCCTTGCGTTCAAAGTTGAGCTAGTTTTTTAGCCGCCGGGCGACGAATGAGTCTTTCGCGCATAGAGCGCCACCGCCGTCAAAGAGCTGAGCATTACCAACCGGTTCGGACTGAATGGCCAGACGAACGCGGCCATGACTTTCGATTTAGAGTAGGATGGACAATCCCTACAAACGAGGAGTCCCCGATGTCCCATCGCAAGCAAGTCTTCCTTCTCGCCCTTTTTGCGCCCGCCTTTTTCAGTCCGGCGCCCGCCGCCGAATTGCCAAGCCGTGTCGGCGAATGCGTGACCACCGCAATCAAATCCGTAGGAACGCGCCTCGAAGATACTCCGGGATCCGGCAGCGCAGTGAGCTTTGAAAACGGCGGCGGTCAGGTTGGCTACGACTCCGTGCCGGCGATCGAGCACTCAAGGGCAGGCGACCCCGTTCGCATGTGTCTCGTATCCATCCCGCGTCATTGTCCTAAGGGCGACGATCGAGGCCGTGTCTACCGCACCACCAATCTGCGCACTCATCAAACCTGGACAATGGCGGATTCGTCGCATATGTGCGGAGGCGCCTGAAACGGCCGCTACGCATCATTTTGCAGTCCATGGGTCAACGCCCGCCTTGGCCGCGCCTTCCCGTTCATCGCGCGGCAGACCCATGTCACCATTGGTAAAGCCCTGTGCTGTCAGCAGGCGGAAAAATCATGGGACCAAGTGAATTCTCATACCAGACTTAGAGATTCCAACGAGCCGATCGTGTTGTCGACGGACTGCTCGATCAAGCGCTCTTGCAGGCTAACAATATCAACAGCCCGGCGGGAAGAGTGAACCAGCGGAATGAGATACCATTCAGCGGCGCTGTAAAATTCGTTCACGACGGCGTCGAGCGTCGCGGCCTGTGTTTCTTTTGCTCCCTGCAACACTTTCCTGATGCCTTCTTCAATGTCCCGCAGCTTGTTGTGAATTTGTTTTTGCTTGCGCTCCTCCGGATTGGCAAATGCCTTATAAAGATAGGCGACGGCCATCGGTCCGATAATCGCAGCCGACAAAGGTACGGCCAGGGGCGCCGTCAGGGTTGCAATTCCCGTGGCTACCATCGCGAGCGATCCCGCACCCGCCAAGCCGGTCGCCAAGATCGTAAAACTTGCCGCTTGATCGATGGAAACCATGATCCGCGCTTTCGATAAAGACGGAGGCAGCAGGAGTTCAACAAACTCTTTTTGTTTGATACTTCGAAGCAGACGAGGACGCGACGCCGATAATTCACTTTGGAAAAGCATCAACTCCTTCTCGAGTAATTCAACTCGCCGTTCATGCCGCCATTTTAGTTTCTCATAGCGTGCTTGCAGCGCTCTCCCGTGTTGATTCTTGGCGAAAGTCTTCCAGACGCTCTCATTCAACCAGTCACCGCCCCGAACTCGATCTTGCAGTCCCAATTCGATTTCATTACCCGCATTCGCAATGAAATCCTCAATATCTTCATCAAACTCCCGCTTTTGAAGTTCAACCCCCCGCTCCAAAGCGTGAAGACGTTGCTTTACTTGTTGGACAGTGGACGAGATTGCATCAGACACCTTTGTAACGAGTTCCCGTCGTAAAGCCAAGGATTCACGCTGTTTGAACAGTTCATCGGCGTCGGCTCTGATCTGTTGAACCAAGCCCTTACACATCTTGCGCGCCTCTTCCATATCTTGCGGCCTTCCCTCGGCTAGCTTGTTTGAGATCTCTTCCACCAGTTGGACGTGGCCGTAGGCATAGGCGACACCCAGAATGCTACCCAACCTTTCGTCTCTTTGCTTGACGAATCCTTTGAAAATGTCGAGGAAGCTGCGATCCCTCGGAGGCACGAAATTGGCCAGGATACGCGGATCGACTCGCGTGTTCAGTGCTTTCGCTACCCGGGCATAAAGCTCGTGAGCCTGATCCCCTTGGAGTGCGACAATTGGCGCCGTCGTCTCCAGCGCCGCCTTTCGAACGTCATCGGGCAGCGATCTGGACGCCGCCTTGAGTTCCCTAAGTGCCCCATCGAGATCGCTCCTGCCGGACGCCAAGGCACGCATGACGATCGCGGCAAGCAAGGAGGGGCCATCCAATGCGGACAGGGCTGGGTCATTCATGCTATCGGCGATTTTGTTAACCGTCTTGACGCAACAAGTGTATTCAAGGATGGTGATAGGGCCATTGGCCATCGCCAATGCGGCTAACACGCGAGCAAGCACCGCAACATAGTCGGAGACGTTCTCTTCGGCGTCTTCGACGTCCGGGATCATGAGTTCCTTCATCACATCCTCTCATAATTATCGAGGGCTTCGGAAACATGTCATCGCATTCGTTCGTTATCAAGGGCTTGGGAAACATGTCATTGCATTAGTTTCGTTTAGTTACATTTAGTGGGGACGCTAAATATGGCGAAATTCCGTGACGGACCCTTAGGCTTGGTTAACCCCGGATGTCTTGCGTTCCCTCCTGCCCGGCCAATCCGAGCCTGGCGCGGCCGCAATCGCCTTCCGAACAATGCCGGCCATCGCCGAAAGCCGCGTCGAAGTAGCCACGATCGCCCGGCTGGGCGCGCCTGGTTTTGCCGTGAAGGCTGGCCCGGACATCGGTCTGGACGGCACCGCGCCAAAACGTCGCGCCCATGGCGATTGGGTGCTGGCTGGCCGCGCGCGGGCGGCGATCGCCCGGCTGAATCCTTGCCTCACGGCGGAAACCCGCGAGGCGGTCTTTCGCAACCCGTTCAGTTAATATCACCGGCCAAACCTGCCCATTCATCGCACGGCTAACCCGAGCGTATCTGAATTATGAAGTCAAGGATCGAAGACCACCGGAGACGGCGCGCCTTTGGCGCGTCCGCGAGTTCCAAGTCCGGATCCGCTTTTCCGCCGCCATGCGATGAACGGCATTCCACGCGCAAGATGCGCGGGAAATAAAGCGACACCCCGCGTCAAGTGGGATGCTTCCCGGCCGGGCCGCGCTACATCGGCTCGGCGTGGCTTTCTATTCGCGGCGAAGACAGCGACTCCGTCTTGGCGACCCCGGCCTTCACGGCGGACTGAACTTTTTCGAACGCACGAACCTCGATCTGGCGCACGCGCTCCCGGGAAATGCCGAACTCGTCGGACAGCGCCTCGAGCGTCGTCGGATCATCGGCAAGGCGGCGTGCCTCGAAAATGCGCCGCTCGCGCGGGTTTAGCACGCCGAGCGCATTGCGGAGCGCGGCGAGACGATTGCCGGTTTCCTCGCGCTCGGCAAGAGTGCGCTCCTGGCTGGCGGCGTCATCGACAAGCCAATCCTGCCATTCGCCGTCGCTTTCCTCGCGCAACGGCGAATTCAGCGAGGCGTCTCCCGACATCCGCCGGTTCATGTCGATGACGTCCTTTTCGCTGACGCCGAGCC
This sequence comes from Methylocella sp., assembly GCA_050728715.1. Lineage (GTDB taxonomy): Bacteria > Pseudomonadota > Alphaproteobacteria > Rhizobiales > Beijerinckiaceae > Methylocapsa. Next base: position 9,907 of record JBOHJT010000010.1, read on the forward strand.
TGCGCGCAATGAACTTGACTTGGTCGGGACGCATGTCGCCGTCATCGAGCGCCGAAATCTGGCTCTTCGCCCGCCGCAAATTGAAGAAGAGTTTCTTTTGGCTCGCTGTCGTTCCCATTTTCACAAGCGACCAGGAGCGCAGGATATACTCTTGAATCGAGGCGCGGATCCACCACATGGCATAGGTCGCCAAGCGGAACCCTTTGTCTGGCTCGAAACGCTTGACCGCTTGCATCAGGCCGACGTTGCCTTCCGAGACAACTTCGCTGATCGGCAGACCATAGCCCCGGTAGCCCATCGCGATCTTGGCGACGAGCCTGAGATGCGAGGTCACGAGCTTATGCGCCGCGTCGGGGTCCTCATGTTCGCGCCAGCGCTTGGCGAGCATATATTCCTCCTGCGGTTCCAACATCGGAAACCGCCGGATTTGCGTGAGATAACGAGCAAGCCCGCTTTCCCCCGAAATCATTGGCAGGGCGGCACTCATTGCACCTTCTCCTTGGGACCCCTGTGTCAGCGGGTCCCCATTGGCCGCTTCCCATGCCGGCCATGCGATTCGACAATATAGAATGCCGCGACCGTGGCGGAAAGTGGGCTAGGCAAGGCATTCGGATTAAAGATTGGCAATAATACATGACGCATATGGTTCAACGTGTACGATTCAAAAGAATTTTACCACCTCTAACCCCACCCCTAAATTACGCGGGCTCTGGGTGCGGCGTTACGTCCTCCGGTAAAATAAGTGTGAAACCTTGCGCGAAAAACGCGTCCTACCGCCGTTTTCTTGCGTCGGCCTGGCGCCGCCGGGCGGATCAAAGCTCTTGCCCCGGTCTCGGCGCATCGCCGCCGGCGAGGGCGTCGCGCAGTCTTCGCAAGGATGGCGGCAGGGCGCTCGTAAAGCGCAGTTGGACGCCGGTCACCGGATGCGGGAAACCGAGCACCGCCGCGTGCAAGGCTTGCCGGGAGAGGGATTCGAGGCAGGCCTGGGCGGCGTGCGGAAGCCGCGCCGTTTTGCTCGTGAAACCCGTGGCGTAGGCGGGGTCGCCCAGCACCGGATGGCCGATATGCGCCATATGGACGCGGATCTGATGGGTTCGCCCCGTCTCCAGCCGGCATGAAATGAGGCTAGCTACTCCAGCAAAGCTCTCGATGGACCGCCAATGGGTCAGGGCGCGGCGGCCGCGCCCGGCTGGCACGACGGCGATCTTTTGGCGGCCATGACGGGCGAGCGGCGCGTCGATGGTGCCGGAAGGCCGCGCCGGAGTGCCCCAAACGAAGGCGAGATACGCGCGGGTGAGCGGCAAGGTCTTGCCGTGATCGGCGAAGAGCTTGGCGAGGCCCCGATGCGCCGCGTCCGTCTTTGCTACCACCAAAAGCCCCGAGGTGTCCTTGTCGAGCCGGTGCACGATGCCGGGCCTTTTCACGCCTCCGATGCCGGAGAGGCTCGCGCCGCAATGGGCGAGGAGCGCGTTGACGAGCGTCCCCGATTCATGCCCGGCGGCGGGATGCACCACGAGCCCGGCCGGCTTGTCGATGACGAGCAGATGGTCGTCCTCGAAGACGATTTCGAGCGGAATATTTTCGCCCAAAGGCGCGGGATCAGCGGGCGGGGGTAGGCGCAAGCCGGCGGTCTGCCCGGCGCGAAGCAGAAGACTCGGGTCTTTCACCGTCGCGCCGTCGATTGAAGCGTGCCCCGCTTCGATCAGGCTCTTCACTCTCGTGCGCGATAAATTGGCCGCCACCGCCGCGAGAAAACGGTCGAGCCTCTCGCCGCCGTGTTCGGGCGCAACGAGATAGGAAAAGGAAAGATTATTTTCCTCACTCATGCTCATGCTTGTGGGGCCTGCCGAGGGCCCGCACAACGATCAAGGTCCATTAGCGGATCGTACCAAAATGTTTCACGTGAAACATTTTGGTACGATTGACGATCTGCGCAATCGAATTCACAAGGCGCGGCGCGGTACCAAGCCGGGATTTGGAGCGAGCGAAGGCGTGCGGTAGGGTTTATCTGGGAAATTTTGTCACATGCCGGTAGCGGCTTGGATCGTGGAACAAATCCATGCCAGTCAGCGATCCGGCCGCCGAAATCGACATGAAGAACGATCATGACTGAGCAGCGAGGCGCTCGGAATCAAAACACAGTTCGTTTCGTAACCTAATTATTGGCTGCGTTTGGATGGACTCTGGTTATGACCCCGACCTCTGGTGGGAATTGTCCGATATGTGGAACGGTCGTCGTCCAGGGCGAGCAGAGTACGGCATTTTGGCCGGGGCTACAATTTGGCTGTCCGCGGTGCGGGCAATTCGTGCTTTGCAACACAATGCCGGACGTAATTCGTAATAATTGGTTTACGCCTCAGCGACTCTCTGTGCTCAGTCATCGTATCCGCTGCAAGCAGCGGCCAAATGGCAAGCCGATAGAGATTTTTGACTTTGAGCTGTCATCATGGGGCCTCGATGATCCGCTTCCCAACCCTGCGGAGCAGGCGGACAGGTTGATTCTTTGGATCGGCGATCATCAGCCCTCGCCCGGCGAATACGCGGAAATTTCTGAGTCTGCAATCTCTGCTTGGGTTGGTGTCGCGATTACACGGCCCCGAACGAATTTCGGGCTTGACTGGCTACTCATGCAACCAGAGTTGAAAGCGCAAATAGAATTCAACACGACCCAGAATAGTGATTTGGCTTTTCAGCTCACTTTGTCGGGCTGGGGGCGGTATGAATCCATCAACCAGGCGCAGGTCGCAACCCGCAGGGCCTTTATGGCCATGAAATTTGGCGACGCGGAGCTTGATCGCGTTGTTGAGTCCTGTTTCAAGCCGGCAGTGGATCGCGCGGGATTCGAGCTGCGTCTTCTCACTGACAGACAGCCCGCTGGCCTTATTGATGATCAGCTTCGTGTGGTGTTGAGGACCTCACGCTTCGCGATTGCCGATCTCACTCATGGCAACAATGGCGCCTATTGGGAGGCCGGATTTGCTGAGGGACTGGGTCGCCCTGTCATCTATACGTGCAGAAAAAAGGAGTGGGGCGAACGCAACGACCCCGACCCCAACAAGATAAAGGTACATTTTGATACCCACCACCTTGCCACGATCATATGGGACCCCGAAAATCTGCAGGACGCTGCCACCCGCTTGACAGCGATGATCCAAGCGACCCTGCCTGGCGAAGCGAAGACGGATTAACCTTCGGTAAAATTACAACGCATCGAACTGGCCAAAAGACTGAATCCGCACATGACCCATTATGCCGCCATCGTCGAAGACCAACAAGGCAAGGCTGTCGGCGTCTGGTTTCCCGATCTTCCGGGCTGCGTCTCGGCGGGCGATACGCTCGACGAGGCGATGCTGAACGCGGCCGAGGCTCTTGAACTCTGGGCCGGGGCGATGATCGAAAGCGGCCAAGAAATTCCGCCGCCTCGAAGCCTGACCGATCTCAGGGGCGATTTCGAAATCGCCCAAGACTTGGCCCGCTACATGGTGGCGCTCATCCCTTTCCCCAAGGGTTTACATCAACACGCGGCCGAATAACCCTGACGCATATTGCGCGACGCCATTGTCACAGATGGCGGTCAAAGTCCATGTGTCGATGCAGGATGCGAACGACATCGATGCCAGAGCCGGTCAGGCGGAAAAACAGAACATGCGATCCGGTAGAATATTTATTGTAGCCGGGGCGAATCTCGTCGCACGGGCGGCCTCGCCACGGCTTTGATGGCGGTCTCAATTTGCCGGACATAGAACTCCGCCTGTTCAACGCCCCAATGTTTGACGGTGTAGTCCCAAATCTCGTCCAAATCGGCTTGGGCGCGCGGCGAAAGGATAAAACGTGTCACGGCACAAGAGTTTCGCCATGGCGCTTGCGTGCGACAAAAGCCTCGAAATCGAACGGCGTCGATTGCCCGCTCGTTTCGCCCTCGACGAGCGCGGCGCGCAGCGCCGCAAGCTTGATTTCTTGTTCCTCCAGAAGCCGCAAAGCCGCATGAACGACATCACTCGCCGAATTATAGCGGCCTTGCGCAATCTGCGCTTCGATGAAGGAAATGAAGTGGTCCCCGAGGTTGAAGCTGGCATTCTTGTTCATCTAAAACTCTCCACGATCCGATATACCAATTTTGGCCCGCGTTGAAGCGGCGCCTCAACGCTCACGCATATTGCGCGATGCCGTTCCCGAACGACCAATTCTCCTTTGGGACTTCCAAGAGATTGACCAAAATGTTTTCCGGCCTGATGCCGGGGTTTTTGGCGAGATTCTCCGCGATGCGGGCGTAGAGAGCCTTCTTTTTATCCGGGCCGCGCGTGTTGTTGACGGTGATTTGAATGATCACGAGATCATCGTCGCGCGCGATCCCCAGATAATTTTCGCCGTAAACAAAATTGCTGTTGTCATATTCGTCGATCGTCATGAAACGATCGTCCTCCGGCACGTCGAAGGCCTCCCGCATCGCCTGATAAAGACCGTCCAGAATAGCCTGGCGATATTCCAGCGGCTTGCCTTCCAATAGGGAAACACGGGTGAGCGGCATCCTAAATTCCTTTCGTGCCGGGAGGTTGTCTCGGCACCCGCCCGGCGCATCCTTCGAGACGCCCGCTTCGCGGGCTCATCAGGATGAGGGGCAGGCATTTGAAACAGACTCTAAAGCACCTTGCCGGGGTTTAAAATATTTTTTGGATCGAGGGTTTGCTTGATCGCGCGCATCACCTCCATCGCGGTCTTGTTTTTCGCTTGCCGCAACAGATCGCGCTTCAGTTGGCCGATCCCATGCTCGCCCGAAATCGAACCCTTGTGCGCCACCACCAGTCCATGCACGATGGCGTTGATCTCGTCCCAGCGGGCCAAAAACGCTTGCGTGTCCGCGCCTATGGGCTCCGAGACATTGCAATGTATGTTGCCATCGCCGGCATGGCCAAAGGCGACGAGCCGCGCGCCCGGGATCGCTGCCATCACCGCACGCTCGGCTTCGTCCAGGAAAGCCGGGATATCCGCGATTGCGACGCTGATGTCATGTTTGATCGAGCCGCCTTCGTGGCGCTGAGCGTCCGGCAAAAGCTCGCGCAGCTTCCAGAAATTTTCGCGCTGACCTTGCGATGCGGCGACCGCGGCATCCTCGATGATGTGTTTTTCGCTCGCCGCCTCGAGGAGCGCGAGCAATCGTGCGTCGAGCCCTCGGGTGCTTTGCGAACGCAATTCGAGCAGCACGTACCAGAGATGCTTGCCGCGCAAAATTTCCCGCGCGGAAAAATGCGCCAGGACAAAATCCAAGCCGATGCGGGGGATCAGCTCGAAGGTGGTGATTTCGCCGCCCGCCATGTCGCGGGCTAGATCGAGCAAATCGAGCGCCGCGCGGGGCGAGGCGAGGCCAATGAACGCTGTCTCGATCGCGCGGGGTTTTGGATAGAGTTTTAGGACCGCCGCGGTGATGATCCCAAGCGTGCCTTCCGAGCCTATGAACAGATTTTTTAGATCATAGCCGGTGTTGTTTTTTCTGAGTTTTGACAAATCCGAAAGAATCTGGCCGCCGGCGAGCACGGCTTCGAGTCCAAGCACGAGATCCCGCGCGTTGCCATAGGCGATCACATTCGTGCCGCCGGCATTTGTCGCAAGATTGCCGCCGATGGTGCATGAGCCTTCCGCCGCTAGCGAGAGAGGGAACAAGCGCCCCACGCGCGCGGCCTCTTCCTGCACGCGGGAAAGGATCATGCCGGCTTCCACGGTCATCGTGTTCGAGGCGGGATCGATCTCGCGCAGCGCCGTCATGCGGCCAAGCGAAAGCACGATTTGATTGCCGGGGCCGAGGGGAATCTGACCGCCCACGAGCCCGGTATTCCCGCCTTGCGGCACAACCGGAGTAGTGGTCTCTTGGCAAAGTTTGAGCACTCCCGCGACTTCCCGCGTCGAGCCGGGCCGCACCACGCAAAGCGCAAGCCCATGAAAGCGATCGCGCGGCTCGCGCAAAAATCCTTCCATGCCGGGCGCATCGGCGATGACGTGCCTTGCCCCAACAATCGCCTCGGTGCGGGCAAGAATGCGGGCCAAGGCCGCGTTCCGGTGTCTTGCGGTTTGAGCGTCACAACTCATGCCATGATTTCCCAAACGCCCTGCAAAGGATAGGGCCGGTTGCGGTTTCGTAAAGCGCATGTTTTCCGGACGGGCGGCGGCTTTTCCGCTCGCGAATTTGAAATTATTGGGTGGAGTGCAATTGAGACAGTATAAACGCTCAAGTCGTCTTGATGACGGAAAAATCAGCAATCTTTTGAACCAAGATGGAGGAACACATGAAGAGCGCCCTGTCCATGTAGAAATGCAACGGCTCGTCCTTGTGCGGGGATCCAAATTGAGGCAAGATCGCGGCCCAATGACGCCTATCTGGGGAATGCCGGCTTGAATTTCCTGAAGCTAACTCAGCCGGTGGGCCTAAGCCGTCTGGGAAATTCCCGCGGCGGCGTGACAAAGGTGGACAACTAATCCGTTTTCACAATCAAAAATAGGGAGCGAGGAGGATGGAAAAGCCGTTCGGTACAACGAGAAAAACCTTGAGGCCGGACTTGGCCATGGCCGCGGCCGTGGGCGCGGCCATGGCTTTCGCGGGCGGCCAAGCCCAGGCATTTCCGCCGCAGGATCCTCCGTGTCCGACAAGCGTGCTAGCGCCGTCCGGCTTGGACCCCAAGCCGGTGAATAAACCTCACTGCCCAACAACCCCGAATTGCCTAGTGACTTTCAAAGGCTATCAATGGTGGACGGCCTACCCATTTACCTCCGCCGACGGCTTCTACAACGACGGTCTTAGGACTTCGTTCGCGCCCGAGCACGCATTTATCGGCGGCGATGGCAACCTTCATCTCAAGGCAAACAACGATATCGACTTGGGCGACCCGGGTAACACCCATCCTTGGTCCGGCGGCGAAGCGGTATTGATGTTCAATGGCGATGGTACAGAAGCCAACCTTGGCTATGGCACCTATCTGGTCACCGCCCAATTGGTGGGCGGGTCCTGGGCCGCCCTCGATCCAAATATGGCATTGGGCTTGTTCAAGTACGAGCGCCCCGCCACAGGACCCGAACTCAACACAGTGCGCGAGATCGATTTGGCGGAGATCTCACGCTGGGGCTGGAACCACACAGGCACATGCCCGATTGGGGGCAAAAATTTTAACTTTCCCAATAATATACTTTGTAAAGGCAACGCGCAGTTCGCGCTTCAACAAATTATGAATGCAAATGCAGGGCAAGCCCCAAAGATGGTGGATCGCTACGATATCGGCGATAATGATGTGGTCACGCTTGTCATGAAGTGGCATCAAGGGCCGGAGGGGAGGGAGGTCGAATTCAAAAAGTATAAGGGGGCCCGCTCGCTCAGTGACCTCCCCGCGGTGCCGGATTACCCCTGGAAGACGGATCCTGACACGACACCGACACCGCCCGATTTCAAGACCAACGTACCGCCCGCGGTGAAGGAGTTCATCCCACACCACACCGCGACCTCGTGCGAGCGGTTTCACATAAACTTCTGGTTCGGCCATTACATTGACGACAAGCGTCCTAATCCTCCGCCGGCCAGCCCCCAGGAGGTGATCATTACAAACTTCGAGTTCAGCCCAGCCAAGTAGAATGGTTGTCGTGTAGTCGGGCGCGGCGGCGTCTTCAGCGGCCATCGGGCTTCGTCTGCAAGCGGCGAGGATGCCGCCGCCTGCAATGCGGCAAGAGACTGCTCCGCGGCAGCGGTTTGACCGATGCGGCTTGAGGCTTTGCGTCAACTGCCTGATCGTTGAATATGACAGGCGGAATTTGCAAGGAGATCCCATGGCCGCGCTCGATACGGTCTTGGCGAAGATCGATGCCAATCTCGACGCTGCCCTGGGGCGGCTCTTCAAGCTCGTCGAAATCCCCTCGGTTTCGGCCGATCCGGCCTATGCGCGCGATTGCGCCAAGGCGGCCGAATGGCTCGCCGCCGAGCTGCGGGGCATTGGCTTCGAGGCGTCCGCACGGCCGACCGCGGGCCATCCGATTATTGTCGGACAGGCCAAGGCGGCACGTCCCGACGTGCCGCATGTGCTCTTTTACGGTCATTACGATGTGCAGCCGCCAGACCCGCTCGATTTGTGGGAGAGCCCCCCGTTCGAGCCGCGCGTCGTCGAGGCCGCGACTGGCAAGCGGATCGCCGGGCGCGGCGTCGCCGACGACAAGGGGCAGCTCATGACCTTCGTCGAAGCCTGCCGCGCCTTCAAGGAAACCGGGGGCTTGCCCTGCCACATTACGTTCCTCATTGAAGGCGAGGAGGAGACCGGCTCGCCGTCGCTTCCGGCTTTTCTTGGCCAGGCCAAGGCCGAACTCAAGGCCGACATGGCGCTTGTCTGCGACACCGGAATGTGGGACCGGGAGACGCCCGCGATCACCATTATGCTGCGCGGCCTCGTGCTTGAGGAAGTTATGATTGGTGCCGCCGACCGCGATCTGCATTCGGGCGTGTTCGGCGGCGCCGCGATCAATCCGATCCATGTGCTCGCCCGCGTCATCGCCGATTTGCATGATGAGAAAGGGCGCATCGCGCTTCCGGGTTTCTATAATGGCGTAGCCGAGCTGCCGGAGGATGTCGCCGAGCACTGGCGCGAATTACGCTTTCGCGGGAGCGACTTCTTGGGCGGTGTCGGCCTTTCGGTTCCGGCCGGTGAACGAGACCGGGATATTCTCGAAATGATTTGGTCGCGGCCAACCTTCGATGTCAACGGCATCGCCGGCGGCTATGCCGGCAAGGGGTCGAAAACCGTGCTTCCCGCGCAAGCGAGCGCCAAATTCTCGTTCCGGCTCGTCGGATCGCAGGATGCGGCCAAAATCGCAGAAACCTTCCGGGCATTTGTAAGGGAAAGGCTGCCCGCCGATTGCCGCGCCGAATTTGTTTCGCATGGCGCGTCGGGCGCGGTGCAGCTTCCTTTCAGCTCGGAGGCGTTGTCGCGGGCGCGCAGGGCATTACAGGCCGAATGGGGCAAGGAGCCGGTTCTTGCCGGTTGCGGCGGCTCGATCCCGATCGTCGGCGCCTTCAAGCGCGATCTCGGGATGGACACATTGTTGATTGGGTTTGGCCTCGAAGACGATCGCATTCACTCGCCGAACGAGAAATACGAAATTTCCTCGTTTCACAAGGGAACCAGAAGCTGGGCGCGGGTTTTGAGTGCGTTGGCCCTTTGACCTGTCCCTCGCCGCCCATTCCCCTAGGGAGCTGCGAGTACCAGCGAAGGAAGACGATGAGGTTCAGCCCCCCGAGGGAAGGCCAGCCACGGTTCATCCCGTCCTCTCTCGCCGCGTCACGCGTCCCGCGAACGCGGGCCGGGATTCCCGTCGCACGGCGCGGGTCGTCGCCCGTGGCTAAGGCCGAGTTATTCCAGCCGACCTCCCGCCATTCAAAAAATTGTGGGCTCCTTGCCGGGGGCGCTTGCCGCGGGTCTTTTTAGCGTGATCAATCGGACGCGCGGTTCGCCACGGAGTCTTGCGTGCGTCTCACCCTTGCCACCTGGAACATCAATTCGGTCCGTTTGCGAATCGATCTCGTGGGCCGCTTTTTGAGGGAGCAGGCGCCGGACATTCTCTGCCTTCAAGAGACGAAGTGCGGGGACAGCGAGTTTCCCTTGGCAGCTTTCCATAAGCTCGGCTACCCATATGCCGCGATCAACGGCCAAAAAGGCTATCATGGGGTTGCGATTGCCTCGAAACTCCCGCTGACTGTTCTCGACAGGCGCTCGTTTTGCGATAAAGGGGATGCCCGTCACATCGCCGTGACGCTGGCACCCGGCGGTGCACGTCGCGTGATCGCCTTGCATAATTTCTATGTGCCGGCCGGCGGCGACGAGCCCGACCCCGCCGCCAATCCGAAATTCGCGCACAAGCTCGCGTTCCTGGATGAGATGGCGGACTGGATGACCACGGAACGGATCGCCGGGTCCGGCGCGATCATCGCCGGCGATCTCAATATCGCGCCGCTCGAAACCGACGTATGGAATCACAAGGCCCTGCTGCGGGTCGTTAGCCACACGCCGATCGAAGTCGAAAAGCTCAATCTGGTGCGCGAGGCAGGGCCGTGGGTCGATGCGCTTCGCCACTTTGTGCCGCCGGAGGAAAAACTCTATACGTGGTGGAGCTATCGCGCGCGGGATTGGGAAAAGTCGGACAGAGGGCGGCGGCTGGATCATGTTTGGGTGAGCGAAAGCCTCAAGCCGCGCCTCGATGGCGCCCGCGTCTTACGCGAGAGCCGCGGCTGGGAGCGGGCTTCCGATCATGTGCCGGTGTTGGTTCATTTCGATTTTTGAGCGCGATTCAAATGCAAGAATTTAAGATTTGAACCAATCGCGACAGACGCGCGCAAGACTTGTGGCGGTATGACGAATTTCTTATTGTTGTTGTACCGCCACCGGCAAACCGGCCGGGGCAGCCCACATTGGCCGAAGCTTTTGAGGCTGCGCGTGCTCTCTTGGAGTGCTTGATATGTGGAGTGCTTGATATGCGCAATTTATGTCTTTTCGTAGTTGTCGCCCTCGCACTGGGGTCGCCGGGACCTGCACGAGCCCAACCCTTCCCGCCGGACAAGTTGCTCGGGGGCACAGTCAAGCAGTCCATTGGCGCCGTTCAATTTGGCGGGAGCTGCTATGTCAATCGAGGGAACTCCCAGTTCCAAAGGAGCGGCACCAATCCTAAAGCCGTCATCTCATTTGACGAGATCGTCGACTCAGCGATCTGGGAACTCCGTGGGCAGGCGGTAATGACCTTCGCCACCGCGACAAGCGGCCAAATTCGCTTCAAACATGTAGGTACGGCTCCACCTGCGGTCGAAGCCCCTACTTTCCTGAACTATACCCAAACCTACAACACGACCAGCCAGGTGCTTGTCGTGCGGTTCAGCATTGCCTTTCCAGATTGCACGCTGCCGGTGGAGGTGACGTTTGACGCTGCATAAGTCCACGAGGAGCCTGACTTCGAGCCCTACACGATAACCGCATTGCTTAGCTACCAACTTGGCGCTAACGCGCCGGATGCTGTGAGGAGCGGATGACAAACCGATTAATATGCCTGGTGGGCATCGCGATGAGCTTGGGTGCCAATCCTTGCGCGGCCGGCGGCGACCCGTTCCTTGGCGAGATCGACACTTTTGCCTTTCATTTCTGTCCCGTGAATTGGGCCCCACTCAACGGCCAACTCCTCCAGATCAGTCAAAATACGGCTCTGTTTTCGCTGCTGGGGACGACTTACGGCGGCGATGGAAAAACGACGTTCGCGCTGCCGACAGGAAAGCCGATTTTCACGTTAACACCGGGTGCGCCGGTGATCCAATGCATCGCCCTACAGGGCATTTTCCCGCCCCGGAACTGAGCGGGCGCGGCCCGCGCGGACGCCCTTGGTGGCGGCTGGTGGCTCAGGACATCTGGCAGTTCCTGCGCCAGAACCGCCTCGGCAACCGCGTCTTCAAAAGCTATACAGCTAGCCTTGATGCATGTTGCGTTGCATGGAATGCCCTCGTCGAAGAGCCAAAGCGCATCGCTTCAATTGCCGCGCGAGACTGGGCATCGGTCATTGGCTAATGCCGCTGGGATGAGACTGCCATCTTGAGCATAAGAAAACTTTCCGGAACGATCGGCATGAAGCCGGGCGGCGCGTGACACGGGCACATGTCGCGCATGGGAGGCACTGGACGAAACCGGCCGGGTGGCGGACATTGCAACCGCGCGGACCGCGTTTCAATCCCTGGCTTGACGAAACGCGGATCGAAATCGCGGTTCGCGGCGCACATATGACTGGACGCACACATGGCCGAGACCACGCCGCAAGACCGCCTCCATTTGAAGAACCGCACGAAACTGATCCACGCCGGGCGCCGCCCCGGCGCACAGCATGGCTTCGTCAACACGCCGGTCTACCGGGGCTCGACCGTGCTTTTCCCGACCCTGGAGGATTTTTTGGCGCGTAAGGCACGGTTCTCCTACGCCACCCAGGGAACTCCAACAACGGAGTCGCTGGAGAACGCGTGGACGGAACTGTCCGGCGCCGCTGGAACCGTGCTGGCGCCTTCGGGCCTCGCCGCGATCACGCTCGCCCTGCTAGCCGCCGTCAAGTCTGGCGATCATATTCTCGTGACCGACGCGGTCTATCGTCCGTCTCGCAATTTCTGCGAGACGATCCTGACCCGCGTGGGCGTCGAGACAACCTATTACGATCCCGCGATCGGCGCCGCGATCGAATCCTTGATCCGGCCGAACACAAGCGCGATTTTGATCGAGACACCCGGTTCGCAGAGCTTCGAAATCCAGGATGTCCCGGCGATCGCCGCGCTCGCCCGGTCGAAGGGCATTTGCACGATACTCGACAACACATGGGCCACACCCTTGTTCTTTCCGCCGCATGCGCGTGGCGCGGATATGGCGGTAGAAGCCGGAACCAAATATCTTTCCGGCCATTCCGATCTTCTCATTGGGCTCGTGTCCGCCAACGCGGAATGGTTTCCAAGACTGAGGGCCACCTTCGACGCCTTTGCGATGTGCGCCGGTCCCGAGGATGTTTTCTTGAGTTTGCGCGGGCTGCGCACGCTCGACCTCAGGCTGCGGGAGGCCGAGCGTCAAGCGCTCGATCTCGCCCGCTGGCTCGCCGCCCGGAAAGAGGTCGTCCAAGTGTTGCATCCGGCGCTGCCCTCCTGCCCGGGACACGCCTTTTGGAAGCGGGATTTTCTCGGCTCGTCAGGGCTTTTCTCGGTGCTACTTTCGCCCTGCTCGCGGGCCGCGCTCGCCGCCATGCTCGACGGGCTAAAACTGTTTGGCATGGGCTATTCATGGGGCGGCTTCGAGAGCCTTGTCATTCCCTTCGATTGCCGGAGTTATCGCAGCGCGACGGCGTGGAACCCGCCAGGTCCCGCCTTGCGCTTTTCCGTCGGCCTCGAAGACATCGAGGATCTGAAGGCGGATCTCGACGCGGGATTCGAGAGGATGCGAACCGCTGTTTGAATGAGACGCGTTTGCGCGGAACCTCGCAATCCGAATATCGCGCCCAGGAGCACTGCGGCGAACCAAGAGATTTTTTCCAGGCACGGGGCGCGCCTTACGCGAGTTTCGTCTTTACTATTGTGTAAAAGTCTGGATTTGAAATATCGGTCAATGTCAGGTTTCGCCATTCATCCCGCGGCGAGCATTACGGGCGAGGCGGGCTCGATCCCGTCAAGCACGCGAGCCTTGCTCGCGCCGGCGACGCCGGTGCCATAGCCCGTTGCCTGCGACGGGCGTTCTTCCGAACGCCCTATGGCATCCTTGACAGGCTCGATCCGCTCGCCAAACTTGGCCCAATGAGATGAATGGCGGGTTGCGATTTCCCGCGCCAGTGACTGAAATCTCAAATCCAATCTTTTACACATTAGGCTGTCCGATTGATCCGCTAATCCAGCCCCTCGCTGGACGAAATTTCGATGCCAAAGCCAGAGAGGCCGACATAGGTCATCGGCCTTCCCGTGCGCAGGCGGATCGAGGAGATGCCGAGGTCGCGCAGGATCTGGGCGCCGAGACCGATTTCGCGCCATTCTTTTATGCGTTTGGCTTCGGAATCCGGCTTGTCGAATCCAGCGATATTGACCGGTACGCCCGCCGTGCCGTCGCGCAGAAAAATAAAGACCCCGCGGCCGTTTTCCTTGAACGCGGCAAAAGTCTTGCGGATGCTGTCGCCGCCCGCGATCACATCGGCGATAATATCGACTCGATGCAGCCTTGTTGGAATATCGCGGCCATCGCCAATGTCGCCTTGGACGAAAGCGAAATGCCGCACGGGATCATAGGGTGTGACATAGGCATGGCCGGTAAGCGGACCACTGGTGCCCATGACCTGAAACGTGCTGACCCGCTCGACGATTTTTTCGCGCGCTTGGCGATGCGCGATGAGATCGGCCACGGCAATCTGTTTCAATCCATGCTTCGCGGCAAAAACCTCGATTTGCGGCCCGGCCATTACGGTGCCGTCGTCATTGGCGAGCTCGCAGATCACCCCGACGGGCGGCAAGCCCGCGAGCCGGCTAAGATCGACCGCCGCCTCGGTATGACCTGAACGCATGAGCACCCCGCCTTCCCTCGCGATAAGGGGAAACACATGACCGGGGCGGACAAAATCGTCGGCTCCCATGTTGCGGTTGGCGAGAGCGCGAACCGTATTCGCGCGCTGTTCGGCGGAAATCCCGGTGGTCAGGCCATGCTTGACATCGACCGAAACGGTGAAGGCGGTGGCGTGTGGCGCGTCGTTGGCCGCCACCATCGGCTGGAGGATCAATCGTCTGGCGTCGGCGGCGGTCACCGGCGCGCAGACGATGCCGCAGCAATTGCGGATTATGAAAGCCATTTTTTCCGGCGTGCAAAGCGATGCGGCGCAAATCAAATCGCCTTCGTTCTCGCGGTCGCCGTCGTCGGTGACGATGACAATTTCGCCGCGCGCGATCGCCTCAATCGCCTCCGTGACCGAATTGGACATCGTGGCAATCTCCTTTAAACATGTCATTTAGACATGTCATTGGCTCGCGGAGGCGTCGCCGAGACCCAGGATTACGATCTTTCCGGTCACAACTTCCGTTGGCCAAAGAATCGACGTAAAGCCGGTCGCTACAGCAACTTTTTGTTCACCGTTCACGGCATAGGTGATGACACCGCCGCCGATCCCGCCGCCGATCTTCTGACCCCATAGCCGCTGGCCGTTGGCGGCATCCAGCACATAGAAGTTGCCGCCCATATCGCCGAAGAACGCGATACCTCCGGCCGTCGGGGTCACGCCGCTCTCGATCGGGTAATTGGACTTCAATCTCCACTTCCAGATGCCGGTATCGGCGTCGACAGCGTAGACCCATCCTCCCCAGTTTCCAAACGAGTCTGGTGTGCCATAGGTGTGGTACGGATTGATCGTCGCCATTCCGGACCATGGCTTGCCGGGTTTCGCCTCCTGAATTTGTTCGTCATTCTGCAATGTCACCGTAGTGCACCAATCAACCTCGCCGATGAGGATGAGGTTGGTATATGGATCATAGGCCGGCCCATTCCATTCCGCCCCGCCCAACGTGCCTGGGCAGAAATGGACGGCCTTGCCGGTCGCGAAAGGCGCGTCGGCATTCTCGATTCGGGTCACCGGCGTGCGGTAGAGCATGGTGTTCGTGGCGAGATCGAAGCCATAAAGGTGTCCGTCTTTGGGCGCCACCGACAAAAGCTTCTTGCCGCCCTTCGTCTGGATCAGGGCAGGCGCAGTGGAGACGTCCCAGTCGTGCCAGTCCTTGGGCACAAGCTTGAAATGGTTTTTGTAATCCCCGGTCTTGGCGTCGAGCACGACAATCGAGCCAGAATAGAGATTCTCGCCCTCGCGGGGGCCGATCGCGAAGTCGGGCGCCGG
>JBOHJT010000011.1:0-24921 GCA_050728715.1 Methylocella sp.
ATCACGCCTTTTTGCAGTGCCGCCGCGAGCACGGCGGAGAGGAGAATGATCCACAAGGAATTGACGATGCAGCCGATGCCGGTATTGAGCAAGATCATGCCGATATATAAGGGATTGCGGCTCACGCTGAACGGCCACTCGGTTGCGATATCGGTCGCCGGCTTGCGGACGTTGAGATTGGTTTTGACCCGGACCATTTCCCGCGCCGCGAAGAGCTTGAGGTTGAGCGCGATGAAAATGACAGCGAATCCTAGCAGAAAGCCCCACCCCTCCGGCAGGAACGGCGCGGGCCAAATCATGTCGAGGCCAAACCCCAGCGCCAAAACCCCCGCGAAGATCACCGTGGGCGAAGCAACGACATTGGCGTGATCGGCGGCCGGATCAATCCCCCATGGTCCTCTTTCCATCGCGCGCGGCTCCTTGCGTTTTTGTCCGGTTTTGGCCCCTGATCTTACCAAAATGTTTCACGTGAAACATTTTGGTAAGATCAGGGCAAAAAATCTTACCATGCCTCATACAACTGGCGGCCTTTAAGACGGGTGCGATCGCGCGGAAAGTTGGTACTTTTCGCGGGTGACCGCGGCGGCCTGGCTCAGGGGGATGCGAAGCCGGGAATTGGCGCGCGATCATGATGGGGGATTCTTAACAAGAGTTGCTTGCAGCCTCCTGGCCGCTGCGGCAAACGTTCCCCATGGCATTGCAGACACGATTCAATTTCGGCCGGGCCGGAACGCTTTTCAATCGAAAAACCGTCGGCAAGAAGCTCGTAGGACGCACCTTCAAGCCGGAACAGATGGCGGCCGCGAAGGATTGGGCGGCGCAGGTTCGTCACCCTAAATTTCGGGCCAAGGAAACATCCGTCCGGGGCGAGTTCATCCAGAAGGTGCCCGTCACTATTCTTGGCTACAAACCCTACCGCGCAGACGAAACCTTCACGATCGCTGCCGAAGAAACGTTGGGGAAAGGCCCAGTCGATACGGCTCTAGGAACATTTTCGGACACCCAAAGGGCAGTTCTCGCGCCCTTCGAACTGAAAGGTCCACGCACGGTTGACCTCGACGCCATTATACCGGGGCGGAACAAGAGTCCGGTACAGCAGGCTTGGGAATATGCCATCGACGCGCCGGGCGCCAAATGGGTGCTTGTGTCCAACTGCCTGGAAATCAGGCTCTACGCCTTCGGCCACGGCCGCGAGCACTACGAGACATGGGACCTCGGGCGTCTCGACGAGCCGCAAGAGCACGAGCGGCTATGGCTGCTTATCGGCGCAGAAAATCTTCTCTCGGGCCGCACCGCCGCGCTGCTCGACGAAAGCGCGAACGAGCAAAAGGACATCACGAACAATCTCTATAAGGATTACAAGAAGACGCGGGACACGCTCATTCAGACGTTGCAGGATCAACCGCCGCGCCTTGCGGCGCTCGCCGCCATCGAACATGCGCAAACGATCCTTGATCGCGTTCTCTTTATCGCATTCGCCGAATCCACGTCATTGTTGCCCGAGAAGTTGATTCACAAGGCGTGGGACCAAAAGAGCCCATTCCGGCCGAATGGCGCGTGGGAAAATTTCGTCGGGCTTTTCGAAGCCGTGGACAAAGGCAAACCCGAGCTCGATATCCCCGCTTATAATGGCGGGCTCTTCGCGAGGAACGCCATTATCGACGCCTTGGGTCTTTCGAACTTCGTGTGCGAAAAATTTGCAAAAGTCGCCGATTACGATTTTTCGAGCGAAGTGCCGGTCAGCGTGCTCGGCCATGTGTTCGAGCAATCGGTTTCCGATTTGGAGGCGATGCGCGCGCAAGCGCAAGGGCAGGAGCCGCCCAAGACCACAAAGCGCAAGCGCGAGGGTGTCGTCTACACGCCCGGTTTTGTGACACGCTTTATAGTCGAGGAAACCATTGGCAAGACTCTTTCAGAACGCTTCGCGGCGTCGCTCGCCGCGCACGGTGTCGCCGAAACGAAAACCGGAACTTACCCTGGCTACACATGGACACGCGAGACCGAATTACAAGTCTGGCGCGACTACCAGCAACACCTTCGGGGACTCACCATTGTCGATCCGGCCTGCGGCTCCGGCGCTTTTCTGATCGCCGCTTTCGATTATCTCGCGGGCGAATACAAGCGGGTGGCCGAACGTCTCGCTGCTCTTGGTGAAATGGTCGATGCGGACGAGGTGGACCGCGAAATTCTCGCGGGCAATCTGCATGGCGTCGACCTCAATCCGGAGCCGGTCGAGATCACCAAGCTTTCGCTTTGGCTGAAGACGGCCAAGCGCGGAAAAATGCTGCAGGACTTGGACGCAAGCATCAAATGCGGCAATAGTCTGATCGCGGACAAGAACGAGCACGGCCGCGCCTTCGATTGGCGGGCGGAGTTTCCCGAAGTTTTCGCGCGCGGCGGTTTCGATATCGTGCTCGGCAATCCACCCTATGTGCGCATGGAGACGATAAAACCGTTCAAGCCCTATCTCGAAACGCATTATGCCGTCGCATCGGATCGCGCCGACCTATATGCTTATTTTTATGAGAGAGGATTCGAGCTGCTCCGGCCGGGCGGACGGCTCGGGTACATTTCATCATCAACCTTTTTGCGCACCGGATCGGGCGAGCCGCTGCGGCACTACCTTCGAACGCGGGCCGAAATCGAAACCGTCGTCGATTTCGGCGATCTGCAAATTTTCGAGGGCGTGACGACCTATCCCGCGATCGTGACCATGCGGCGGGCACGATCCGCCAATGAGAGCGGGCATGAGGGGGAACTGCGCTTTCTCAACGTCAAATCGGATGTGCCGAATGATTTGGCTCGCGCCTTTCGCGTCGAGGCGCAATACATGCCGCGCGCGCGTCTCGGCGACGGCTCATGGCAGTTGGAGGATGATCCGCTTGCCACGCTGCGGGCGAAAATCAAGGCAGGGCGAAAGACGCTCGGCGAAGTATATGGGCCACCACTCTATGGCATCAAGACCGGCCTCAACGAGGCTTTCATTGTCGGACGCGAGCGACGGGACGAGTTGGTTGCGCGCGACGCGCGCTCGGCGGCATTGCTCGTGCCTTTCCTGCGCGGCGAGAACATCAAGCGCTGGCGCGTCGAAAGTGAAGACCTTTTTCTCATCAACATTCCAAGGGGGAAGGTGAAGATCGACGATTATCCGGCGATCCGGGACCATCTCTTGCCATTCAAGGACAAGCTCGAAGCCCGCGCCACGAAGCAGGAATGGTTTGAATTGCAGCAGGCGCAATTGGCGTATCAGCCGCGCATGGGGACGGGAAAAATCATCTATGGCCACTTCGCCCAGGATCGCATTTTTGCCTTTGACCGCGAGGGCTACTTCTCGAATGACAAATCTTACTTTATTCCCGACGCAAATTTCGGGCTACTTGGCGTCTTAAACTCGAAGTTGGTGTGGTTTTTTATTATTGGCCTGTCCCCGGCTGTTCGCGGCGGATTCCATGAAATGCGCGTCCAGTACATCGAACAAGTGCCCCTGCCCACTTCCCTCCAGAAGATTGCGCCATTCGGAATCAAAGCAGATTCCGCCGCCCGGAATAGGCGGCAAGCGGAAGGTGCCGTTGTCCGCCGCATCCCCGACCTCTGCCCGCCCGACCGCAAACCAAAGCTCACAACTCGCCTGCAAGAATGGTGGAAGCTCGATTTCAAATCCTTCCAAGCCGAGATCAAGAAAGCTTTTAAGGCCGATATTCCGTTAAAGCAGCGCAACGAATGGGAGAGTTTCCTGAGCGGGGAAGGCGCAAAAGTGCGCCGCCTGACGGCGGAAATCGAACAAGCCGAGCGCGAGATCGACGCCATCGTCTACAAGCTTTTCGATCTCACGCCCGATGAAATCGCGCTCCTCGAAAGCTCGCTGGCCGGGCAATATTGACCTCCGCGCCCTCATGCTGAGGACCGCGTAAAGCGCGCGCCTCGAAGCACGAGGGCGCCTCTCGTCAGTCGCCCGCTTCCATGGCGTTCGCTATGCCGACCGCTTTGCCCGTGTGCGCAACCTCGGGCTTCCTTCCGCACCGTCCTCATTCTTCGAGACGGAGGCGTCGCTCGCAGCTTAACAACGGTACCGCGTTCCATCCGGCGCCTTTGCCTGCTATGACGATTTTATGAAAGCGCTTGCTAAAATCCCTGGCCGGATGACCATCGGGGAATTCCTCGCCTGGACCCCGCCAATGGCTCAGCTTTGGCAGCTCGTCGATGGCGAGCCACAAGCCATGGCACCGGCCAGCCGCACCCACGGAGCCATACAAAGCGAGCTCGCCCGGCTGATAGGTAACGAACTCGGCGAACGAGCGTCCCCGTGCACGGTCATCACCGCGCCAGGCGTGATCCCCCAAGTCCAGTCGGAGACGAACATCCGCATCCCGGACCTCGCCGTCACTCGCTCGGGCTATGACGAGGAAGAATCGGCTTTAACAAACCCGGTCCTCTTGATTGAAATCCTCTTGCCAGGCAATCAGGCCGAAACCTGGGCCAATGTCTGGGCCTACACAACCATTCCGAGCGTCCAGGAAATCCTTGTGCTCAAGACCGCGGCGGTTGGCGCTGAACTTTTGCGCCGCGCTTCCGACGGCACCTGGCCCAAGCAACCTCTGGTCATCGAGGCTGGAGAGTTGACGTTGGAGAGCATCGGCTTCGTGATGCCGATTGCCGCCGCCTACCGGACCACAAGGCTCGCGCCGAAAAAATAGCGCGTGCCGCGCTCCGCCGCCGCCATGGCTGCGCCCCTTACCGCGACGCCACGCGCCGCCATTTGGCCTCGATGCGCCTTGTGATCGCCTTCACTCTTGCGTCATGCGCGGCCCAAAAGGCCCGGCTTACCGCGGGCGTGCGGATTCTAGGCCCGCGTTTCGCCGCCGGCGCTACCGGCAAGGCCGGGCCGAAAACGAACGGCGCGGAAGCGGCCGCGGCGAAGGGCGAGCCCGCCTCCGCCAAATGCGCTCGCGCGCGGCCGCAATAAGTCATGGATAGGGCCGTCATGATCTCCTCGCCATGTCCGGCGCGGTATTTCATCAATGCGCGGCAAAGGTCACCGCCGGCGAGACGCCAAGCCTGGCCAAGATAAGTCACGCCATAATGGATATTGATTTCGGGTCTCGCGAGTTCGGCCAAATCGCCCTTGAAACCCAGCATCGCGGCCGTCCCGGGCCGAACCTGCATCAGGCCGATCTCGCCGACGCCACCGATCGCGCCTGGATCGTAGCCGCTTTCGATCGCCGCGACGGCGTCGGCGATGTCCGGCGGCAGACCGTTCTTCGCGGCTTCCCTTTTTATGAGCGCGCGGTAGGTCTTGCTCGCATCTGGCTCCTTGGCCTCCAAGGCTTGCTCCAAGGCAGGAGGCCGCGTTTTAGCTTGCGCTTGGCCTTGGACAGAATCGGCCGGCGGCGCCGGTCTTGGAACCGGCAAGGGCACCGATGGCGCGCCCGCGTGGGTGACATAACCCGCGCATAAAATGACGGCAGCGGCCTTATCGAACAGCATCCGGTTCCCTTACCCAAAACTTGCGGCAATGGCTGCAAGACGATAGCCGCGAAAAGCTTAAGACCGTCTTCACTCCCGCCTTGGCTTACCGCTTCCTTGCGCAAAGTCCAATCCGGTCCCTTGAGAAAACACTCTCGCCCAAGGCTTCCTTCCCGGCACGCGCCGGCGTAAAAGCCGAACTCTCCCTATCGTAACAGGAGCATGCATGACCGCAATCGTGGACATCGGCGCACGGGAAATCTTGGACAGCCGCGGCAATCCCACCGTCGAGGTCGATGTCACCTTGGAAGATGGGGCGCGGGGGCGCGCGGCGGTGCCTTCGGGGGCCTCCACCGGCGCGCATGAGGCGGTGGAACTCCGCGACGGCGACAAGGCTCGCTTTTCCGGCAAGGGCGTTCTCAAGGCGGTCGAGAGCGTCAATCGCGATATTTTCGATGCCTTGAGCGGGTTCGACGCGGAAGATCAGGGCAAGATCGACGCGACCATGATCGCGCTCGACGGCACGCCGAACAAGGCGAAGCTCGGCGCCAACGCTATTTTGGGGGTTTCGCTTGCCGTCGCCAAAGCGGCGGCGCAAGTTTGCGGCTTGCCGCTCTACCGCTATGTCGGCGGGGTTCAGGCGCATGTGCTGCCGGTGCCGCAGATGAACATCATCAACGGCGGCGTGCATGCCGACAATCCGATCGATTTTCAGGAATTCATGATACTTCCCCTCGGCGCGCCTTCGCTGAAGGAAGCGGTGCGCTGGGGCGCGGAAGTTTTCCACGTGTTGAAAAACGCTTTGAAAAAAGCCGGCCACAACACCAATGTCGGCGACGAAGGCGGCTTCGCGCCCAATCTGCTTTCCGCCGAGGCGGCGCTCGATTTCTGCCGGAATGCTATCGAGGGCGCGGGCTTTAAACCCGGCGAAGATATCGCCCTTGGGGTCGATTGCGCCGCGACCGAATTTTTTCGCGACGGCAAGTATGTCTACGAAGGCGAGGGCAAAGCGCGCGGACCGCAAGAGCAGGCGCAGTATCTGGCAAAGCTTGTTCAGGACTATCCGGTTGTCTCGATCGAGGACGCGATGTCCGAGGACGATTGGGAAGGCTGGAAGATCCTCACCACTCTCCTCGGCAAGAAATGCCAGCTTGTCGGCGACGATCTTTTCGTCACCAATGTCACGCGTCTGTCGCGCGGGATCAGTGATGGCATCGCCAATTCGATTTTAGTCAAGATCAATCAAATAGGCACGCTGAGCGAAACGCTCGCCGCCGTCGATATGGCGCAGCGCGCGGGCTACACCGCGATCATGTCGCACCGGTCCGGCGAGACCGAGGATTCAACCATCAGCGATCTTGCCGTCGCGACCAATTGCGGCCAGATCAAAACCGGCTCGCTTGCCCGCTCGGACCGGCTCGCGAAATATAATCAGCTAATTAGAATCGAGGAGGAGCTAGGCAGCCAAGCGCGCTATGCCGGACGCGGCGGATTGAAGACGAGTGCATGATCTCAGAGCAGTTGCAGACTTTTTGGCAAAGTTCCTGCTACGAAACAAAGAGATAGAGACCATGGGCGCTTCATCTTTAAGCGGTCATGGTCGAGATCGCCCGGAGGCCCACGCAATAGCCGTCTCGTGGCAAGACCATGTTTCGGCTCAAAGATAAACGGTCTTTGATGACTCGATGAATCATCTAATGGAGCTCGTGTCGATGCCATGAACGTCGGTTCGGTCGTGCCGATGCCAATGCTGTCGATGCCTCGCACCATGCACCACCTTTCAAGTTGGCGGCCGGACGTAGCAGCTACTGGGGACGGATATTCTGATTGCAGCGGAAGAAATTACTAGGGTCGAATTTGGCTTTGAGCGCTACCAGCCTGTCGTAATTGATCCCATACGCTTCGCGCACGCGATGGCCTTCACCCTCGTCCAGCGAATTAACGTAAACCTCGCCGGCGTTGAACGGCTGCATCGCAGCGAAAAAACCATCGACCCAATGCATGTTGGCGGCGGTTTCGCCGGCGGAAGCCCAGAAGCCCAGAATCTCGAGGTGGTACGGGTTGCTGCGCAGCCCAAAGGCGGTCGCGTCCGGGGCCACGCGGGTAATCGCGCCATGACAGTGTTCCACGATCACGGCAGAGAGCGATGAAGGCGTGGTTCCGAATCGCTCCACGACAATTTCGATCGCATCATCATGCAACTCCGCCATGAAATTGGAGCGCATTGCACAGCGGCGGCCAGCGGGACGTGCCGAATCGAAGAGCGACTGCAACTCAATGTAGGACATGCTTCGCAACTGATCGGCCACCACCGTGCCCCAGCCCCGCAAGAGGGCAATTGCCGCTTCGGCATGGTCGTGGGGCGCCGCGTGGCAGGCCGCGATGGCTATAACAGGCTGAGCGCCGTTGTAGATAAGGCACGCAAAGACGGTCAACGCATCGGGCAATAACCGGGCGCAATCGCGAAAATGACGCAGCACTTTCAGGGCGTCCTTGTACGCGTACAAGATCGCGCCGCCAATCACGGCCGGACCAACCGGATGCAGCCGATATTGGAATGACGTTACGATCCCAAAGTTTCCACCGCCTCCCCGCAAAGACCAAAAGAGATCGGAATTGTCCGTGGAACTCGCGGTGACTGTCCGGCCGTCCGCCATCACGACGTCGGCGGCTAGAAGATTGTCACACGTTGCTCCATGAAGGCCCATCAGCCAGCCATTCCCGCCGCCAAGCGTCAGTCCGCCAATGCCGACTTCGGAATCCGTGCCGCCGGGAACCGCCAAGCGGAAGGCCTGGGTCGCGCGATCGAGTTCCCCCCACAGGACACCGCCCTGGGCGCGCGCTGCGGTCGACCGCACCGACCTCGATCGATTTCATTAGCGAAAGGTCGATGACTAGCCCATCATCGCAGACCGCTGTGCCGGCGACGCTATGGCCGCCGCCGCGCACGGCGGCAACAAGCTCGTGCTCGCGGGCAAACCGCACCGACGCCACAACGTCCATCTGATCGGCGCAAAACGCAATGAGCGCGGGTCTACGGTCAATCCGTCCGTTCCAGACGCGTCGAGCCGTGTCGTAGCCGGTGTCCTTCGGGCACACGAGCCGCCCGCGCAGTTGCTCACGTAAGGCGGCAACCGCACCCGAGCGAAGTATCCGTGTCATCACTGTGGCCCTCTTGTCAACGTTACGGGCGCACCCGTAAGCTCATGCGCGAAGCAGGCTCGGCCCGCCGATGCTGGTTAGACCGGCATTCCCCACGTGATCGGGGATGGGGCGCTCAAATTAGCTCCAGGTGCCCTTGTTGGGAAGGCCGAGCGCTCAGTGCCGTTCACAAGGCCCACTGCGCGGGCCATCACGCCCGGTTGCATGCCCGAAGTTGCGAACTGCTTCCGATCAAGACGCTATTCTCCGGCGGCTTTCGCTCAAATGCATGGCAATCGAACTCGTCATGCAATTTCTAATCGCGCTTCCGCCTGGCCTTGATAGGTGGGAGGATCAGCAAGGACAAGGACAAGGGCAAGGGCAAGGGCAAGGGCAAGGGCAAGGGCAAGGGCAAGGGCAAGGACAGGCCGAAGGAGATATAAAGGCCGCTCGCCCATGGCATTGAGCGGTCCGGCTACATCGAGGTGGCAATGGGTTCTGCCGCGGCTTCTTCGATTGGTATAATCAGGATCATCGCCATGCTGGCATCGGCCAGATGACGCCGGACCAGGTCACCTACGGTCAGTCCGGCGAGGTCTACGCGGCCCGTCAGAGAGCCCTCTACAGCGCCTTCCAATCCAATCCAGAAAGCTTCGTCAAAAAACCACCATAATCCGCCGCTCAAACCAACCGCCGCCTAAATCAACCCGCCAATCCAAAGGCTAGGAATCCAGCTTAAATTCAAATACCGGCCGTCTCAAAGTTGTTGACACGTTCCGAAGTACCGGCTATCGGGGAAAATTCGTTAGCTGGCTTTCCGGCGTCTCGCACAGAGATCGTGTAGACAGAAATGGTGTAGGGAGGGTGGATCTTCGGCTTCCGCTCCGGACGGGGCGGCCATGCCAGACCGTCGCGCATCCGGGTGTATTTGGAGCGGAGATCAAACACGGTGCACGGCGGCAGTATTTTCTGTTACAATGCCGACGAGCGACGAAATGCTTATTGATTTCTGTGAGTTTCGGGAAGCGCCCGTCTCAGCTTGGTTCGAATGCAAACACCACCGTCACCCTATCAGGATAAGTTAAAGGCATCATGGACTCTTCACTCGAACGCATCCGCGCTAAGATCGCTGAACTGGAGGCGAAGCTCGCCGATCTTCGCATCGCCGAGCGCGAGCTCCTGGCTCTCGAAATACTTCCGGCGCGGAAGACACGATCCGTGCCGGGGCCAAAAGCAAAACACAAGCCGCAGGAAAGCGACCAGGAGGAGGCGCGCCACACCATCGGCAGCGCGATCGCCGACGTCCTCGGCCAGCATGGCGCCCTTTTGTCGGCCGAGATCGCCGATCATATCCGGGCGACTGGCCGAGACATCAACAATCGAGCCGTATCCTTTTCGCTTCAAGCGTTGAAAAAGCGCGGCCTTGTCAAAAACGCAAACGGAAAGTGGGCGCTTCGGAAGGTCCGCTCTCGGCGAGTTCTCCCATGATGGAAAGCCCAATGGCTTGCAGCGTGCCGTGCTCGTTTGCCGCACTCGCGTTCAATAACTAGGCGGCGGCGGGGCGATGGAAACATGGCACGAAGTCGATCCCGGCGCACGACGCCCGTTTCACGACTTCCGCCGAGCCGCCAGCCCCGGTCTTCGCGGCGATTTTGGGCGTCGATCTCGACGCGATCCTGGGCGTTCAGGAGGAACGGCGGGGCGACCGCAATTGCCTTGACCAGCGCGCTGCTTGGCCACCCATTTTGGCGGTCGGTAAGCCGGGGAGGCGAATGTCGTCGCCGATCTTGCAGGCGCCGATCGCCGTCGCGGTCGTGTCTGCCGTGGCGGATCCAGAGCCACGATGTTCTGGCCGAAGAAGGTGACGGAGCCATGGAAATCGGGAATTGCCAGTTTGTCGACTGGCCCTTCTCTGGGCGGGAGCCAGGGAAAGCCGTTCAGGTACATCGTACGGAAATCTCAAATCGACCGCAGGTATGTCGACACATCTCGGCATCGGCACTCATGCGCCGGAACGGATGACCGGCTTGTCGCGCCGCAAGCCCCTTGAGAGCGGCGCGCGCGCCTGGCTCGGACAGCGGCGCCCTGACAATCCCATAACGTGTTGGTTTGCGCGGGGTCACATCCCTATCCGGCATATTCGTCGAGGTCAGCGACGGTTCGATTCAAGACAACGTGACAATAGCTGCCTGAGCGCGGAAAAATAGTCATCCTTTGTGAATTTGGCCGCATGCTGCTGTGCGGCCACCGCGAGCGTGTATCGCCGCTCCGGATCATTCATAAGATTTTCGATTGCTCTGGCGAGCGCGGCGGGATGCCCGGCCTCCACCGCCATCGCCGTCACGCCATCGATCAGACATCCGTCCAACCCGAGCACATCGGAAGCAACGACAGGGACCCCGGCGGCGATCGCGCACGCGAGTCGAGACTGGCCGGCACTCTTCAAACTCTCTTTAAGGCAAAGGGCACAGATCGTGGCGCCAGCAAGGAGCCGTTGATTTTCGACTTCGGCGATTTCGCTGAAAACTGTTGCACGCCCGTTCTTGTTGAGAGCGGTGACGCGCGGGAGGTCCTTGCTCGAGCAGACGACGACGAGAGGCCAATTTCCGTAATGCGCCGCTTCGAAAAACGTCTCATAATCACAGCTATTGCGCCCGCCGGCGAAGACATATCCGTCTCGCGTCGCGCGGGTCGGATTGTGGACCTGCCAGGGCCACCCTGAAAGCGGCCACGGAACCGTATGGAGCACGTCTTCCGGAAGGCCGTAGCGCTCCATGAATATCGGTCGCTCGCGGTTGGTGAAGACATGAACGGCTAGAACGGACGCCCGCATGCAGGGCCCGAAGACATGTTTGTCGATAAAGAGGATGGCCGCCGCGATTATGGGACCTTTCTTCCAAACCTCGATATCGATGCACTCGAAAACGACGATGTTGCGATTGCGCAAGATCGCCTGCAGGACACAGATCAGGCGGCCATACCGATACCAATCCGGCGCAATGAGCGGAAAATCCCGGCCGAGCCAGATCAGAAGCAGCGCCCGCAAGACGAAAAAGCGCAGAAAAAAACGCGCAAAGCGAGGTCCTATCTTCTCCTCGGCGTATCTCTCGAACGGGAACGTTATGTCACCCAGTTGCTTAAAATACCAAAAGTCGCACAATACCTGCTTGTTATTGATGCTTGACATAAATGACCCGTGATTTGCCGCTTCGTGCATTTATGGCGTTGCCCTGCGTGTTCGCGGAAGACCGAGGCGCACCGGCTGAATTCTCTCCGCCGCCCCTTCATTAATTGCGGCGCTTGAGCTTCGCGTGATAGGCCGCCAGGACCGACTGATAGATTTCCTTGGCGCGCGCCGCCAGCGTCTTGTTCGAAAGGCCCTCGCGCATGGCGTTGGCGGCATTTCGCGCGAGCGCCAGCCGCAACGGCGTATTGGTGGCAAGCTCGTGGATCGCTTCGGCGAGGGCCGTACTGTCACGCGGCGGGATGACGATCCCGGCTCCCGTCGTCTTCACGGCTTCCCCAATTTCGCCTACGTCTGTCGCGACAACCGGCAAACCAAACGCAAGCGCCACCATGAGCACTCCGCTTTGCGAAGCCTCGATATAAGGCAAGACCATGACGTCCGCATCGGTCAGAAGTTGGGCCACTTCCACTGCGGGAATGAAACGGTTACGCACATCGAAGGTTTCCGTCGAGGTAACGCGTAATTTTCCATTGACAAGATCGTCACCGTCTCCCGCAATGATTATCCTTAGGGAAGCGAGACGAGGTAGCAGTTGCGGCGCCGCGTCGACGAGGTACTTTAATCCTTTGTACTCGTAGATCCGGCCAAAGAATAGAACGCGGAAAAGGCCATCGTCCTTCTTCACCAGCATGTTTCGCGCTGCGAGCCGCGCAAAATAATAGATAGGCACGTGCGGGAAGACGAATAGGGAGCCTTCCTTTACAGGGAGCTTAGCGAGGGCGGCCGTGCGAAGGGTTTCGCCGTGGACGATGACGGCGTCGGCCTGACGGATGAATAGTTCGATGAATACTCTCGGCATCCGCTGCGATTCGCGATCACCCGGATGACATTGAATATCGTGAACCGTGATCACGATCGGAACGCGTGGCAAAAGAGGGGGCAGCAAATTCAGCCATATGGTGGTCTCGCCGAGAAAATGGACGATGTCGGGGTTCCAAGCTTTTATCCGCGTCAGCAGCTTGTAAATGAGAATCAAGTTGCTGGGTTCTCGGTGGCGTGGCCAATGGAAGGTCGCAATCTGGACCCTTTGGTTCACAAAATCCGTATTCGCTATTTCTTTCTCCTGGAGGCACAGCAGAACGTCGCAGGATTCAGCAAGCATCTCTGCATATTCGACGCAATATTCAAACATATTCGTGGAAATCAAAGCTACCCGCATGCAGTTTCCCTCCAACCGCGCATGGATTCTTGCGTGATGACGCGCCCCATGCCTTGGGCGATAAAGGTTTTAAGCTGTTTCCAGATGCCCGCATTATCGATTCCGATGACACGCGTGCCGTCTTTTGCCTGCTCGATCCGATTTGAGAGAGACATTGTTGAGAACTCGGATCTTGGCTGCCGGCGGCACCCGCCCCGGCGCAAACCATGCCAATCAGTTCACTCTGGCGTCAGGAATGGGCGTGGATGTTCCAACCAATGCTCCGCGCCGGGTGCGAAATGGCGATAATGTATCGATTCCAGTGAACATTAACTATCATAGCTGGGCAAGCGAACGAACCAGCGTCTATCGCTTGACTTACGATCGGCGCAACAAGCTGGGCGTGACGCCGGCCCCGCCCTTCCGTTAACCCGCGCGAGACTTCATCGAGCGATCGAGCGATCGACCGGCGCTCGCTTGCCATGACGTTGCGATGCAAGCCGTGGCGTCCAAACCGGATGTGCCCGCTTCCGTCTAATGAGGCGATAGGCGGCAACAACGCCATTGGCGGCGGCGAGCTTCAAGCGATCGCGCGACGGGGAAATGCCGGGCGGCGTTGGGGTGGCACCCAGTTTGCGCAGCAAGCCGTTCAGCTGGTATATCCGTTTTTCGGCGAGCATCGGGCGCAGTTCGTAGTAGACGCTCAAGGCAATGGAAATGTTGTCGTGATTGCGCGCCCAATGCGGCGCGAAGAAGGGGATGTGCACGCCATCGCCGGCGTGCAGCTCATAAGCGGCAGCATCGCATTGCCGGCTTTCCCGGTAGACAATGCTATTATGGTTACCCATGTAAAACTGCTCGATCTCCTCGTGCGAGACCAGAGTCGGATCGGTGTGATCATATACCCAAAGCGTCTTGTTTCCGGCGACTTGCATGAGAAAGTTGCAACCCGGGTCCATGTGATACGAGGTAAGACGATTGGGCGAGCTAATCAAAATGGTTGTCTCGCCCGCCACCACGTCTTGACAGATTTGCTCGCCCAAGAGTGAGGCGACTCTCGCCAAGAAATCCTGAAGCACGGGCCCATGGACGGGGTCATGCGCGATCTGCTTCAGGATCACTAGGGAATTATTGTCGCCGATATTGGCGAGCGTATCGACGAGCGACAACCGGGGGGCGGGGTTGCTGCCCCAGGAATCGGCGGGACCAACCTTGCCATTCGACCAATAGGCCTCAACATGCAACGGCCGCTTGGCCAGCGCGATCAGATTTGCCAGCTCGAAAAGCGGATGACCCTTGAGCCCATGTGTGAACCGGAAATGGCGGCGATTGAAGTTCCGGGCGAATTGCCCGTCCGGATCGGCCAGGACCGGCGGATCGCCGTCTTGGCCCGCGGCGCCAGAAGCCGACACTCTTTCTTCGATCGGCAACGACATTATCTAAACCTCCAGCATGAACCTACGATCCATCCAGTTAATATGACACGGTAAGCATTCCTATTCTTTCTAGTCAAGTAAATCGACGGGGTTTCGATGCGTGGGAGGCAGCGTTGCCTTCGCCGCTTTGCGGCCGCAATGAGAGCGGCACTGACCGGCGTCCCATAGGTCACGCCGCCAGCACAGGGCACCCAAAAGCTGCTTACGACGGGATCCAAACCGGATATTTCGGCTTGCGCCGAGTGAGCCCATGGGCGGCATAAAGGCCTTTCCCGGCGCCGAGCTTTAAGCGGTCGCGCCAGGGAGAAATGCCTGGTGCCGTCGGGGTGGCACCCAGTTTGCGTAGCAAGCTGTTCACCTGGTATATCCGTTTATCGGCGAGTATCGGGCGCAGTTCGTAGTTGACGCTCAAGGCAATGGAAATGTTATCGTGATTGCGCGCCCAATGTGGCGCGAAAACGGGGATATGCACGCCATATCCGGCGTGCAGCTCATAAGCGGTAGCATCGCATTGCCGGCTTTCCTGGTAGACAATGCTGTTCTGGTTACCCATGTGATACTGCTCGCGCTCCTCGTGCGAGACCAGGGTTGGATCGGTGCGATCGTATACCCAAAGTGTCTTGCTTCCGGCGACTTGCACGAGGAAGTTGCATTCCGCGTCCATATGATAGGAAGTGAGACGGTTGGGCGAGGCGATCAAAATCAGCACCTCCCCCACCATCGCCTCTTGCCGCATTTGTTCGCCCGAGATTGCGACAACCCGCGCCAAAAACTCCTGGAGCGCAGGACCATGGACGGGGTCCTGCTCGACGTGCTTCAGGATCACCAAGGAATTGTCGTCGCCGATATTGGCGATCGTATCGACGAGCGACAGCCGGGCGTCCCGGTTGATCTCCCACCGATCGTTCGCATCGACCTTGCCATTCGACCAATAGGCCTCATGGTGGAATGGTCGCCGCGCCAGCTCGACCAAGCTTGGCAGCTCGAACAGCGGGTGATCCTTGAGCCCATGCCGGAATTGGAAATGGCAGCGATTATAGTTTCGGACAAATTGCCCGTCCGGATCGGCCAGGAGCGGCGGATCGCCGTCTTGAGCCGCGGCGCCAGAAGCCGACACTCGTTCTTCGATCGGCAACGACATTATCTAAACCTCCAGCATGGACCTGCGTGCCATCCAGCCAATATGCACGGTAAGCATTCCTCTTCGTTCTAGTCAAGCAGATCGACGGGCTTTCTAGGGCGCGTCCCGAGAAGGCGGAATCGGGAGGGGAGTCCCAAGCGCGGCGAATCATGATCCATCCCGCTGGCTGGGAGGAGGCCAGCCAGGATGGCAAGATCCTATTCGCAGGACTTGCGGGAACGCATGGTGTGGGCTGTTCTTTCCAGACAGTCTCGGCACGAGGTGGCACGCCTGCTCGATGTCAGCGCGAGTTGCGTGATCAAGCTCATGCGGCGGGTCGATTCGACGGGTGGTTGGCGGCCACGGAAGTTCGGCGGCCACAAGCGCTACGCCCTGGCCGGGCATGAAGACGAGGTGCGGGCGCGGGCGCGCGGCTATCGTCGCAGCCAAGGTTTGGGAGGCCCGAGTTATCGGACGTTGCATGCGTGATCTGGACGACAGCCCAAAAGAAACGTATGGTGATCCGCCGTCAGGCGGCCGTGCGTAAGCTCGGCTCATGACTTCGCTATTTCGGAATTAATGCCTCATGGACGTAATGAGCTTATTGAAGGCGGTGCCTGCGGTGATCGGGGTCGCGGGTTTGCTCACATACATTGTGCGTCCGCGTAAGCCCGAGTCTGATCTCGAGCTAGTGACTATAGTGCAAAGGGTGCGCGACACCTTTTTGCTAATCGGGTGCGCGGCGTTAATAATCCTAAGCGTGTGGCTCATCCGCCGGCCAGCCCCTCCCGATCATGATATAGTCTCGCCGCTGGCAAACGTAATAACAACAATATCGAATGGCTTGGTGTAGAGGAGGTTAATCAAGCCGGCGCACCTCGCTGTTGCCGAAAAGCGGCCAATTCGTCAAGCCGCAAGGCCGACGTCCTGCTTTGCGGTATTGATCAACGCCGCGTCCACATGCTCACGGTTTTCGGCCGGCGCATCATGGATGAGCGGCGCCGGATCGGCGCGCTCTGTCGCACAAAGGGCGCCAAAGAGGTCCATCTTCATCACCGGGCAGGGTTTTTTCGAGCCGGGCCGCTATTCGTCGCGGATGTCCGGACCCCGACAAAAAACGCTTGCTAACGAGAACAAACCATGTACAATGGAACCATCGCAGCAAACGTTGTGCGCAGGCCCCCGCTCATGCCAGAAGGGAAGATCACCATGACCCAAGCAAACCTCCGTCTCGTGGAAGGGACGTCCGTGGACAAAACCAAGGCGCTCGACGCCGCGCTGTCGCAGATCGAACGGGCTTTTGGAAAGGGCTCGATCATGCGCCTCGGGAAAAACCAGAAGGCGGTCGAGATCGATACCGTGCCGACAGGTTCGCTCGGCTTGGACATCGCGTTGGGGGTCGGCGGCCTCCCGCGCGGGAGAGTCGTCGAGATTTACGGTCCGGAATCCTCGGGCAAGACCACCTTGACCTTGCATGTCATCGCCGAGGCCCAGAAAAGGGGCGGTGTCTGCGCTTTCATCGACGCCGAGCATGCGCTCGATACCATCTATGCGCGAAAGCTTGGGATTAATCTCGAGGATCTCCTGATCTCGCAGCCAGATACCGGCGAACAGGCGCTCGAAATCACGGATACGCTGGTGCGTTCCGGCGCGGTCGACGTTCTCGTCATCGATTCGGTCGCGGCGCTCACTCCGCGCGCCGAGATCGAAGGCGAAATGGGCGATAGCCAACCCGGTCTCCAGGCACGCCTCATGAGCCAGGCGCTGCGCAAGCTCACCGCCTCGATCTCGCGCTCGCAAACGACGGTTATCTTCATCAATCAAATCCGGATGAAGATTGGCGTCATGTATGGCAGCCCGGAGACCACGACCGGCGGCAATGCGTTGAAATTCTACGCGTCCGTCCGGCTCGACATTCGCAGGATCGGATCGATCAAGGACCACGACGAGGTCACCGGAAATCAAACGCGCGTCAAGGTCGTGAAGAACAAGCTCGCGCCGCCGTTTAAACAGGTCGAATTCGATATCATGTACGGCGAGGGCATATCCAAGACGGGCGAACTTATCGATCTTGGCGTAAAGGCTGGCGTCGTCGAAAAATCCGGGGCCTGGTTCTCCTACGATAGCCAGCGGCTCGGCCAAGGCCGGGAAAATGCAAAGAATTTTCTCAAGGCCAATCCGCAACTTGCCGAACGGATCGAGCAAGACATTCGCGAAAACTCCGGGCTTATCGCCGACCGCCTTCTCGACCAATCCTGCATGAGCGGCCCGGCCGGCAAGGACGGCGAGCCGTTATGAGCAATGGGGACCTCACAACTTTCGTCGCCGGGCGCCGGTTCGGGACCGTCCTGGTCGATCCGCCTTGGCGCTTCGCAAACCGCACGGGCAAGATGGCCCCCGAGCATCGGCGGCTTTCACGGTATGCCACGATGACCGTCGCTGAGATCGCGGCGCTACCGGTTGGCGAGATCGTCGCTCCGACCGCCCATCTATATCTTTGGGTTCCCAACGCGCTTTTGCCTCTCGGCTTGCAGGTGATGGAAGCGTGGGGCTTCGAGTACAAAACCAACGTTATCTGGCACAAGCTGCGCAAGGACGGCGGTTCGGACGGTCGTGGCGTGGGCTTTTATTTCCGCAACGTCACGGAACTGATCCTGTTCGGAGTGCGCGGAAAAAACGCGCGGACGCTCCCGCCGGGGCGGCGACAGGTCAATTACATCGGGACTCGAAAGCGTGAGCATTCCCGCAAGCCCGATGAACAGTATGCCATCATCGAAGCCTGTAGCCCCGGTCCCTATCTGGAATTGTTCTCGCGCGGCAAATGCCGTGGCTGGGCCGTGTGGGGCAATGAGGCGGTCGAGGGTTATGAGCCTCGATGGCTGGCTTATGGCTTCAACTCGGTGAAGGAACGCCGCTTGGCGGCGGGGTGACATCATCGAGATAGAGCCGTTCCGAAACGGCAAACGCCAGCAGGTGGCAACCGCCGCCTCCGCCGCCATCCAGGCGCGGAATCAGCTTTTCGTGGTGCGTGGCCGCCCTGCCGTGGGACGCGCCTTTGCCAAGGCGATTGAAAATCTTTTGTAGCTCGCTGCCGCGGGTCACCATCACGCCAACTTCAATCGCCCGTAACTCGCAGAGCAACCGAAAATTGTTCAGGTCCCGGTCAACGAACGAGTCCCTGTTATTCCACTCGACTTCGACGGTCATGCGGCCCTTGAAGCAATCGACCGAATGGGTTGGGCTGTCAAACCACCTATCATCGATCAGGATGGCGGTCGCGAATTCCGTTTCAATCCAACCTCGCTTGTAGAACGCACCTTCGAGCCGGCGCGAGATGAGCGAGCGGTTTCCGCCTTCCGCCTGGATTTCGGAGCGGTACAGCCGGAACTCGCGCAAGATTGCGACAATATCGGCCCATTTGTTCGGGCAAGCCGTCGTGAGCACGCCAGTGGCGTTCCGCCATTCCCGGACGTGGTATAGGTCGCGTAAAGCCTGAGGAACAAGGTGCTCGGTAGACATGGCCCACTTGCCGCGACCGGCACCTCGCCGAATCCTGGTCGAGAGGTGCATTGCCCTATTCGACCAGCCTTAGTTTTTTTAACGCAAACTAGGAGGTTCCGCTAAGATTGAGCCGTGCCGATTTGCGTTGGTGTTGGGCATGGTGTCCTTCGCGCCTGGCCAGTTTTCGTCCGGCGGCGCTGCATCGGTTTTCCGGGGGGCTTTGTCCCCCGGAAGCCGCCGACTGTGTGTTGGCGCGCGCGCGGCCGTCGGAAAATACCTTGAAGGAGCACGCTACGCCCAACATAGGAACTTGGTCTATTGTGATCCGCTAAGCAAATAAATTCACCGGGATGGACTTTTCGTCTCGACCGGAAAATGCTTTAAGGGACACCTCGTTGCCCTTCGACAGCTGCGCCGGAGCTAGCGCTCGTATCGCGGGCGGCGCGCCGATTGGCTCATCGCAGGCGCAGCGCTCCGTTGCCTTTTTGCGGGGCCGGCACCGCCGCGCGGGCTCGCTAACAATCAGAAGCGACACCACGGGTGTGACGAAATGAACGGCGTCAGCGAGATCCGCTCGGCATTTCTCGATTTCTTCAACAAGAATGTACACGAGATCGTGGCGTCTTCGCCGCTTGTGCCGCGAAATGATCCAACCCTCATGTTCACCAACGCCGGAATGGTTCCGTTCAAGAGCCTTTTTACCGGCGTCGAAAAGCGCGCCTATACGCGCGCGGCGAGCGCGCAGAAGTGCGTCCGCGCGGGCGGAAAACACAATGATCTCGACAACGTCGGCTATACGGCGCGCCACCACACGTTTTTTGAAATGCTGGGTAATTTTTCCTTCGGCGATTATTTTAAGCCGCTCGCCATCGAGCTCGCCTGGAAATTGCTCACGCGCGAATTCGGCCTGCAAAAAGACCGTCTTCTCGTCTCGGTTTATCACGACGACGATGAAGCCTATGAATTGTGGAAAAAGATCGCTGGGATCGCGGACTCAAGAATCATCCGTATCGCGACCTCGGATAATTTTTGGGCAATGGGCGATACTGGTCCATGCGGTCCTTGCTCAGAGATTTTCTACGATCAGGGCGACAAACTCCAAGGAGGTCCGCCGGGCAGCGTGGACGCGGACGGCGATCGATTTCTCGAATTTTGGAACCTCGTCTTCATGCAATTCGAGCAGGTCTCGCCTGACCAGCGCATCGATTTGCCGCGGCCATCGATCGATACCGGCATGGGGCTTGAACGTATCGCCGCGCTCCTGCAAGGCGTTACGTCCAATTACGACATAGACCTCATGCGCGCGTTGATCCTCGCTGTCGCCTCGGTGACCGGCGTCGATCCGGACGGCCCCCAAAAGGCGAGCCACAGGGTCATCGCCGACCATCTGCGCGCGGCCGCCTTCCTTGTCGCGGACGGCGTCTTGCCGTCGAACGAGGGCAGGGGCTATGTGCTGCGCCGGATCATGCGCCGTGCCATGCGCCACGCCCAATTGCTCGGCGCCAAGGAATCTGTGATGTGGCGGCTCGTTCCGGCGCTTTCGCGGGAAATGGGCCAAGCCTACCCCGAGCTTTTGCGCGCCGAGCCGCTCATCATCGAAACCCTTCGCCTCGAGGAGACCCGGTTCCGGGACACGCTTGCGCGGGGCCTGTCGATCCTTGACGACGCGACCCGCGATCTCCCGCAAGGTGGCACCCTGCCTGGAGGCGTCGCGTTCAAACTCTACGACACTTATGGTTTTCCGCTTGATCTCACGCAGGACGCCTTGCGCGCTCGCTCGCTTCATGTGGACGCAAAAGGATTTGAGGCCGCGATGGAGCGCCAGCGCCGCGAGGCGCGCATGGCCTGGGCCGGTTCCGGCGAATTGGCGACCGAGGCTTTATGGTTCGCCATCAAGGAGAAAATCGGAGCAACGGAATTTTTGGGCTACGACATGGAGCGCGGGGAGGGGTTTGTCGCGGCGATCCTCAAGGAGAGTAAGGAAGTCGAGATTCTCGGCGCGGGCGAAACCGGGTCCGTCATCCTCAATCAGACGCCTTTCTATGGCGAATCCGGCGGCCAAGTCGGCGACACCGGCGTCATGCGCGCAAGCGGAGTTCGCTTCCGTGTCGACAATACCCAGAAGAAACTCGGCAATCTGTTTGTTCACGAAGGATTGGTCGAGAAAGGCGAGGTGCGCCTCGGGCTTGCTCTTGAACTTGTTGTCGATCACGAGCGCCGGCGGGCGGTGCGCGCCAATCATTCGGCGACGCATCTTCTGCACGAGGCGCTCCGCCAGGTCCTCGGCGAGCACGTGGCCCAAAAAGGGTCGCTCGTTGCTCCGCGCCGGCTGCGCTTCGATTTTACCCATCAAAAGCCGATCGGCTTGGATGAGCTCGCCCGCGTCGAGGATATCGCCAATCGCGCCGTGCTGGACAACACTCCTGTCGTGACCCGCCTGATGGGCATCGACGAAGCCATTGGAACCGGCGCCCGCGCGCTTTTCGGGGAGAAATATAGCGACGAAGTTCGCGTCGTGTCGATGGGCGTCGCGGACACAAGCGAGGAAGATAAGCCAGGTTCCTCGAAACCGGCTTTTTCAACCGAGCTTTGCGGCGGCACGCATGTTGCCCGCACCGGCGATATCGGGATCATCACGATCGTCTCGGAAACCGCGATCGCGGCTGGCGTCCGGCGCATCGAAGCCAAGACCGCGGCCGAGGCGCGCCATCATCTCAACGCGCGGGCCCACCGGCTGCATGACGTCGCGGCGCTTCTGAGGGCTCCCGAAGAGGATGCGGCCAAGCGCTTGGCGAGCCTCATCGAGGAGAGCCGGAAACTTGAACGCGAGTTGCGTGAGGCTCTGAGAAAACTGGCAATGGGCGGAGCCGCGCCGGGAAGCGCGCAACCGTTGGAACAAATTGGCGGAGTTAAATTTTTCTCTCGCGTGGTATCTGGAATCGCGATGAACGATCTCAAATCGCTCGCCGACGAAGCGAAGCTGAGCGTCGGCTCCGGGGTTGTCGCGATCGTCGGCGTCGACGGCGATGGGAAGGCAGGTATCGTGGTCGGGGTCACACCCGATTTGACAGAGCGCTTCGATGCCGTCCAATTGGTGCGTCCCGCGGCTGCCAAACTTGGCGGCAAGGGCGGCGGCGGCCGCCGCGACTTGGCTCAAGCGGGAGGACCGCGTGGCGCCGCCGCGGACGCGGCGCTCGCGGCCGTTGGCGACCTGCTGCGCGAAATCGAAAGTGCTGCCTGACGGACGGCCGGGGCACGCCGGGCCTTCATCCCCCATCCCGGCCCCACGGAGCGGGGGAGTTTGTTACCACGGCGCATGGGCCAAATTCGATGTTCAAAAAGATACTGGTCCCAATCGACCTAACCGAAGTGACGATCGCGAAACCGGCCCTCGATGCCGCGGCGGAGCTCGCGCTTCAGTCGAAGGGGGCCTTGCGGCTCATCACTATCGAAACACTGCTGCCCGCGAGTTTCATGGAATATGTTCCGCCCGAATTCGACAAATCGCAAGAAGAGCGCGCCGCTCGCGCGCTTGAAGATATCAGCGCGGGCCTT
This sequence comes from Methylocella sp., assembly GCA_050728715.1. GTDB lineage: Bacteria > Pseudomonadota > Alphaproteobacteria > Rhizobiales > Beijerinckiaceae > Methylocapsa. The sequence goes on from JBOHJT010000011.1 coordinate 22,602, forward strand.
GCTTTCCCAAAGCAGAGCATGTCGCATACCGTCAGGTTTGGCGGTATTTATGTCGAGATTCTGGCCGAAGCCGATGGTTGGGGCGCGGATCTTATCGTGGTCGGATCGCATAGGCCTTCCATGGCGACCTATCTTATCGGCTCCAACGCCAAAACGATCGTGCGGCATGCCAAATGTTCGGTGTTGGTCATCCGCACGTAAAGCCGGAATTTTTAAAAATCGTGGCAACCGCGGCGGTCCCGGCAAATAAATAAAGGAGGTGCCGGATGCAGCGCATTCTCGTGCTTGGCGCCGGGTTCGCTGGTCTGTGGAGCGCCGTGGCGGCGGCCCGCAGGCTGGACGAGCTTTGCGCCGGCGAGGTCGATGTTCTTGTCGTGAACCGCACCCCCTATCATTCGATCCGTGTCCGCAATTACGAAGCCGATCTCAATGAGACGCGGGTTCCACTCGCCGATGTGCTCGACCCGATCGGCGTCAACCACGTCGTGGCGGAGGTCACGGACATCAATGTCACCGAGCGAAAAATCGCTTGCACGATGGACGGCGCATCGCAACTCTTGGCCTATGACCGGCTCGTCTTCGCGCTTGGCAGCCGCCTCGCCCAACCCGTCATTCCCGGTCTTGCGACCTATGCCTTCAATGTCGACACATATGAAGCCGCCACCCGGCTCAACGATCATATCGGGTCATTGCCTTCCCGTCCGGCATCCACGGGCCGGTTTAACGTCCTTGTCGTGGGCGCTGGTCTCACCGGCATCGAGGTCGCGACAGAGATGTTCGGCAAATTGCATGCCGCCATCGCAAAAGCGTCGCCTTCCGGCTTGGGAGCACCTCCACGCGTTATTCTCGCCGACCATCAAGCATGGATCGGATCCGACATGGGGGACGCGCGGCCGGTGATCGCCGAGGCTCTCGAAAGTCTTGGTGTGGATTCACGCCCCGGCATTGCCGTGACCTCCATCGACGCGCAAGGCGCGACCCTTGCGACACGCGAGCGAATTCCGGCGGCCACGGTGGTTTGGTGCGCCGGCATGCAAGCCGATCCGTTGACGGCGTGCTTTCCGGTCCTGCGCGACCGGCTAGGCCGCCTGCCCGTCGATGCCCACCTAAGGATCGAGGGCATGCGGGCGGAGTTCGCCGCCGGGGATGCCGGGTGGCTGCCCATAGACGGCACCCACGCTTCCGTCATGTCGTGCCAGCACGCGCGTCCAATGGGGCGCTTCGCTGGTTACAATGCCGTCAGCGATCTTTTGGGCGCGCCGATGCTGCCGCTGCAAATCGACTGGTATGTCACGTGCCTCGATCTCGGTCCCTGGGGAGCCGTCTATACGGAAGGCTGGGACCGCCAGGTTGCGGCGAAGGGCGAGGAAGCCAAACGCACAAAGGAGATCATCAATCGCCAGCGCATCTATCCGCCACGCTCGCGCAACCGGCGCGAGATTCTCGACGCCGCGGCGCCACTCGTGCAGGCTCCGCCGTACCAGCTCCATTGACGCATGCGCTCTTCCGCCCCAATCCGCCGGACTTACAATTGTTCCACGCAATCCAACTCAACTCAAGCCGCCGGATGTATGAGGCGTTGAGTGCTCTGGCGCCCCAGTCGCACCTATGTGGACGGCCTCGGATGGCAAGCACTTTCTTGCTTCGAACGAGTCGGTTGACTGCGGTCATATGTCCGGCCTTTTGGTGCGGCGTATTTGGCCGCTGGCCCTGATGAAGTCCGACGGCCGGGATTCCCATCAAAAATGCGAGCTTTGCGCCCGGTACGATTGCCGGGCTTTCCTGGCCTCCGGTAGCAACCATTGTCGTTCATCACCTCTCTTCGCGCTTGCCAAACTCAAACTTGCAAAATCCCGGTGAATGTCTCTTGGGATCGTGCCCGAAGCGGGGGGTAACAGGGAAGCGTGGGGTAGCAGGGCGGGAGCAAGCCGCTCGCGAGCGCGCCCACCATGGCGCTGTGAGCCAAGTGAGCGGCATCTTACGCTTTCGCGAACATTTCGGCGCGGAAGCTTTCCCCGCTCTTCATCATCGCAAATAATCATCGCAAAAACGATCCGGGCGAGCTTGTTGGCCAGCGCCACGGTCACGCGCCGCGCCGGCTTTCTCGCGAGCAGCGCGACGATCCAGTCGCGCAACCCGCCCTTGCGCTTGCCCACGGCGTGCGGCAGCGAGGTTGCGGCCAGCACGAGCAATTTCCTTATGTATCGGTTGCCCACCTTGGTGATGGCCCCGAGCGTTGGCTTGCCGCCGCTTGAGTTTTGCCGCGGCGTCAAGCCAAGCGGCAAAATCGCGTCCCTTTCTGAATACTCCCGGGTCCGGC
>JBOHJT010000012.1:0-24524 GCA_050728715.1 Methylocella sp.
ATGTCTGCGGACTTCCAGAATAATTCTAACGTCGGTGAACTGTCATTCTCCCGTCATTCGGGGAAAATAGTCGATTGTTTAATCGCAGGGAGGAGTTAGGTAAATGGCACAGATACTGAAGCATCCGGCGAGTGAGCATCATCATGGGGCAGCCGCTCACCACCATGCTGCCGCGCATCATCACCATCAGGCGGCCCATCATCACGAGCTCGGCGAGCACAAAGAAGCGAAGGAGCACGCCGCTGCGGCTCACAAACATAGTGAGCTCGCCCACAAACACACTACGACTGCCCACGATCATTCTCAAAAATGAATGCTTTAAGTTTCCGGGCTCGCACCGCGTAAAGCTGCTCCCTCATACCGCCCTCTCTCCCCATGCGCGAGGAGAGATCCAGCGTCGCCGTTCCAGCACGAGCCCGGTTAAAATTCCGTTGCCGGCAATCGATCGCTTTAAAAACGCGATCAACACTGCGGCGCTGACGCCGCCTTTTTGCGTGGGTCCGAACCGCATATGGCCGCGCGGAAAGATCGCTTTGGATCGAGCGCAGAACACGACGCGCGCGTGGTTTCAACAATGGGCGTGGTCCAGCGCTGAACACAGAACCGTGGAAAGGCGCTCAAAGCTTCGTCGCGGTCAGCACAACCGCCGGATAGGTAAACCTCGTCCCACCGGGGTTCGAGCCTACATCCATCGCATCGGTTGCGATCAACTCATCGATCAGCCGGCGAAGTGTCTCGCGATCATCGTCTACCGGAAATGATTTCGCGATCAGTCGCTCGCTCTCGTAAGCGATTTGGAACCGAACGACAACGGGCGGCGGGTCCCCGATATCAGTGAACAAGCTGATCAGGCGCTGCAAGGGGAAAAATTCCACGGTTGACGGGTCGCGATGGCGTTCCATTGCATTGAACGCTGTTGCCTTGGCCGGGTCGGAGGAGGCCACACCGTCGCATAGGACAACGCGCCCACCGGAACGGCAAACCCGCAGCATTTCTGCGAACGCCTTCGCCGGTTCCTCGAAATGGTGGAATGCGAAACGGCAGCTCACGATATGAAATGAGTCATCGGCGAATGGAAGACGGTATACATCGCCCAATCGCCATTCGACGTTGACGAAATCTCGTTCGGCCGTTAGCGCACGGGCCTGATCCAACATAGCCTCGGTCGCATCGAGGCCGACGGCACGACGCACGCGTCCGGCAAACGCCGCAACAACCGTGCCGGGTCCGCAAGCGACGTCGAGCGACTCGTCGCTCGGCTTCGGCCGCGCGCAATCCACAAGCAGCAGCACTTGGGCATCGCCATGGAGTTCCGGCGATTGGGCGAATAGCTCGGCCTGCCGGCTGAACTGGTCTCGGATTAAATCGTCGTGGGAGGACGAAGACAAGCCAACAGATGAAACGCCGGCGCAAGGCTGCATCGACATAATAAACGCTCCGAGGACGGGGAAGCACGGGAAACGCGGTTTCGTTCTCCTGCAAAATCCGTGGATAATTTTGGCTTTCCTGAGTTGACGCGGACAAAAACCGTCCAGTTATTACCCTTCAATGCGCGAGGCGCTCCAAAAGGTCGCGCACATGGACCTGGTCGGATTTGTAATTGCCGGTGAGCGTGTACATCACCAGATTGACACCCCCGCGCAGCGCGAGCTCGTGCTGGCGCTGCCCGCCCGGCAGCAGCGAATAGAGGCTGTCGCCGTCGGGGTCGCTGGCCCAGCCCGCCGCTAGATCGTTGGCGGTGATGATGATCGGCGAGACGCTGTCGCCCGCGCGGGCCGGGCGCGGGCCGCCATCGGCGGGGGCGGGGGGCAGCGCCTCGATCCAAGTCGCGCCCGTCGTGTAGCGGCCAACGAAACCCTCGATGAGATAGAAGGTTTTCGTCACCACATGGTCGGCGGGAACGGGTTCCAGTTCTGGCACATCGACGCCAACGAGCAAGTTGCGCAGCCATTTGGCTTCGGGCGTCGGCGGCCCGCCGGGTCGCGAAGCGAGCGCGTCGTGGGTATCGAAAATAATTGTGCCCCCCTGTTTCATGAAGAGGGCGGCCTTGGCGATCGCCGCGTGCGGGGGCTGCGGTTGCGACGCCACGATAGGCCAATATAGAAGCGGATAAAAACTCAATTCATCCCGCGCCGGATCGATCGCGACAGGATCGCCGGGCGTCAGCGACGTGCGCCGCGCAAGCACCCGCGAAAGGCTTATCATCCCCTGCCTGCTCACCTCGTCGACCCTGGCATCTCCGCTTGCCACATAAGCGAGCCTCGTCGTCAATGCGGCGCCAATATCGCGCGGGGACACGTTTGCGGCGGCGGACTCGGCCGTGACCCGCGCCGGGACCAGCATGGAGGAGCCGACGGCAAAGAGAACAAGGCAAGCGACGGTACGCCCCGCGCGCCCGCGCAGGCTACCCGAGAGCCAAAGCGAGGCCAAGGTATCGGCGGCAAATAAGAGAAACGCGGCAGCGAGCAGCCAGGGCTTGAGATCGACCGGGCCATCGTCGCGCAGGGGCTCGTCGATAAAGCCAAACCCCGAATAATCCGCCGCCTTGAGCGTTTCGTTCGGTCCCAGAGCGTTGACCGCAATCAGGCCATCGGGTGGGCCATAAAAACCCGGCGGATGCTCGGGTTCCGCGATACCTTCGAACCCGGCGGGAATCGGCGTCGCGTTTGGCGGCGGGGGACCAAGGACACCGAAACCGTCGAGGCTCCGGCTCGGCGCGAAGGTCGCGGCTTCAAGGACTTTCGTCCCGGCGCCGGCTTGCGAGTCCGCATCCTTCGCGGTCTCCACCGACAGAGCAACGATTTTGCGCAGCATATCCACGAACAATCCCGAAATCGGCAGGTTCGACCACGTCGTGTCCGCCGTGACGTGGAACAAGACGATCAGCCCCTTGCCTTGCCGCGCCGCGGTCACGAGCGGAGTTCCGTCCGAAAGCCGCGCCCAGGTCTTGGCCGAGAGGCCGGGGTCTGGTTCGGCGAGCACCTGGCGCGTAACGGTTACCTCGTCGGGGACGGCCAGGCCAAAAAATGGACTCTCGCGGTCGAAGGGCGCAAGTTTTTTCGGGGTATCCCAGGACATCGCGCCGCCCAGCACGCGGCCGCCCCGGCGCAGCCGGACAGGAACGAGATCGCCAGAGGCCGAGGCCGCGGCGAGATGGGTTCCGGCAAAGCGCAGGAGGATTCCGCCGTCCTCGACAAAACGCGCGAGGCCGTCATGCGCCTGACCTGGCACCACGCCGGCATCGGCGAGGATCATGATCGCCACATGGTCATCGAGAAGGGAGCCTATTGGATCGGTGACGGCGGGTCTTGCCTCGCGGATGTCCGCGAAGGGGGAGAGCGCCTTCGTGAGATAATAGCTTGGCGCAAGCAGTGGCTGCGCGATGTCCGCCGTTTCACCGCTGACGAGGCCGATCCGGCGGCGGCGCCAGCGCTCGTCGAGAAGAAAAACCGCCGCCGCGGAATGTTCGCGAGCGATTTCGAGGCGGGCGATCTCGTTGCGCAATTCAACGGGCATCTCGAAACTGGCTTGTGTCTCGTTCGCCGTGCCAAAATCGAACGATGCTTCGCCGAGCTGAAGCCCCTTGCGGTCGAGCGCGCGGACAACCCCCCGCTCCGGGCCGGCAAGCTTGGCGCCGGAAAGCGCCGCGCGGAGCACCCGCACATCGAGGCGGCCGGTTCGGTTTTGCACGCCCGCGAGCGCGCGAACGGTTGTTGAATCCGTCACAAGAGTGAGTTCGCTGGAAACAGCCGCAAGCTTGCTGGCGAACTCCCGCGCATGGCCGCGATCGAGTCCATCGGCGATCCAAACAATCGCGGGTTTTTTTTGCTGCGCGGTGGCATATTTTTCGATCGCGGAAAAAACCGGCAGCCGATCGGGAACAAACGGCACAGGCTTGAGCGCCCGCAGGCGATTAAGCGCCTTGGCCGGTTCGAGGGGCACAATGTCGCGACCCGCCTCCGACGCCGCCGCGAGCGCGGCGAGCTGAGAGTTTCGCTCCGCCGCCGCGATTCTGCGTGCGGCAGCGGCGATTCTGCGCTCCCAGCCCGGCGCCGCCGGCCAGCCGTCGTCCAACACGATGAGCAAGGATCCCTCGCGCGCCGCGCCCGCGGGCACCGGATTCAGCACCGGTCCGGCCATCGCGAAAATGAGACTGGCCGCGATCGCAAGACGCAAGAGCAGCAGCCACCAGGGCGTGTGCGACGCGGTCTCGTTCCTCGGGCGCAGACCCAGAATGAGCCGCAGCGGCGGAAACGGCACGAGCGCCGGGCGCGGCGGCGTGATGCGCAGAAGAAAATACAAGAGTGGCAAGCCCGCGAGCGCGGCGAGGACGAACGGAAAAGTGAAAGCGAGCGGAAGGCCGGGCATCAGCGGGCGACTCCTCGCTGGGCATGAGGCGCCGAACCGGCATTGGCATCGAGTTGGACCCGCAAGGCAAGCAAAGCCCCGGTGGCGGGTCTGTCCGTCCGGTGCACCGTCAAGGTCCACCCCCGCGCCCGCGCCGAAGTGGCAATAGCCTCGCGATGAAGACCGAGGCGGCGGATGTAGTCTTGGCGGAATGTTTCCGCCTGGCCCGCGCGCAACCTCGCCTCCGAATCGACATCGACGAATTCGGTATTGCCAGAGAATGGAAAAGTCTCTTCGACTGGATCGGCAATCATTACAAGATGACCGCGTGCCCCGCGTGCGGAAACGCTCTCGATCGCGGCCGAAATCAGCGCCGGATCGGCGAGAAAGTCGCCAATCAGAATGGCCTGGGCATCGCGCGGCAGGTTCACGGCCGCAGGCAGCTCCTCCGGCGCGTAGCCGGCGGCGGCTTCCCGTGCCAGCAGAACTTCCGCGAACCGTTCGACGATATTTCTGACCGCGAGAGCGGGCGTCAGGCCAAGAAGGCCTGCCCGCTCGCCGCCGCGTATAAGAAGATCGGCGGCAGCGAGGCCGAGCACGAGCGCGCGATCTATTTTCGGCTGCAGCGCGAGATTGGACGCAAACCACATGGAAGGGGAGCGATCGATCCAGATGAAAACCGTATGCGCCGCTTCCCATTCGCGCTCGCGAACATAGAGACGTTCGTCCTTGGCGGAGCGGCGCCAATCGATCCGGCCCGCAGCCTCGCCCGCGACGAAGGGGCGAAATTGCCAAAAAGTCTCGCCTTCGCCGGCGCGCCTTCGTCCATGGACACCATGCAAGACGCTCGCCGCAACCTCCCTTGCCGCGGCAACGAGGCCGGGGAGTCGTTGCGCCATCTCGAGCGCATGATTTTGATGGCGAGCCGCAATTCGGCTTGCATTTTTTTCCAAAAGCCGGACCGCGGGCATCGTTCAGCCGAGCCGCTTGGCCAACCGGCTGACGAGATCGCTGACCGTCTCGCCCTCGGCCCGAGCGGCAAAGGTGAGCGCCATGCGATGCTTGAGCACCGGGACGGCGAGGGCCACGACATCGTCGCGGGAAGGCGAAAGCCGGCCGCCGAGGAGGGCGCGGGCGCGGGTTGCGAGCATCAAGGCCTGCGCCGCGCGGGGTCCGGGACCCCAGGCGATATGCTGGGTGACCGCCGGATCGCCCTCGCCGGGGCGCGCCAGACGGACTACATCGAGAATGGCTTCGATCACGCTTTCCCCGACCGGAAGCCGGCGCACGAGCCGCTGCGTCGCGATGAGATCGTCGGCGCTCATCGCGGGTTTTGGCGCCGCGCTGGCATCGCCGGTTGTCTCGATGAGGATCCGGCGTTCGGCCGCGCGCTCGGGATAAACCACATCGATTTGCATGAGAAAGCGATCGAGCTGGGCCTCGGGCAGTGGGTATGTGCCCTCTTGCTCCAGCGGATTTTGCGTCGCGAGCACGAGAAAGGGGCGCGGCAGATCGTGCCGTTCGCCGGCGACCGAGACGTGATATTCCTGCATCGCCTGGAGCAGCGCCGACTGGGTTCTGGGGCTTGCCCGGTTGATTTCGTCGGCCATCAGCAGTTGGGCGAAGACCGGTCCGCGCACGAAACGAAAACTGCGGCGCCGGTCGGCGGTTTCCTCGAGGACTTCGGAGCCGAGAATATCGGCGGGCATCAAATCGGGCGTGAACTGGACGCGGCGCGTATGCAAGCCGAGAACGACGCCAAGGGTTTCGACAAGCTTGGTTTTGGCTAGTCCCGGCACGCCGACGAGCAAGCCGTGCCCGCCCGAAAGAAGCGTTATCAAGGCCTGCTCGACAACTTGCCCCTGACCGAGGATGATGGCCTCGATCGAACTCCGTGCCGCGGTGATCCGCTCCAGCGCGGCCTCGGCGGTACGCGTCACGGCGGCTTCGAGCGAGGCCGTAATGGCTTCCGGCATGGATGGTTTGGCCTTATGGCTTGTTGCCTGAACGAATCGCCGCGTCTCGCCCCGCCACTCGCGCGGCAATATCACGCGTTACAATCATCGCTGTATAGCCGGCGAGGCGAACGATCAAAACTTTTCGATGTTGGCATGGCAATGGGGCAAAGATTATGACCGAAAAGTTTATTGCTAGGCGCGGAAAGCAGCCCGGCGCCGGCGGCGCGACTTTGAATATCGAAACCTTGGCTACGGCCATGTGCTCCACGGGAGCCGGCCAAGGCGTGACGGAGGCGAAGGGCGGACCGGCGCAAAGGGCGCTCCCCCCGGTCGAGAAATGAAATCCGCCGTTTTGCGGCGGCAATATCGACATCCGGATCGCGCGCGACGGGGCCTGGTTTTATCAGGGCACGCCGATCGGCCGGCCCGCCCTCGTGCGGCTTTTCTCGACGATCTTGCGCAAGGATTCTGGCGGCTATGTTCTCGTCACGCCCGTCGAGAAGGTCGGAATAATAGTCGAGGACGCGCCTTTCCTTGCCGTGGAAATGATTGCTGCGCGCCGAAAACCGGCGCAGGTTTTGCGCTTTTTGACCAATGTTGGGGATCGGGTCGAAGCGGGTAGCAGACATCCGGTTCGGTTCGAAAAAGCCGCCTTCGGCGGCGTTAAACCCTATCTCCATGTGCGCGGCGATCTGTGGGCGCTCGTCAGCCGCGCCTTGGTTCTCGAACTCGTCGAACTCGGCGAAATACGCGAGCATGACGGCGCGCGCTGTTTTGGCGTCGCCTCCGCCGGCGGTTTCTTCCCGATGGCGAATGCCGATGAGGTCGAGAGTGGCGACATTATTCAGTTCAAGAATATGAGAACATTCGAGCGGCCTATTTGAGCGAGGGTTTCTGGAATCGCGGAGCCCGAACGTTTGTTGACGGCGGAGCGATGCCGGCGGTAATGGGGACGGCGCGTTGGGTCCGCGCTTGAATTTTCGCACTTTGAGGAGGAATCTGCGCATGGCACGCAGCATAAAGCAAGAACGCCGGTTGCTCGGCGCGGATGAATTGACCCTCGTGGAAAAAACCCACCATCCGGCATTGGGACTTCTGCCGGACCGGGATTTGGCGGAGCTGCGCAAGCTCGTGCGCGAGCGGCGCGATCGCGCGCAAGATATTGCCGCGCGCCAGCGCCGGGAGCTGCGCGGCAAGGCCGCGCCAAAGGGCGCGCGCGCCGCCACGGACGATAGCGGCACGCGGGAAAAGCGTGACGTCCTCGCGGCGGCCATGCAACGGCTGAACAAGGAGGTCACGCGCCGCGAGGCCAAGGCCGCCCGCCAGGATTTGATCGACGCGGCGCGGCGCGCCCTCGAACTTCGCCGGGCAGCCGAAGCAAACTCCACCCGGCCCTCGCCGGGACGCGCCGCCGATGAAGGGCTCAATCCCAAGAGCACGCCGGCGTATTCGCTGCGCAATCCCGCAAAACTCGGCGCGGTCAGCCAGCACACCAAAAACATGCAGGCCAAGCGCGATTCGCGGTAGGCGCGCCATCCCCATTCGCTCGCCTCGTGAAGATTAAGTTCGCCTCGCGGGTCAATCGTGCCAAAAAGTTTCACGGGAGGAGGAAGCGGGGCGACACTATTGGCGGTGTCCGCTTAGACTGCGTACTTAACCTAAGCTACATATTCCGCCCAATCGATCCTGCGCCGCCATGGCATATAGATGGCTTGTCGCGGTCACCGTTCCAACCGCTCCCCCCAGCCGGCTGCTTCCGTTGCGTTCGCTTCGCGAACTACGTCGTCCGCAATGGAACCACGGCATTCCTTCCGCTCATAGAGTCTTGTTGACTCTATGGACAAGGTTATGGTTCACTGTAAATATTAACTGTTAAAAGATCTTGAGCAACTCATCTCTTTACGGACTAAGGGGGCTTTCAATGAGGACCAGACAAACGTTTCGCAACGGCGCGCGCTCCCTAGCACTGAGCGCGGCGTTGATCGGTGCGCTCGCGAGTTCCGCCTTCGCCGCGAACACACTCAATGTCACTGACGACACTTTCACCGACGATCAAAATCCCTTTCAACCAATGGGCGCCGAGCAACAAATATTGGTTGGCAACGCCGGAGGCCACAACCAGGCCGGATTCGTGCGCTTCGACCTTACGGCCTTGCCCGCTGGCGCCACGGTCCAACAAGCCTTCCTCCGCGTCTTTGTGAAACGCGTGGATAATCTCTCGGGCCCCTCCGGCACGATCAAAATCTTCGAGTTGAACGGCGCGTGGACCGAGGGCACGCTGACCACTGCCAATACCCCGCCAAAGTTTCCAACCCCGGTGTTCAAGGTTTCGGTCGCCCCGAGTAACATGAAAAACTTCATTCTGATCGATGTGACCCAGGCGGTGAAGGATTGGCAGAGCGGTGCGAGGACGAACTTCGGGCTTACTTTTGTACCCTCCGCCCAGTCGGCCATAACACTTGCGCTCGACAGCAAGGAAAACTTGGGAACTAGCCATCCTATGGAACTCGAGGTCACTCTCGCGGGAACGGCGGGGCCGCCGGGGCCGCCGGGGCCAACAGGGCCACCGGGGCCGATAGGGCTCACGGGACCAGCCGGGCCAACTGGGCTCACCGGGCCAGCAGGGCCAGCCGGGCCAACGGGGCTCACCGGGCCGCAGGGGCCGATAGGGCTCACCGGGCCGCAAGGGCCGATAGGACTCACGGGCCCGCAAGGGCCAATGGGCGCGACCGGCCCGGCGGGACCGGCCGGGGCGACCGGCCCCGCGGGACCGGCTGGCGCGCAAGGACCAACAGGTCCGGCCGGGCCGCAAGGACCACCCGCCGCCCAATTCAGTTTGTACCAAGGGACCGCAGACCCGCCGACATTGCCGGCCGTGCAAGGCACGCTCTACTATCAAGTAGTCGGCAATCCCACCACTTCCGGCACCTCCAAACTCTTTGAGTACACCGGCGCGGGGGTTTCGACGACAGTAACCCTGATTGCAACGGGAGATAACTCCGTCACCTCCGGACGCTTTACCGCGACCGGGACCTCTGGCTTGTTCACGAGTGTAAACGGTAACGCGCCGACAACGCCTACCGGCACGCCATTTCACGTCGTGTTTGCATGCGGCGCCTGCACTACAGGAGTCAGCGCCGGCTCCACCCCCAACCTCTATGAAGCGAACAGCGCCGGCTTTTTCCAACTTGTCGGCACAGTCGTGTCCGGAAATTAGATGGAGGCGTAGACAAAGCTATAAAATCTCTAAGCTATGCAGATAGCGCGCCGCGGCGTAATATAGTCGCGCCGGTCACCGGCGCCCCCACGGAGGTAATCCAATGGCTCAACCATTCCTCGGACAGATCTTCCTCGTTGGCTTCAACTTCGCGCCGGTAGGCTGGGCCTTGTGCAACGGCCAGCTACTGAGCATCTCGCAGAACACGGCGCTGTTCTCGCTCCTCGGAACCACCTATGGCGGCGACGGCGTGACCAATTTCGCCCTGCCGAATTTGCAAGGCCGCGTGCCTGTCGGTATGGGGCAGGGGCCTGGTCTTTCGCCCTATGTTATCGGCGAGCAAACGGGCTCGGAAACGGTGACGCTGACAGTCGGCCAGATGCCCTCGCATAGCCATGGGGTCGCCGCCAACAACGCCGGCGCAACTGCCTCATCGCCGAGCGGGGCCGACCTTGCCCAAAGCGTTGTCACCGGGCGAGAAACAGTTAACATCTATTCCAAGCCGCCGATGACGGCGCCGGTCACGCTCGATCCTGCGACCATACAGCCCAGCGGCGGTTCGCAGCCGCATCCTAACATCCAGCCGGTGCTGGCCATGAACTACATCATCGCGTTGCAGGGCATCTTCCCGTCGCGGCAATGATCCAAACTCCGGCCCGCAGCGATGACGATGCCGGCCGGGGAACCAACGGCCATCGCCTCCGCCGCCGGCCGCGTCCGCCGTCGGCCCGAGCGCGAGGCCGACGAAAAGTTTCTCTTCGACCTTTTCCGCAGCTCGCGCCCGCCAGGCGAGGATTTATCCTTTCTCGACGCGACGCTTCGCGAGCAGCTAATGCGGCAGCAGTTCGCCGGACAATCGGCAAGTTACCGCGCGAGCTATCCGGACGCCCGCTTCGAGATCGTCGAATGGGACGGCGCGCCGATCGGCCGGATCGTCACCGCGCGCACGCCGGACGCGGTGCTCATCGTCGACATCGCGCTTATCGCCTCCCAGCGCCGGCGCGGCATCGGCGCCAGCCTCTTGAACGGCGTCCTCGACGAGGCGCGGGCGGCGGGCTTGCCGGTGCGGCTCTCGGTCTTCGCCAGCAACGCGCAAGCGCTGCGTTTCTACCTCCGCCTCGGTTTCAAGCCGATCGAGCGTTCCGCCATCGACATGCGGCTGGAATGGCGCGACCCGTGCCACCCGGAAGCGAGGATGCGATGACGGTTCCGATCGCCTTGCGCTGCCGCTTGCGGCTGCCTCGGCAACTTCGGGCGCACCACCGTTGAGCGGCGCATGGTGCTCTCCGGCAGCGTAAGGACGAGGAATGTGACCCTTACGCGATTGCTATGAAATGGGGATTTGAATCGGGCGACAAGTTACGATAGAGCGTGTCCTTACCAGCCTTCATTGTCTGTTTGCGGCGCCGGTCCTTTGAGGGCGCCGCAGCGATCAGGCTGCCCGATTCACCCCCGAGAACTGAGCCCATACTATGGCGGCGTCCTTTTGGGCGCGCGCGGCAAATGGCCAAAATGAGACGTTTTCCGCGCGATCCCACTCAATTCAAGCGTCCCTTTGTAAGCCAGGGTCGAACCGCTCGCCAAGCTTGGCCCCTTGAGATGGAACGCGGGTTGCGATTTCCCGCGCCAGCGGCGGAAATCTCAAATCCCAGCTGCTACACTCAAACCAGATGAGCTCGTTGTCATGGACGACTCTCCGCACGCCGGGGGCATCCGGCGTGCTCCGCCCGGCTCGCGCAAGAGCCCTAAAATCAGGAAAGCGATCGAGGCCAAGGGCGCCGCGCGGCGTTTCGTGCCGCGCTGCTCGCCTGACTTCAACCCGATCGATCGTTCGGCGAGCTCAGGAGATGTTCTCGAAACCGAAGGCGCTTCCGCGAACGGCTTCCGGACGGCTTGAAAGCGGCGCCTGACCGTTTTCTCGGCGCCAACCGGTTTTGCCCTTGGTCTCGCCGCATTATCTCGCCGCATTTATGTTGCTAGCTTCGCCGGAAATCCGTCATCGATGGCAAACGGGCCTAACTTCGTTTTTCGCACTGGCCCGGCGATCGAACAGAATCGTCCAGAGCAAGTACGTTCAATGTGGCCCATGCGCGAGCCTCGATGGAAAGCTTGGGCAGGCTTTTCGGCCGCGATCATCGCCCTCGGTCCGGCCGCCTGCAGCGTGGGACCCGACTATCTGCGCCCGTCCGCGCCCGAACCTGTCGCCTACAAAGAGCTGAAAGGCTGGAAACGCGCTACTCCGCGCGACGACATCGACCGCGGCCCCTGGTGGTCGGTGTTCAAGGATACGAAGCTCGATTCATTCGAGCCGCAAGTCGAAATCTCCAACCAGACCGTCGCCGCCGCCGAGGCGGCCTACCGGCAAACGCTCGCCGTCATCAAGGAGGCGCAGGCTGGCCTGTTTCCGACGGTCAACTTCAGTTACGATGTTACGGGCTCCCATTTCGGGGCGGCGGCAATTGGCAGCCCGCTAGGCACCGGGGTCACTAGAGCGATCTCCACTTTGGCTGCCAATGGCAGTTGGGATCTCGATTTATGGGGCAAGATCCGCCGCACGGTGGAAAGCGACGTCGCCGGCGCCCAAGTCTCCGCCGCCGATCTCGCCAATGCCAAGCTCTCCGCCCAGTCCCTGCTCGCCACCGCTTATTACAATCTACGGGCGGCGGATGCGCTGCAGGAACTGCTTAATGAAACGGTCGTGTATTACAAGAAGACACTGGCGATTACCCAAAATCAATATGACGCCGGCACGGCCTCGCTGGCCGACGTCGCCACCGCGCGGACGCAGGTCCTATCCACTCAGTCCCAGGCAATCAATGTCGGCGTCATGCGGGCGCAGTTCGAGCATGCGGTCGCGGTTTTGATGGGCAAAACGCCAGCGGAATTGACGATCGCGGCCACGCCCCTCGGCTTCAAGCCTCCCGATATTCCCGTGAGGGTGCCTTCGACATTGTTGGAAAGGCGTCCGGATATCGCCGCGGCCGAACGGATTATGCAGCAGGAAAATGCCTTGATTGGCGCCGCCGTTGCCCTTTATTACCCGGACGTCGTGCTTACCGGCATGTTTGGTTTCACCGGAACCGGAGCGCTTGCGCTCACCCTTGCCAATGAGGTCTGGACGGTCGCCGGTTCCGCTGTGCAAACCGTTTTCAACGGCGGCCTGTACGACGCGCAAGTCGAGGCCGCGGTATCAACCTACAATCAAAGCGTCGCAAATTACCGGCAGACAGTGTTGACGGCCTTTCAGCAGGTTGAAGACGAGCTAGCCGCGGTTCGCATATTGGCGCGCCAGCAGAAGGTCGCCAACGACGCGGTCAAGTCGGCGCAGCAGGAGGTAGATGTTCTGCTCAATCAATATAAGGCCGGCACGGTTAACTTCACCGCAGTCGTCGTCGGCCAAGCCATGTTGCTTTCCAACCAAGTGTCCGCGCTAACGGTAAGACAGGACAGGTTTCTTGCCACCGTCGCGCTAATCGAGGCGCTTGGCGGGGGATGGGATACGGAACTGTTGCCAAGCAACGTGGAGTTGGCGACAAGAAATCCTCTTATTCCTCGGCTTTAAGGGGCATTGCGCGGCTATGCCTGGCGGAAATTAGTCCCGTTGCAACGGTGAGTCCGGCGGTTCAGGCAATTTTGATGATCTCCGCCTATTGATTGGAGCCATTGTGGTGGCGACGCTAAAGGCCGATCGGCTGTGGAAGCGGTCACATTACGAAACCTTCATGCCACGGAACAGCGGCCGTAAGATGCTCTGGAAGAATGATCGGCCGTTTTTCCCATGAGCTAGGTACATGAAACGGCCAGGCACTGGATGCTAAGATATGGATGACCGGACCCATGGTGCCAAGACAGAGGCCTCCGATGACATGCTTCTCCGCGACGGCGGCACCGTCCTTCGCGAAGACAAGGCCATGCCGCCCGGTACCAAGGCAAAGCCGGGATCGCGGTTACGGCCGGTCTTTCTTCTTGGCATCGCCGTCCTGCTTGGGTTCGGCGTTTACCGGATCGTCGGGACGCTTTTGGCGCCGAAGGACTCGAGCCGCGGCGGGGAAAAAACCGCGCCGCAGCCGGTCGGCGTGGCCACCATCGGCACCGGAGACATAAAGGTCGTTGTGACTGCCCTCGGCACGGTGACGCCCCTTGCGACCGTGACGGTGAAGACCCAGGTCAACGGTCAACTGCTCGAAGTGGGCTTCAAGGAAGGCCAATCGGTAAAGAAAGGCGATTTTCTGGCGCAGATCGACCCGCGCCCGTTTCAATTGGCCGAAGCTCAATTCGAGGGTCAGCTCGTCCACGATCAGGGACTTCTCGATCAAGCGAAGATGGATCTGGCTCGCTATCAAACCCTCGCCAAGCAGAAATCGATCGCGCTCCAGCAGGCCGAGGACCAAGTGTTTATCGTCAAGCAGTTCGAGGGTTCGGTCAAGCTTGATCAAGCCCAGATCGATAATCAGAAGCTGAACCTCATTTACGCGCACATCGTTTCGCCCGTCGATGGCCGCATCGGTCTGCGTTTGGTCGATCCCGGCAATTTTGTGCAGACCACCGACCCCGGCCTCGTGGTGGTCGCCCAAATGCATCCGATCACGGTGATTTTCGTGGTGCCGGAGGACGATATTCCGGAAATCATGGCGGCGATGCGTGCTGGGAGGGCGCTCGAGGTCACCGCATACGACCGCGCCAATGTCACCCCCCTTTCGGTTGGCAAAGTCGAGGCGCTCGACAGCGAGATCGATCCAACGACCGGCACGGTGAAGTTGCGTGCCAACTTTGATAACCTAGATGACAAGCTCTTTCCGAATCAGTTCGTTAATGCACGGCTCTTGATCAAATCCTTGCGCGGCGTCGTGACCGTGCCATCGATCGCGGTCCAGCACGGCGCCCCTGGCATTTATGTCTACGTCGTCGGCGCGAATAATACGGTATCGGCACGAACCGTCGATCTTGGACCGCTGGACGGAGCAATGTTCGCGGTCAACGCGGGCCTTTCGCCTGGCGATAGAGTTGTCGTCGACGGCACCGACCGTTTGCGGGACGGAGCAAAGGTGTTGATTTCCACCGCCGATGGGTCCAACGGCGGCGGGACGGCGCGGCCAGCAGACGCCGCGGCGCCCGGGGAAAGCCACCACGAAAGCCAGCATCCAAGCGAGCACGGCGGGCATTCCGGGGGTCAGCCATGACTTGGCGCGAACCGGCGTCCCGCGCTAGGCCCGGCCGATGAATCCATCGCGCATTTTCATCCTGCGCCCGGTCGCGACCACGCTTTTTATGGCGGCGATCATGCTGGCCGGCGGCGTTGCTTACAAATTTCTGCCTCTCTCCGCCCTCCCGGAAGTGGACTATCCGACGATCGTGGTGCAAACGTTTCTTCCCGGCGCAAGCCCCGAGGTGATGACGTCTGCGGTGACGGCGCCGCTCGAGCGGCAATTGGGGCAAATGCCCGGCCTTAACCAGATGACGTCGGCGAGCTCGGCCGGCGCTTCGGTCGTCACGTTGCAGTTCAGCCTGAACTTAAGTCTCGATGTCGCCGAGCAGGAAGTTCAGGCCGCGATCAATGCCGCCAATAATTTGCTGCCGAGCGGCCTGCCGGCGCCGCCGATCTATGCCAAGGTGAACCCGGCCGACGCGCCGATCATGACCCTTGCGGTCACCTCCAAGACCTTGCCGTTGACCAAGCTCGAGGACATCAGCGAGACGCGGCTCGCGCAAAAGCTCTCGCAGCAGCCGGGCGTCGGACTGGTAAGCATCGGCGGCGGCCAAAGGCCAGCCGTGCGGATCAAATTCAATCCCGCCGCGCTCGCCGCCTATGGCCTCAATATCGACGATCTTCGCACCACGATTGCCAATGCCAACGTCAATTCGCCCAAGGGGAGTTTCGACGGCCCGGCACAAGCCTCGACGATCAACGCCAATGACCAAATCGCCAGCGCCGCCGGCTACGGCACGCTCGTCATCGCCTACCGCAATGGCGGTCCGGTCCGCCTTTCGGACGTCGCCAGCGTTGGCCCCGGCCCTGAAAATACGAAGCTCGGCGCCTTGGATAATACTACGCCGGCCATAATCCTCAGCATCCGCCGCCAGCCGGGGGCGAATGTGATCGAGGTCGTCGACACGATCAAGCGCCTGCTTCCGACGATCGTGGCGAATCTCCCGGCCGCCGTTACCGTCGACGTGCTGAGCGACCGCACGACGACCATTCGCGCTTCCGTGGCGGATGTCGAGTTCGAACTGGCGCTGGCGGTGGCGCTTGTCGTCGTCGTGATTTTTTTGTTCCTGCGGACTCTTCCAGCGACCATCATCCCCAGCCTTTCGGTGCCTTTGTCGCTGGTCGGCACCTTTGGCGCAATGTACCTCGTGGGTTTCAGCCTCGACAACCTTTCGCTGATGGCACTGACGATCTCGACCGGGTTCGTTGTCGACGACGCGATCGTGATGATCGAGAACATTGCCCGCTACGTCGAAGCCGGCGATCCGCCTTTGCAGGCCGCGCTCAAAGGTTCGGAGCAGATCGGCTTCACCATCATTTCGCTCACCGTGTCCCTGATAGCTGTTCTTATTCCGCTTTTGTTCATGGGCGACGTGGTTGGCCGCTTGTTCCACGAGTTCGCGATCACGCTTGCGGTCACGATCGTGATATCGGCGATCGTTTCGCTCACGCTCGTGCCCATGCTTAGCGCGCGGCTGATCCGGCATCGCCCCGAGGCGCAGCGCAACCGCTTCGATCTCATGGGGGAGAGGGCATTCAACGGATTGGTCGCGCGCTACGGCCGGGCACTCGACATCGTGCTTCGGCACCAGCCGCTCACTCTGTTTGTTGCAATCGCCACGCTCGCCACGACCATCGTGCTCTATGTCGTGATTCCGAAGGGATTTTTTCCGGTGCAAGATACCGGCATGATCCAGGCGATTTCAGAAGCCCCGCCTAGCGTTTCCTTCGAGGCGATGGCCGGTCTTCAGCGGCAACTCGCCGATGCGATCTTGCGCGATCATGCGGTCGACAACGTGAGTTCGTTCATCGGCGTCGACGGCGACAACACCACGCTGAACAGCGGCCGGTTTCTGATCAATCTCAAGCCTAGGAACGAGCGGGCGCTCGGCGCCGAAGAAATCGTCCGCCGCCTGCGGAAGGAGGTTTCCGGGATCGTTGGCGTCTCGCTCTACATGCAGCCCGTCCAGGATCTCACGATCGATTCCAGCGTCAGCCGCGCGCAATATCATTTTATCTTGCAAGACCCGGATCCCGGCGCGTTTAAAATCTGGGTGCCAAAGCTGATGCAACGGCTCGGGCAACTGCCGGAGCTCAGCGACGTCGCCAGCGATATGCAGAGCCAAGGGTTAGCGGCCGATCTCGTCATTGATCGGGCGACGGCGGCCCGGTTCGGGATTACGCCGGCCAGCGTCGACAATGCGCTCTACGATGCATTCGGCCAGCGCATCATCTCGACCATCTACACCCAATCGAACCAGTACCGGGTCATCATGGTAGCCGACCCGTCCTTCCAGCGCGCGCTGTCCAATCTTTCCTCGTTTTACTTGCCATCGTCGGCTTCGGGCAGCAACGGGCAAGTTCCGCTGTCCGCGATTGTCCACGTAAACCAGCGCCAAGGGCCGTTGTTGATTACGCATCTCGGGCAGTTTCCGGCCACCGCCATTTCGTTCAATGTCGCGCGAGGCGGCTCGCTCGGCGCCGCCGTCGAGGCAATCGAAAAGGCCGAGCACGAGATCGGTCTGCCCGGCGGCTTCGTCACGTCCTTTCAAGGCGCCGCCGCGGCGTTTCGCGCGTCGGCAACCAACGAGCTGTTTTTGATTATCGCCGCCGTGATCACGATGTATATCGTTCTTGGCGTGCTCTACGAGAGCTTCATCCATCCGGTAACGATCCTATCGACTCTGCCCTCGGCCGGCGTCGGCGCGCTGCTCGCATTAATGGCATCGGGCCATGAGCTCGATGTCATAGCAATCATCGGCATCATCTTGCTGATCGGCATCGTCAAGAAGAACGCGATCATGATGATCGATTTCGCGCTCGACGCCGAACGCTCCGAGGGGCTGGCCCCGCGCGAGGCCATCTTCCAAGCCTGTCTCCTGCGCTTTCGCCCGATCCTGATGACGACTTTCGCCGCGATCCTGGGCGCGTTGCCCTTGATGCTCGGTAGCGGCACCGGCTCGGAGCTCCGCAATCCGCTCGGCATCGCCATTGTCGGTGGCCTCATCGTGAGCCAGGTCCTGACGCTCTTCACGACGCCGGTGATATACCTCTATTTCGATCGTCTGGCGGTACGGCTGGCGGGCGGACCGCTGGCCGCCGGCGAGGCTCAGGAATGAACTCTGCGCGCCTTGCATCGCGCATCCGGTGGCGTCCGGCTCATCGAACGGGGTGACCTGCGCCGTCTTACTCCAGCGTCATCTGCGCGGCGGCGGCCGCTTCGGACAATGATGGGGCCTTGAAAGGCCTCGATCCCGGCGGCGGATTTTATTACGCCGGTCCGGCGAAAGCGACTCCGGTTTAACCATTCGCCAATGAGCCGATCAGCCGCCGCAAGGTCGTGATGGTCGAGCGATCCGCGAACCCATCGACGCGGGCCGGCCGGAAATGGCGCTGGAAGGCGATGATCGCGGATTCGGTCAGGGTATCATACAGGCCGGTTATATCGAGGCCGTAGCCGTAGCTCGCGAGCATCGCTTGCAGGGCCTCGACTTCCGGGCCTTTGGCGCCGAGTTGTAGGCGCGGGCCGTCGTCGATGGCGGAGGGCGTCACGTAATGGCCGATTCCGGCCTTGGCCAATCGCCCCCAGGGGAAATGTTCGCCGGGATCGATCTTGCGGCCGTGCGATACGTCCGAATGCGCCAGCACTCGCTCGGGCCGGACACGCCAGCGCGCGACAATATCTTGGCAGAGCGCGATGACGGTTTCGATCTGCGCCGATGGATAGGCTGGCGAGCCCCCCCGAAGGCCAGCATTGGCGATTTCGATCCCGATCGAAACATCGTTCATGTCGTTCTCGCCGGCCCAAACGCCGCGGCCCGCGTGCCAGGCGCGGCGCGCCTCCGGCACGAGCTGCGAGAGGCGTCCATCCTCCCACACAAGGTAGTGCGAGGACACTTCCGTCGCCGGATCGCAAAGTTGCCGCAGCGCGGCCACTCCGGTCGGCAGGCCAGTGTAATGCAGGAGAATCGAGTCTGGCGTCCGGCCGCCTTTGCGCTCGCCGTGGTTGGGCGAGGGATCGAGCGTGGCGGGCAAAGAGCTGTCGGGTTTCAATAGCGGTAATATGCCACGCAGACTTGGTTGCCATAGGCGTCATAACCAAGCCGTGCGCAGCGCGGCGGCGGCCCGTAATAGCCAGGAGGCGGTGGCGGTGGCGCGGTGTTTGCGCCGACAATCGCGCCGGTCGCCGCGCCAAGCGCACCGCCGGCGAGTGCCGCGCCGACCCCGCCACCGGTGGCCGCGCCGAGTGCCGCGCCGGTCGCGCCACCAAGAGCCGCGCCACTTACGCCACGTTGTTCAGGCGTATAGCCGCAGTCAGCAAGCGCGATTGACGAGATGATCAGTATCGTCAAAGGGAAAATCTTCTTCATGCCTCTTCCTACCGTTTCCCGCGCTAATCCCCAATCCGTTCAGACACCCTAGCCAGTGCGCCGGGTCAAGCCGGAAATCGACATTTGCGAGAGAAATTTATCCCCGTGCGGCCTTTGTACCACGTGCGCGTTGCCAATTCGATAATTGACGAAATGGCCCAGGGCGCCTATGTGGATCGGGCCAGCTGGCCGGATGGCCACCGCTTTCGCAGTGGAGGAAAGTCCGGGCTCCACGGAGACACGGTGCCGGATAACTTCCGGCGGGGGCAACCCCAGGGAAAGCGCCACAGAAAACAAACCGCCGCAAGGCAAGGGTGAAACGGTGCGGTAAGAGCGCACCGCGCGCATGGCAACATGAGCGGCATGGCAAGCCCCACCGGGAGCAAGACCGAATAGGGGCGACGCGAGGCGTTTCTCGGCTCTCGGCTGAGGAATCCTTGGATCCGTCTCCGGATCGTTGCCCGGGTTGGTTGCTCGAGGCGGCCAGCAACGGCCGTCCCAGAGGAATGGCCATCGCGCGCGCGTAAACCGCGCGCCATACAGAACCCGGCTTACAGGCCGGCTGGCACCGCGCTCCGGACACCGGGAAAGTTCGAACCCAAAAAGCCAGAGTTCGCCCGCGAAAGCGGACATCGCACCGGGTCTCGAGCTCGTAGAGCACGCCCCAGAAAGTTGCTCGACTCTTTCGATTAGTTCAGGACATGCCTCAACTCGTTCGATTTTGAGCGCGTCCTTGTCGATCACGCGTCCTTATCGATCAAATGAGTCCATTTAATCGGGACGCGCGCGCGCAATTCAGTTCAGTTTGCCCGCCGCATGGGCGAGCAAGGTGTAAACCTTGCCGGTCTCCGACAAAAGATACGTCTTGGCGACGGTCTCGCTTGCCTCATCATGGCCGAGTTCGGCCAAGAGCCGTTCGAACTCCTGCACGTAACGATCGACCGTGGCGTGGAACTCCGGATCGAGCCGGTAGCGCCGGCGGATTTCGTCGAATGTCTGGGGACCGCGGCCGACGTAGATCCGCCGCGAGAAGGCGTTGGTTTCGCCGCGGCGAAAGCGGTCCCAGGCGTCGGCGGCGGCGGCATGATCGATCATCCGCGCGACATCGAGGGAAATTGCTTCCAACCGTGGCGCCGGTTGCGTGGGTTTAGCGGGGGCGTTGGGGGAAACCGGAGGCTCCTCGCGGTCCACGCGCGCGAGAAGGTCCGAGATCCATCCGCCGCCGCGTTCGGAAGTTTTAGCGTTGGCCGGCCGGGCAGCGGAGCCCGGCCTTTGCGACTCTGGGCGAGGCGGCTCCGGAGCGCGCGGTGGTTCGGCCGCGCGAGCCGGTTCGACACGCCGGGGCGCTACCGGCTGGGCGGCGCGTTCGGCATTGACCGGAGCCGGCTGAGAAACGTCGTATGCGCGGCCTGAGCGAGTCACGATTTCGCTCAGCTCCTCGAGCGCCTTGATCTGATCGGCGACAGCACGCCGCATGGAAGCCGCCTGCTGCGCCGTCTCCCCCGGCAAATCGACGGCGCCACGGCGCAAGGCTTCGCGGGTCGCTTCGAGTTCGCGCTGGACCTCGCGCGACATATCGCGCAGCTCCGCCGCCGCGGATTGGAAACGCTCCGTGGTTTGCCCGAAAATGCCTGCGAGTTCCGCATTGGCCTGCTCGCAGGCGGCGCGCATCGCCGCCGCGGTGCTCTCGCGCTCCTGCTCTATATTGGCGCGAATGCCAGCGAATTGCCGGTCGATCATTCCGCCGGTGGATTGCGAGGATTCGGCCAGGAAGGCGCCGATGTCGCGCGCGCGCGCCGCGGCTTTTTCAAACGAGTCCTCGATACGCTCCGCGAAGGAATGCATCAGGCCTTCCAAGTCTTCGCGGCGCACCTTGATGTTGTTGACAAGCGATTCGAGTGAGTCGCGCCGCGCCGTGAGCATTTGATCGAGGTCGCCTTGCTGGCCGGACAGAGCGCCCGCGGAACTCGCCAAGCCCTCCTTGTGGCGTGCGATCGTTTCAGCAAGGCTGCTTGCTTCGTCGAGCGCCGCCCGCGCGGACCGGTTGAGTTGATTGATCTCTCCGGCGACGTTGGTGAATATCGAGCGGAAATTATCCATGCGTTCGCTCAACGAATGCTCCGCCGCCGCAAAATCGGCGCCGGTCGCGCTAATCGCCCTTTGCAATCCCGCACTGCTGTTGACGAGGCGATCGATCACCTCGGCCATTCCGGTCCGCAATTTTTCATTCGTCTCGACGAGGGCTCCAACCGACGCGGCGGCGCCGGTTTCGATCGCCGCGCGCAAATGCGTCGTCGAATGCTCGATCGCCGCCGTGAGTTCGTGCTGCTTCTCTCCGAGGTGCCGCACCATGGCGGTTCCCCGGCCCTCGATCGTTTGGGTGACGATTTCGCCGAGGCTTGTCATCTCCTGAACAATCTGGTTGCCGCGAGCGGATAGAGCCTCGACCAGTTGCTCGCCGCGGGTATCGAAAAGCTCGCGCAAATCGCCCGCACGGGTCGCCAATGCTCGCTGTAGCGCCTGACCGCGTTCCCCGAGCGCGCCTTCGAGTTCGCCAAGGCGGCCCGCCAAGGCCATGCTAATTTCATTGATCCGCTGGGCGAGGCCTTCGCCGATCTCTCCCGCGCGCCCGGCTAGTGTTGTGTCGAGATCCTCGACCGCCTGCGCGATGGTGCCGCGGATTTCCTCGGCGCGCCCCGCGAGCACTTGCCCAAGGTGACCTGCTTCGCGATCCAGCGCCGCGTTGATGTTGCCGGCATGAAGACCGAGCGTTTGATCGATCTCTCGCGTCCTGGACGCAAGAGTTTCGGCGACGGCGCGGCCCGTCGCGTCGAGATCTCCAGCAACCGCCACAAGACGGCCGACGACGCGCTCCTCGAAGTGCGCGACCCCGCCGTCCAGCGTCTCGGCGACCGCGGCCGAGCGAGCCGTCATGGCCGTGCCGATTTCCTGAGCCTTTTCATCGAGCGCGCGGATCACATCGCCGCCGCCCTCGCCAAGAGCTCTCGCTATATCGAGGGCTCTGCCCGTCAAAGTCTCACTGAGCATTTGCGCGCGTGAATCGAGTCCTTGATCGACGCGGGAAATGAGCTTCTCGAGCGCCTCGCCAACCTCCTCGGCCTTGACGGCGGTTCGCGATTCGAAGGCTTCAATATGCGCCTCCAACGCCGCGGCGGCCTCCTGTGCACGCAGGCCAAGCTTGTCGTTTAGGTCGCCCCCTTGCAATGTGAGCGTGGTTTCGATCGAACCCAGGCGATCGGCAAGAGTCGCGGTAAACCGTTCGGCATGCTCGTCGATGCTGCTGGCGATCGCCCCGCCTTGTCCGATGACGGTTTCCTCGAACATCGAGAGCCGGCCGGCGAGTGCTTCGTTGACCCGGTCGCCATGGGTCGCGATCGCGTTGATCGCCTCATTCGCGGTTTCCGCGAAGCGATCGTTGAGATCGTTGGCTTGATAGCCGATCGAAGCGATCGCCTGTTGCGCGGTCAGATCGAAATTCTCGCGCAGCGCTCCCGTGTGATCCGCGAAAGCCGCAACGGTTCCACGCGCGGCCGCCGCCAAATGTTCGCTCATCTCGTCCGCGTGGCTCGTGAGGGCGCCAAACGTTTCGTCGAGCGTGGCGGCGAGCCGCTCATGCAGGGCTTCGGCGTGGTTGGCATAAGCTGCGGCGGAGTGCTGCGCGGCCGCCTCCAACCGCTCGCTTATTTGTTCGGAATATCCAGTCAAGGCCCCGAGCGTCTCGCCCACGGTCGCGGCCAGACGCGATTGCACTGTTTCGGTATGGCTGGCAAGGACTGCCGCCGAATGGGCCGCTCCCGATTCCAGGCGGGTGCCGATCTCGCAGGCATGGTTCGCAAGCGCGTCAAGGGTCTCGCCGACCGCCGCGTTCAGGTGGGCGTGGAGCGCTTCGGTCTGGTTCGTAAACGCCGTCACCGAACGTTGCGCGGTTGTTTCGAGCCGCTCGCTCATCGCGTCCGAATGGCTCGACAACGCCCCGAGCGTCTCGCCGACTGTCGCGTTCAGGTGAGCGTGGAGCGCTTCGGTCTGGTTGGTAAACGCCGTCACGGAATATTCCGCGGTTGTTTCGAGCGTCTCGCTCATCGCCTCCGAATGGCGCGACAACGCCCCGAGCGTCTCGCCAACGGTCGCGTTCAGGCGGGCGTGGAGCGCTTCAGTCTGGTTCGTAAACGCTGTCACGGAATTTTGCGCGGTTGTTTCGAGCCGCTCGCTCATCGCGTCCGAATGGTTCGACAAGGCGTCAAGGGTTTCGCCGACGGTCGAGTTCAGGCGGGCGTGGAGCGCTTCGGTCTGGTTCGTAAACGCCGTCACGGAATTTTGCGCGGTTGTTTCGAGCCGCTCGCTCATCGCATCCGAATGGCTCGACAACGCCCCGAGCGTTTCGCCGACGGTCGAGCTCAGGCGGGCGTGGAGCGCTTCGGTATGGCCGGTGAGAGCGGCGACGGAACGCTGCGCGGTCAATTCCAGGCGTTCGCCCATCTCCTCCCAATGGTTCGACAGCGCGCCAAGAGTCTCGGCGCTCGTCGCGGCGAGCCGCTCATGCAGAGCTCCAGTTTGATTGGCGAGCACGGCAACCGTGGTCTGCGCCATAGATTCCAACCGTTCGTTTATCTGCCCGGAGTGCTCCGTCAGGGCCGTAAAGGTTTCGTTTACCGTCGCGGCGAGCCGTTCGTTCAGCGTACCTGTATGGCTGGTGAAAGTCCCGACCGTGTCTCGCGCCGTGGACGCCAGATGGTCATGCAAGCGCTGGGAATGGCTCGTCAACGCGGCGAGCGTGTCCGCGACCGTCGTGGCGACCCGCTGGTGCAACGCTTCGGTATGGCTCGTCAGGGCGGCCGCCGTCGCATCGGCGGTCGTGGCGAAGCGTCGATGAAGCTCGCCGCCATGCTGCTCGAATTGGGTGTGAAGTCTTGCCTGGCTTTCGTCAAAGAGCGTGGCAAGTGTCTGGGTCACGTGTTCGAATGAATGTCGCGCTTCGGCGGTGCGGTCCGAGATAAGGCCCGCGATGCGTTCGCTCATCCCGGCCAAATTATCGTGCAGCGTATTGCCTTGCACCGCGACGACATCATGCAGGCGTTCGCTGGTCTCGGCCAAGCGGACCGCGAGATTTTCGCCGCGCGAAAAGATTGTGTCGGCAATCCGCGCGCCGGTGGCGTCGACCCGTTGCGCGAGGGCATCGCCGCGAATTTCCAAATCAGCGGCGAGCGTCTCCCTGGCGTTCTTAAACCTTTCGTCCATTTCCGCCAAACGATCGGCAAGCGTCCGCGCGATGCCATCGCTCGCTCCCGCGAGACTGGCCGAGGCGTCTTGACCGGTTTGGGTCAGCCGCTTGATCAGATCATTCCCATGCGAAGACAATTCAGCGACGAGATCGTCCCGGCCCCGGCCGAGCGCCGTTTTGATTTCCT
>JBOHJT010000013.1:0-24410 GCA_050728715.1 Methylocella sp.
GGATGATCGGGAATTTCGCGCTCGCCAACGAGGTTCTCGGCGCAGGCGAGCTGGTCGGGAAATACGGCCCCGACAAGGTCCTCGGCGTCCATCCGCGCGAGATAAGCCGGAACTTTCCTGCCGCCTCGAAAGCGCGGCAGCGCAAGAGCCACGCCCGCAACCCAACGCCAGCGTGTCAGAAACATAGGCGCGTCGAGCAAGGCTTGGATCAGCACCGCCCGCACATTCGTCGAAAGCAAGTACCGCTGCACGTCGGCCAGCTCGAAGCTATGCGCCGCTGTCAGCGAGAGCAGGACATTGTCGTCCGTCGCGGCGGCCTGCAGCTCGAAATTGAACTTGCGGCAAAAGCGCTTGCGCAGCGCGAGCCCCCAGGCCCGGTTGATGCGGCTGCCAAACGGCGAATGGATGACGAGCTGCATACCGCCGGATTCGTCAAAGAAACGCTCAAAGACCAAGGTGTCTTGCGTCGGCAGACAGCGCAAGGCCGCATGGCTCGCAGAAAGGTATTCGACGAGTTCCGCCGCGGGAGCCTGGGTCAAACCGACCTCCCCGCAAAGCCAATGCAAGGCGCCCTCCCCGGCGCCGTCGCGCAACAACAGCGCGGCAAATTCCGCCCGCAGCCGGGACACCGATCGCGACAGCTCATCCGTGCGTCCCGGCGCTTCGCCAAGCCAAAATGGAATGGTGGGCGGCATGCCATGCGCGTCGGCGACGCGGACGGTGCCGCGCTCGACGCGCAAGATACGATAGGATTGATTGCCGAGTTGAAAAATATCCCCGGCCATGCTTTCGACGGCAAAATCCTCGTGCACACTGCCGATGAACTGATTGTCGGGCTCGAGAAGAACCCGGTAATCGGCGTTGTCGGGGATTGCGCCGCCGGAGGTCAGCGCGGTCAGCCGCGCACCACGCTGGCCGCGCAGCATTTGGTTGACCGCATCATGATGAATCAATGCGCCGCGCCGGCCGCGCTTTGTGCTGAAACCCTCGGCGAGCATAAGAACCACGGCTAAGAAATCGGCGCGTGTCAGATCGCGATAAGGCCAGGCGCGGCGCAGCAAGGCAAGGAGCTCATCCTCGTGCCATTCACGCGCCGCCACTTCGGCGACAATCTGTTGGGCCAGAACATCGAGCGGCTGTTCCGGTATGGCAAGCTGATCGAGCTCGCCGCGACGGACACTATCGAGCAGCGCCGCGCATTCGACCAAATCATCGCGCGAGAGCGGGAACAAGCGGCCTTTGGGGATGCCATCGACCGCGTGTCCAGAGCGCCCAACCCGTTGCAGGAAACTCGCGATCGAGCGTGGTGAACCGAGCTGGCAAACCAAATCGACGTCGCCGATGTCGATGCCGAGTTCGAGCGAAGCGGTTGCGACGAGCGCTTTGAGCTGGCCATGCTTGAGACGATGCTCGGCGTCGCGCCTCTGCTCCTTGGCCATGCTGCCATGGTGCGCGGTAATCTGATCGGCGCCCAAGCGTTCGGACAAGGCGCGGGCCGTTCGCTCGGCCATGCGGCGCGTGTTCACAAAGATCAGGGTCGTGCGATGATCGTCGATCAGCCGGGCGAACCGGTTATGGATCAGCTCCCGGACTTCGCCCGACATCACGGCTTCGAGCGGCGACGGGGGAAGCTCGATCGCGAGGTCGCGCGCCCTATGATGGCCGGTGTCGATAACCTTGCACCCGGCGCTTGCGAGGCCATTAGGTCCATCCCCAGTCAAAAAATGCGCGATCTCCTCTACCGGCTTCTGCGTCGCCGACAACCCAACCCGCTGCAGGCGATCGCCGCAAAGCGCGGACAAGCGCTCGAGCGAAAGCGATAGATGCGTTCCGCGCTTGTTTGGCGCCAGGGCGTGGATCTCGTCGATGATAACGGTCCGGGTCCTCGCCAACATTGCGCGGCCGGACTCCGAAGTCAGCAGGATGTAAAGCGATTCCGGCGTGGTGACGAGAATATGCGGCGACCGGCGGCGCATCTGGTTGCGTTCGCCTTGCGGCGTATCGCCCGTACGCACCAAGGTACGGATTTCGACGTCGGGCAGACTGCACGCGCGCAACGCCTCCCGGATACCACCAAGCGGAGCCTCCAGGTTTTTCTCGATATCGTTCGACAGCGCCTTGAGCGGCGAGACATAGACGATCTGCGTCGCGTCATCGAGCCGTCCGTCAAGCCCTTGCCGCACGAGGCTGTCGATCGCGGCGAGGAAGGCGGCGAGCGTCTTGCCTGATCCGGTCGGCGCGGCGACCAGGACGTGTGTGCCAGCCCGGATCGCCGGCCACGCTTCGGCCTGCGCCGCGGTAGGCGCACGGAATCGGCGCTCAAACCAAGCGGCAACCACCGGATGAAAGATGGACGGGGCGTTCACGAATCAAGATCGATGTGGCACATGGAAAGAAAGAATAGCGCACCCGGCCGCGAAGCCAAAGGGCGCCCCGGCACGCTCCTTTGCGCTCAGCCCTTCTGGAATATTGTCGGGCCAAAAATGGTCAAGTGCCTACTCGACTCCGCGCTTCCTCGCGCCTCCGAGTGCCAGCCCAACACACGGGAATGTCGGCGATTCTGCCCCCACCGGCAAGTAAACTCCAGTCTCTAGGTCGGCAATTTCCGGTATTTTGGTCCGTACGGGGCGGGTTTCGGGCGCCGGTCCCTGCTCGCCATTTTTCAATTTTCGTTTCGGTGGGGCGGAGACTGGTTCGGTTATTCACAGAAACTGGTTCGCCGTGCCCTTCAGGTGTTGGGCGCGACGCCGGCACGAGGCTCTCGATCTCGGGGGCTGGCACACGGGCGACGCCACCTACTTCGGCCTTGCAATTTTGCAAAATCGCATGCGACACATAGTACCGGCAGCGCACTCCGAGCTTGTTCGAATGCGTCGGGCTCATGCGGTTGGCGCGGTCGCGAAGAGGCGGACGCAGGTCGAGGTCACGTTCGAGGAAACCCGCGCTCACCGCGGCTTCGAAACCCAGCGCGAATGGTCCGATACGGCAATCCTTCGAACTACTTCCGGCCATGCTCGGCCTGTTTTCCATCGTCACATTTTGGGCGCATGACCTTTCCAAACCACGAAAGCTCAAGCCTCGATCCCTGCCTAGTATCCAAATGCGTTTTTGACCTTCAGCGATGCCATCGCGGCGGAGCGTCGCGAAATCTGGGGCCATCGGATTTCTTTTATGTCCCGGTCGCGCCCGGATCGTGTCGAATTTCCACGCCATCTCTGTCACCGCATGCAAAATGCGCTCGCCCACGCCGCTTAAATCCGCCAAAATCGAGCTTAGAAGCCGGACTATCGTCTCAGACAGAAGGCCAATTACGCGACCTCGCCTCTCACGCCGCGATAGCGGCTTTGATCAATCCCCCCTCATTCAACCAAATGTCCACAAGCCATAGCTGATCACGGATCACTCCCAAGCATAGGCAAAAGCGCCGTCCGCTATTGTCACCCTCGCTTCTTTCAACTTTTCCTTTGCCAGCGAGCGCCTCAAGAATTCGCGCGAAAGCGCCGGCAGAAGCGTGTTGGTAATGACGTTGTCGATGACGCGTCCTCCCGACTCCGGATCATTACAGAGTGAGGCGATGTGCTCGACGACCCGGTCGTCGTAGACAAAGGTCACAGCATGGTTCTCTCGGATACGCGTGCCGATGCGATCAAGCTGCAAACGCACAATGTCGCCCAGCGCTCTTGGCGACAATGGAAAATAGGGAATTGTCACGATCCGGCCCAACAGTGCGGCGGGAAAGAGTTCCAAGAGATCTGGGCGCACTGCCGCCGACAGCGCCTCTACATTTTTCCGATAATCCGGATCGGCGGACAGCTCAATGATCCGATCGGTTCCGACGTTCGAGGTCAAGATTATAAGCGTATTTTTGAAATCAACGCGCCGGCCAGTGCCGTCCTCCATGACGCCCTTATCGAAGACCTGAAAGAAGATTTCGTGCACGTCTGGGTGTGCTTTCTCGATCTCGTCGAGCAAAATGACGCTATATGGCTTTCGCCTCACGGCCTCGGTCAAGCGCCCGCCCTCGCCATAGCCAACATAGCCCGGCGGCGCGCCTTTCAGGGTGGAGACAGTATGCGCCTCCTGAAACTCGGACATGTTGATGGTGATGATGTTCTGCTCGCCGCCGTAAAGCGCCTCGGCGAGCGCGAGCGCTGTCTCGGTCTTGCCGACGCCAGATGGGCCGCAGAGCATGAACACGCCAATTGGCTTGTTTGGATTATCCAACCTGGCTCGGTTCGTCTCGATGCGGTTGGCGATCATCGATAGACCGTGCGACTGGCCAACGACTCGTTTATTCAAAACTTGGGACAGACTGAGAATCGTCTCGATTTCGTCCTTCACCATACGTCCGACGGGAATGCCCGTCCAATCCGATACAACGGAGGCGACGCACTGTTCATCAACATGGGCGTACATCATCCGTTGTGCTGGATCGATAGCGTCGAGCTGTTGGGTTTGGGACTCGAGCTCGGCGCGCCTGCTCTCGGTGCCCTCCCCCCGTTGTTCGGAGAGAATTTCGCGCAGTGACCGGATGTGATCGACGAGTTCCTGTTCATTTTTCCATGCCGCCTCTCGGGCAGCAAGCTTTTCGCGTCGATCCGTGAACTCCTCGTCGATTGCGGCGATACGTGCCTCGTCTGTCACGCCGAGATCGCGATCACCGATGAGTGCCGCCTTTTCGCGTTCCAGTGCGGCGATTGCGGCACGCGTCTCATCAATCGCGGCGGGGGTTGCACTCTGCGAGACGGCGACGCGTGCGCAAGCGGTATCAAGTAAGCTGACCGCTTTGTCGGGGAGTTGCCGCGCCGGAATATAGCGCTGCGAGAGCCTAACCGCTGCGGCGATCGAGGCTTCGGATATGCGCACCTTATGATGCATTTCCATCGGCTTCGCCAGGCCACGCAGCATGCCGACACAACGCGCGAAGTCCGGCTCCTCGATGAGCATCGGCTGAAACCGGCGGGTAAGGGCGGGATCCTTCTCGATATGCTGACGGTACTCGGCCCATGTTGTGGCGGCGATGGTGCGCAACGTACCCCGTGCAAGCGCGGGCTTTAGGAGATTGGCGGCGTCACCAGTGCCCGCATGACCGCCAGCGCCGATCAGCGTGTGCGCCTCGTCGATGAAAAGGATAATTGGGATGGGCGAGGATTGCACTTCGTCGATGACGGAGCGAAGCCGCTGCTCGAACTCGCCCTTCATCGACGCCCCGGCTTGCATAAGGCCGATGTCGAGCGAAACAAGCTTCACGCCGCGCAGGGGAGGCGGCACATCACCAGCCACGATACGCTGCGCGAATCCTTCGACGACCGCCGTCTTACCGACGCCGGCTTCGCCGGTAAGGATTGGGTTGTTCTGCCGCCGTCGCATGAGCACATCGATGACCTGACGGATCTCGTCGTCGCGCCCCAGAATGGGGTCCATCTGTCCAGAACGCGCTCTTTCGGTGAGGTCCTGCGAAAAGCGGTCGAGCGCGGTCTGACCCTTGCGTGCCTCGCCGCCTGGCGTTTCGGCGGCCGAACGGCCCGAACCGTCCAGCGGCCTCAGATTCTCTTCCTCGGAACCCGCCCAAATCGCCCGGTATTCCTCCGTCAGCACGTCGCCATTGATCTTGTCAAATTCGGCCGAGATTGTCCCGAGAGCGCGCTTCAATTCGAGTGATTTCAAAGCAGCAGCGAGCAGATGCCCGCTTCTGATTTGGGTCTCGCCAAAGAACAGGGTCGCATAATGCCACCCCCGGTCGAGCATATCGATGACCACGTTCGAAACACCCGGCATCTCTGTTTCGTTCCGACGAAATCCTCGCACAACGCGATCCAGATCGTCCAAGAGCTTGGTTCGGTCGATCTTGAAATGGTCGACAGTCAGGTCGAGATCGGTGCGTTCCTTTTGCAAAATGTGCCATAGCCAGTGAGCGAGCTCGACATTGCGATTGCCTCCTCGCTTAGCTTGCCGCAACGCTTGGAGAAACGCGTCGTAACCAATGCGATTGAGTTTTCCGGTCACTGCTTCGAGGCTAATGTCTGTCATTTCGTCGCTTTACCTTCCATATTGGCCGGTATTTCGCGTTCACGTCGCGCGCGCTCCGCAGGATTAAAACGGGCGTCGCAACGATGCTCATCTGGCGCGTAATTGGGAGACATCCAGCTTGTCCAACCGAGTTCTCCGGACAAGCCAAGACGAACCGCCGTAACATAGCGTGCTGGAAGAGCAAGCTCTGTGTCCCAATCGATCTCGTTGCCAACGTAAAAGAACAAAAGATCGACAAGCGCTCGACAATCCGCACCGTGCGGCAAGAAGCGCCGGTAACGATCCATGTCCTTGACGAATAGCCGGATCAGGATTTTATCTTGCACACTGAACGAAGCCGCTCCTACAAGGAAATCGTCGCCCAACATGCTGTTGCGGCATCCGAGCGATGAGCGCTCAGGCTCATCGAAGGTCAACCACGACCCCACGAGCTGAACTATTTCGACATCGACGTCGAACAGCCCACGGATCACGCTGCAAAGGCGCGACGCGGATTTCGTCTGCGAACCAAGGATTCCGGCGTAGAGCGAAATCCCCCGCGGCACGGTGTCGAGATTGGCAAAAGCGGGCGATCCAATCCCGATCACGGAATTCACATACTCTCGGAAACGATCGCAATCGACGCGATCATGTTGAACGATCGGACGTGAATCTGCCCACGCGCGATAGAAGAGCTGCAAGAAGCGATTATTGAAAACATCAAGATAATGGGCGAAGGATGGGTCGCTCTCAACGAGCCAGCCATGCGCTTCTTCGGTCGTCGCCAAAGGCAATGCGCCTTGAGGGCCAAGCAGACCCAGGAATCTGACGACGATATGAATTCTATCCGGTTCCAAAGCAACTTCTTCAGCCTCGGATTCGGCTTCGATGTCGCGCTTGATAACATCAGCTAGCTTCGTGGGGCGCCACTGCAGTTCGCAGATATTGGAAGCGGGGAATACCATCCACGGATCCTGACCGAATGATACGCTCAGGCCGCGGCCGCGGACTTGAATGACCTCTTCCCTCCGTGATCCGCTATCGCCGATACGTGGCCGTGGTACACGTATCGGAACCGCCGTTCGCGAATTGCCGCTAACGGGTGGGGCCGGCAGTGCCGTGCCGAGGGAGCGCTCAACGCGACGCATCATATCAAAGAAATCGAAGCGCCAAGGCTCGCGCTCGAGCTCATCGAAATAAGTCACAACGGCCTCCCGACGCCGATTCGCGCCGGCCAACGCATGATCTCTCCACGCTCGCTCGTCCGCACGACAAGCTGCGTAAAATTGTTGAAAGCGGCGTATTCGCAAAAGAACCGGTCGAGAACTGCGCCGAGGAGAAAGGCCCCCGACCCTTCAAAGGCTTTGTCGTCAAGCGTCAAGGTGATTTCGACGCCGCGAGCCGGACCGATACCGCCCTGCCGCCGCAATCGGCGCACCACCGGACGGCTTTCGACCGAAAGAACCCCGCGCAGCCGCCGTTCGATCGCGCTATCAGCAAGATCGGCGAATATCGCTAGGATCTCGCGCAGCGCGCGGGCGCCTTTGCCGGTGCCGCGTTCCACTAACCCCAAATGATTGAGTCTCAACAAGCTAAGCAATCTCCAAGCAACGACACCAGTATGCGCTTCCTCTGTTCGGCTACGAAGTTGCGCAACTACCGGCTCGCGCGGCGGCGTCGGACCAGCCACGCAAAAGACCCTGAGAGACATATCGTCGGCGAACCGAAAATCCGATTGACCTTCGCCAACCGGTAAATGCTCGGTGAGATGGCGATTGGAGCATAAGGCGCGGATGCTGAGTTCCGTGACCGAAGAACTGTCGTTCAGCGTCGCCGGCTCACCGAGCGAGATGAATACGTCGGTGCCAGCATAATTCGATGCGACGCCATGCGATTTTTCTTCTATCGTGCGCTGCCGAGGAACTCTGCGAATGCTATAATAGAGACCACCGGGCTTCTGCGAATCTACAAAAGCCGAATAGAGAGGACGTACTGGGATCTTATCGACGCCGGCAGGTAAATGAGCAAAGACGTTCAGGACGCGATGCGGCTCGAAATCGAGATATCTGCTTCGATCGGGGACGACATGAAATTCATGCTGGTTCTTTCTGATCGGAACTCGGTCCGTTGTCATCTCGAAGAGATTGATCGCCGGCGCGGCATAGAGCGCAAACATGTTCAGATGCACTGCGGCAGCGAGATGTGCGTTGACTTCGTTGAAGCCGAAAACAATGTCAATCGATTTCGCTGGCAGCTTCCGCATGATAGAATCGAGTCTGACCAAATCGAACGCTAGGAATTTGCGAGGAAACGCGAAGTATTCACGAAGCAGATCGAATCCCCGAAATATTCGATTATCGTTTGGTATAAGCCCCTCTGTGTCGTCAAATCCCACTTGGACGACACAATCGGTTGGAGCCGCTACGACCACGGGGTTTCCGAAATCGTCCAGATAACGAAACCAAATCCCGTTGCAGAAGGCGAAAATCTGCTCGTAAAGAGCGATCGCATCAGATTCTGCGCCTAAAAGATATATCGGCAGGCGCGTGATTCGACAGGCAGAAAACCACGTATCTGGCGCCTTCCGTGACTCAGCTTGAGACATCTCGTTTTCCGGACTCGCCGCGGTCCGTGTATCGAGAGAAAGGCGCATACCAGCCGGGGTATCTCTTCCAACTGGTATTCCAAGTGCCTGCAGAGGGGCCGAATTCGCATAATATTCAGCGCCAGTTAAGTCGAATGGCCACAGGGAAATGGAAGTGGTGAGCCTGTAGCGGCACGAGACGCGGCGATCGCGCTCCATATAGACGGCGTCTAGAATGGAGCCGCGCTCCAACTTTCGTCCCTCGCGCAACGCGGGATCGCCAAACAAGGGCTGAATCTTGACGAGCATCATTGATGGCGTCGGCGCCAGAAAGTGGGGAACGAGTTGTTCGAGCAGATTGTTGATGAATTCTGGAAACTCGTGTTTCAGCTTCAGCTGTACTCTCGCGGCGAGGAAAGCTGCACCCTCCAGCAGCCCCGCGGCAGTAGGATCCATACGCTCGCGCAGCAATCCGCCCAGCCGGCCCGCGATCCCCGGATATTCGTCCGCGAACTCGCGTGCGTGCTCATAAAGCAAATCGAGCTCGCGATTGTAGAGATCTAGAAATTCGCGATTCATGGTTACAGCGGGAAAATATGGATCTTGCCGGTCGTCACCTCGACGTCTGCGACGAATTCCACCGGAACATTCAGCGGCTCGCATGAAAGGTCGGCGTGAACAACGTAACGAACCTTGAGTTCGATTGGATCGATTCGTCTGTCGCGCACAATCCGAAGCGATGCCGCAACCAGCCGTGGTTCATAGGTGCGAAGAACTTTCTCGATTACTGGTTCGAGACCCGCCGCCTCCAATTCGTCGATTGTACGGACAGCGATATCAGAAAGTCCGAAATTGAGGATCGATTTTTTTACAATGGGAAACTCAGAAAGATCGAGCGTCGAATCGAGCGACACGGTGTTCATCAAAGCGTCAAGATCGCGTGTTACTTCGCGTCGCAATGTCGCCTCAGTGATTGCCACACGCTGCACTGACCGGGATTGTAATGCGGGCAACCCCTTCTCATCTTTCTCTCGCCATTTCGGAAGCTTCATCGCGTCCTTTGCCTGATGGGCCGCGCGGAACACATACATCAACGACGGGTTGAGACGGCTGTTTCGTATCGTATCGGTCATGGGCAGTCCTGGATTGATCCGAAGTTGATGCCAGGGGAACAGTTGGACTTTGGTTGGCGTACTCTCCGTGTTCTGAACCCACGTGACGGTAGCGCTAGAGCAGGACACCTCACCAAAGCGAAGATTACCACGAAGGCGGCGGCTGCCGAAGCCGAGATCATGCTTTCCGACAATAGACGCATTGGCCCGGACCGCGTACACAGCGCCACTGTCCCGTGGATCACTGGAAGTCGCGCTCCCTCAACGATCGCCTCTCTTAGCTATTCGTTTGATCCAATATCATCCGCGAAAGAGACTTGGCCCGCTTTCAATCCTTTTTCGTTCTGCTCTTCGTATTCCACCTCAATCCTGCGAAAGCTTATCTCGAACTCCTCTCGGGGCATGGCTCGAAACTCATCGGGCAAATCCTCACCATGTAGCCTGTAGGATACTATGTAAGCATCCTTCAAAATAACCTTGTAGAATATGAGCTCATCTCCGCCTGCCTTGCTTACCCGAAGCGTTGCCTGACGAATCTTGGAATTGGTCGCCAACATCTGCTGAATCCCAACACTGGACCGATCGATTAGTTTGGCAAAGCGTACATTCGTATAGTTCCGGCGTTTCGAGTTTCCTTCCCCTTGAAAGTGACCAGTCGAGACTCCATACTCAAACGATAGCACTTCAATAATATCCTCCTTGCCATGCCGTCTCGTTTCGCCACGGACGCTTTCGATTTCCAAAGTAAAGTTGGTTGACGCCATGCTAAACTCCTTGCCTCAAAGTGAATTTCGAAATTCACGCGCGGTTGGCTGCGTGACGCGGCAAAAAGGAATGCCCCCTAGCACGGTCGGCCGTGCTGCGAGAATATACGAGCGATGAACCCCAAGGGGCACAAAAGGGCGCCCCGCCACGTCGGAATGCTTGCGGGATATTATCCGAAGACGAGCGCGCGACCGTCCCTATTGAGCGTAACGTAGCCCTTTCGCCAGTCGCCGGCAGAGGCGCCGACTCCGTCCGCTCGCAGAAGCGGCTCGATCTGTCCTTGCCGGCAACGTCGCATTGGTAACGTAACGAACGACGGCTGTATTTGCCGCGAGGGGCGAAGGATTACGCGAGAGGTCCAAAGTGCGGACTGGCGTCCAAGTGGAATCACGTGACATTCCGCCACTTTGCCCTTTTCGAATCGATCCCTTTGCCTGGCATCAAAGGTCCGCGGGAAGGTTGAAATTGCCGAAGTAATACACCATCAGAACGAAATCGTCACAGGCTATGCCACTTCTCCAATGACAACATCCAGAACCAAACGCGAGGCATCATATTTTTTTACCGGCTTTGACATCCCATCCGAAGGAGACATTGTCGCCCTTCGAGCCATCGTCTTTCTGCTCCGTGTAATCCATTAGTATCTTCGCAAAGTTGAGGGTCAAATGTTCCATACCGTCGCCGCTCCCCAATCCCGATGGGGTAACCGCCGAGATGATGATCTCTTCCATCTTGATCTTCAAGTAATCGAGCGGTTTGTTATCGGTACCGGCGGCTTTGCGAAGCGTCGCAAGCCCGTTCTTGATGTGGGTGCCGTCCGCACACTTGCCCATGAGAACCGGCGAGGATTTGTCAAAGCGCTTGGTAAAGGAGATATCATGGAAGTCGACTTTTCCCGTGCCGCTGCCTCCACCATATGCCCCACTGGGTGGCTGATTGAGGGCAAAATGGACGTCCAGGATATCTATTTCGCCCTCGTGACCGTTGACCTTCGATTCCCCTTTGATTCCATCAAGTTTTAGAAAGCCATCTACTGCCATCACTATTCTCCATGTTTGGCTGACTAGGCTGTTAACGATGCCTTCAGCGTTAATGCCTCACTGTACCAGCAAACGGCATATCGAAAGCCCCGCCCGCGCGGCAAAAGAATAAAATATCTCTGCGCCCAATCGCAGGTTTAGCTTGTGTGCCCAAGGCATACGTGCCGCAACGCACGGGACAAACTTGCGGGTTTTATTCCTTTTTCTCGATCCTTGATACGAGCCGTAAACCAATATCCATGCCTTCCAGCTGATAGTGCGGCCGCAGCTCGAACGTCGCATTGTAGTAGCCCGGGTTTTCCTCGTTCGGGACGATCGTTATTTTTGCGCCGGCTAGGGGTCTGCGCGCCTTCGTTTCCTCGCTGGAGTTCACGGGATCGCCGTCGACGTAATCCTGAATCCAGTTGTGCAGCCACTTTTGCAATTGGTCTGCCTCTTTGTAGGAGCCTATCTTGTCGCGCACCATGACTTTCAGATAGTGCGCAAAACGGCATACCGCGAACATATAGGGGAGCCGCGCGGCAAGATTGCTCGAAGCCGTGGCCTCCGGATTGTTTTGATAGGTCTTCGGCCGAATTACGGATTGGGCGCCGATGAACGCCGCTCTGTCGGTGTTCTTGCGGTGGATCAACGGCATCAGACCGGACTTGGCCAATTCCGCCTCGCGCCGGTCACTGATTGCGATCTCGGTCGGACATTTGAGGTCGACGCCGCCATCATCGGTGGGAAAGGTATGCGTGGGAAGGTTATCGACCTCGCCTCCCGACTCCACGCCGCGGATACGAGAACACCAGCCATATTCCTTGTATGCACGGTTGATGTTCGCGGCCATCGCATAGGCCGCATTCATCCAGGTGTATTTTTCGCCGAGATGCCCGTCCGTTTCTTCCTCGAAAGCAAACTCACCAACGGGTTCGGATTTCGCGCCATAGGGCAAACGAGCAAGGACACGCGGCAAGCAAAGGCCGAGGTATTTCGCGTCGTCGGAATCTCGAAGGCCCTTCCAAGCGGCGTAATCAGGCGTGTCGAATATTTTCGATAAATCACGCGGATTGGAAAGTTCGGTCCAGCTATCCATTCCCATAAGAATTGGGTCGGCGGCGGCAATAAACGGAGCATGCGCGGACCCTGCTATCTTGGACAAGTCACGCAGCAACTGCACGTCGGTCGCGCGATGACTGAAAGAGTAATCGCCAATCAGGCAGCCGTAGGGCTGGCCGCCGAGTTGACCGAATTCCTCCTCGTACACTCTTTTGAAAAGAGGGCTCTGATCCCACGCCGCGCTCGGATATTGACGCAAATGCCGGTAGAGTTCCTCCTTTGACACGTTCATCACCCGAATTTTCAACATCGCGTCGGTTTCGGAATTCATCACCAGGTGGTACAATCCTCGCCACGCACCTTCGATTTGCTGGAATTCCGGTGAATGCAAAATCTCATTTACCTGCACCGACAACTTCTCGTCGAGGGCGGCAATGATCGACTCGACCGTGTCAATGACGTCATCCTTGATGACGGTCGAATCCGCGAGCGCTTCCCGGACCAACGTGGAAATCGCATTCACAACCTCGGTTTCCGCCCGTTCGGTCCTCGGCTTGAAGCTCTGTTTGAGCAATTGCGAAAATT
Source organism: Methylocella sp. (assembly GCA_050728715.1). Taxonomy (GTDB): domain Bacteria; phylum Pseudomonadota; class Alphaproteobacteria; order Rhizobiales; family Beijerinckiaceae; genus Methylocapsa. The sequence goes on from JBOHJT010000013.1 coordinate 13,137, forward strand.
CCTCGAGATCCCTTGTCTCGACGGGGGCGGTTTCAGCTGAACGTTCGAGTTCTGGCGACACGGGACCCTCTCCTGTTCTGGCGCTTATTCCTTGGTTTTGTCTGGATTAGGCAGATGCTGCTGCAGGGCAGCCATCAACTGCGGATCTTTCAGCAGTTTGCGAAGTTGCGCGTCGGCGGCCGCTTTTCCGTCCATAAACCGCAGCAAATTGGCAAGTTGCGTGCGTGCGTCGAGAAGCTTCTTCAAGGGCGGCACCTGATTGGCGATGGCCGCTGGACTGAAATCCGCCATTTTGTCGAAGCGGAGATTGAGGCTCAACTTCTCATCTGACTCGGTTCCCAATTTGTTCTTGACGCGCAATGTAACGCCTGGGCTAATTGCCTCCATCCGCTTTTCGAAATTATCCATATCGAATTCAAGAAATTTGCGGTTTTTAACTTCGTCTTTTTCGACCCCGGGTGCGTTTCCGGACAGGTCCGCCAATACCCCCATCACGAACGGGAGTTCAATTTTCTCCTCGGCAGTGGGACCCTCATAGGTGATATGAACCCTTGGCGGTCGATTGCGACGAATGAATTTTTGTCCGCTACTACTGTCACCCCGGGCCATCTTGCAATCCTCCCAATGCGCGCCGCCAACAGACCAGCTAATTTCATCCTAATTAAACGCTAAAGCCTACGCTTGAATAAAAGGAAAATAATAGAGCCCAAACCTATGCCAAGGTCAAGAGTTGCTTTGCCGTCCTTGTCAGGTGAGCCAAAGGGGCAATTGGGCCGTCGCGCGTACCCGATTGGCCAAACAACAAACGGAAGAGTCCCAAAAGCGTCCATGGCCGCTCTGTTCATCACCGTGGCGGTCACTGCCTAGTAGAGACGCCGTCGTACCGCAACCTTCGATCACCCCGCACCCCCTGTTTAGGGGGTGACATCCGGAAAATCGCGGCTAGCTATGACGCCCGAACAACTATTGCGCCTGGCGATCAGGGAGCGCCGGTTTCATCTGACTGAAAACAATGGGGACCGCTATGACTTTCACTGCATTTTCCGATCCTCAAACTGGTGAGCAATGGGAGGTCGATCAGAAAGGTCTTTGGCTGCTGCTGCGGGCAGGCCTTCGGGCCAGCATCATCCGGGACCGGACCAAAACCGAAGAGATCAACAACGGTTTCATGATGCCGACGACCTTTCAAGTGACGACCGATTGGACCGGGTTTCGTGGCAAGCTCGATACCGACACGCAGAGCTTTTACGACGACACGAACCAGCAGCTGCTGGATAGCGGCGTTTTCGGAGTTCCGGAGACTCTTGCCGCCATCAGGGATGTTGGCATAGCCAAGACCCAAGAAGTTGAGGACATGCAGACGAAGGCCCAGTCCGATTCGTTCGAAAATATCGATTCGACGGTTCAGGGCGCTGAGACTGCCAAGGCTGTACTGGAAGTCGTGCGGGATACTTCCGCAACGATCCTGGTGGCGGGTGCAAGTGTGCTTTCGGGGGGTGCGGCGCTTGGGGTTCTTGGAGCGGGGTCTGCGCTAAAGGGAGTGGCAAAATTTCAGGATACGGGCTCCGTCGCGAGCGCGATCATCGAAGGGACAGGCACTTTCGTCGTCGGCGCACTTCGGATCCAAACGCCGGGTGTCAGCCTTAGCCCGCAAGACACCAGGATTCTGGTTTTCGTCGCTTCGGGAATGGATGGAATGCTCAAAGGAACAAAAGCGCTCGTCGATGGTCAGTCATCGTCGACCGCCTTAGCGCAGGCCGCTGCCCAAACCGGGTTAGGATTGGTATTTGGCTTGACGCCGTTGAGGCCGCAAAACCTGCCCTTGTTCGGCAAGATCGTGGCCAAGCTCCCACAAGACACAGATAAAATTATCGGCCCTGCCGCCAAGGCTGCCGCCGACAAGTTGGCAAAGGACAAATTAGTTGGAGCCATACCTAAAATTCTTCAGCCCCAGCGCGCGGCGGGCAAATTGGATTTCGCTGCTGCCATTAGCCGCGCGGAGATCCCAAGCGACCAATTCGTTAGGAGCTTCGTGCTGCACAGGGTGGCGAGCTGAGCTTCGCCATGATCTGGTGCCGTTCGACCGAATATCATTGACACGATTATCTCGTGCGCTTCCGCTGTTCTGTGGGCGGGCGCGATGCCGGTTGTCGTCGATGAGGAGATGATTAATTGTGTAAGCATGTACTGGTCAGATCTCGAAGGCCAGAGGCTTCTGTCGATGGGACAGGCTGCCTGAAGCTGCGCTCAGTCCCGCCCGACCAGCAAAATCTTCAGGGTTCCATTCGGAGTAAAATCGGCAGCGTGCATTTCGAAAGCCGTCGGGGAAATCCGCTTTAGATTGTCGAGACAAAAACTCACGACACGGTCGGGTTTGCCCTTATCCACGACGAGACGGAAGTCCTTGATCGGGGCCGAAGGCGCGCCAGCGGCGAGATCGTATGCGATCCGCCATTCCCTAATGTTCGCCATATTGGCCAACGGAAATAGCCTGAGTGCCGGACCCTGTGGTTTCAGAACGGCGTCGTTGCGTGGCACGTCGATAAGAGGAACCAATGTCTTCGCCGCCTGAGATCCCTGCGGACCACGCGCGAGCGCGCCTTGCGTCGGGGCCGCGTCGCCGAGAGGCTTTTCTTTGTCCGCCAGGAACGACGAAACGATTTTATCCACTCCGGCATAAAACTCCTTATCAATGCAATATTCGGCCTGCCGCCTCTCGACTTCGGGAGTCAGCTCCTTTTCGGAACGAAGCGGCTCGCGCAGCACGCTGTCTTGGCTAACGCCGACACTCGTGCGATGGCGCAATTCGATCTCCGTGGTCTTTCCGGGCGCGAAGGCCAATCTCCTCCGCGCGGTCGTTTTGACCGACCACGCCGGAAAATACAGCGGGTTGCCGGCCTGATCCGTTCCGGATTGCGCGATGAGACCGGCGGTGGCGAGCAACTCGCGCGCGTCCGGCGGCAATGCCGCAAGTTGGTTTTGAAACGTGCCAACCGGGATCAGCGGCAGCCGGTACTGGCGCAAGACAGCGCTCACATCCTTGCCGTTCGAAAACGCCGCTTGGCTGAAAGAAAATGCCGCCGGCTTTCGATCAACAGTCACGCTCAATCCGATAAAGTTGACGGGGTCCGGGGCCGGGATGGACCAATCGACATCGGGATCGGAGAAGTCGAGGTCTGGCAGAGGCAAAGTGAAAACCATCGAAACAAGTTCCGTTCCAATGTTCGAAATGCGATATTTAATTTGGATGGTTTCTGGACTAATCGTTATTTGCTCCGCATCTAGCATAAGAGGAGCAGGCTCGACCCATCTAGGAAGGGTAAGGCCGCGATGGACAAGTTCTGTCGAGGATTCCTGGGCGCTCACCAGGCTGAACAATGCTGACAAAGCCACAACCACCACGACAAGAATTTGAAGATAAATCAAATATCTCATCATACTGGTTTTCGATGACCGAACCGGAGTATCTGGCGCCGCCAGAGAGCCGCGCACGGGAGGCCGGCGTCGGCCGAGCGGGCATTGAAACCCGAATTGGCGGTCAACGGATTCCGTAGAACGCAGTCGCGATAGACCATTTGGGCTCCTTGATCTGGTCGCCTTCTTCCGCCGAAACAACTTTCAACGATCGCGCATTCTCGCGGACAAAATCCGCGGCACCCGATTGGCCCGCAAGCGCCTTGGGAACGTCCGGAAGATCAACAATTTGTAAGGGCTTGTCACTAAGGATCGCCACGATCATGCCAACACCAAGCGGCGGTGAGGCGACGAACTCGAAATTCACCTTGGCCGCAGCGTCCGGCACAATAACCGAATTTTCCGCCGCGAGGAAATTCGCCTTGGCGTCGATAGCCTTTAAGTCCGAAAAAGCTAACATGTTCGGGTAGATTTGCGTGAGCTTTCCTTCCGAATCGACGTCGACAAGCACGAGAAAGCCCGCATTCCTGGTCGAGACGCGGAACGCCATTCTCTCGCCCAGCTGAACGTCCCTCCTCGGCAGAACATCGATACTTACGCCCGCGGAATTGTTGGTCTTGGCATCGGGGTCCACATTGTCGGGCAACGGTGTTGAAGCCTGAGGAACCGCAGGCTGAGCCATCGGTGCCGCTTTTTCGATAACGCGCACCGAACGGTCGAGCGTACCTTCTTGCGCCGATAAGGGTGTCTCTTGGGTGAGCCACACCAATATGGTTAAAATAGCTGTCCCAGCACCCACAACGGTGTCTCCGGCTTAAGGAGCGGTAAACAAGCCGATCAACCCCACCCATACGTCAGCGCCGTCGTATCGTTCGACAAGTTCCGCCGCTTTCAAAGGATTGCGCTGCCGGTCGAGCTGTCGAATCGCTTGCTCGAGTTCTGCTTGTCTCTGCGTCGCCGACACCGAAACGATCTGATCCGCGCCGAAAGGCTCACGAACTTGTAAAGTGATTCGATGTTCAGAATTCGCTATGATCGGCGGATCAGAACCTTTTGGGTAAATAAACTGCAAAGTCCCATCGCCCGCGATGTTGAACAATATAAGAGAACGCCCCGCCAACCCATGAATCGCGATCTCAACCTGTTCGCCTGTGCGATGTAATTTGTCGTTTGGGAATACCTTCATTTCCTGCGGCGCCTTTGCCGAACGTAATTTGAGCCATCGTATCGCAGCCATCCGGTCGATGATTCCAGACAGATCGTCGCGATCGGCGTTGAAAGCAACAACATCGCCGCCGGAAACCACATCATGCGTCGACGGATCCCAAACCAGATCGGGGCTTGTATTCGGGCTAACCACGTCATAAGCGGCGTGAGACATTAGTCCCGCTAGTTGCTTGGATTGCCCGTCTAGCGAAGCGACACGGATAGGGTCCTTAATTTTGGGTATCGGATGAAAGACTTCAGCCGGGGGAGGGGACGGCGCTTCTGGCACGGGAACAAGGGTCACGCCGCCAATCTGGATGGTTGCCTTCGCTTCCGCTCCGGCTTGCCCGACTGGTTGGACGCTGATGCCGCGCGAAAAGTGCAGCAGCACATCCTTTTTGGGGTCTGCGGCGGCGGGATGAACGGTGACGACCTGTTGCCGTCCATCAGTGAGCTGGTAAGTCACTTGTCGAACATAAGAGAGGAGTTCTTCGGTCGTGAGCCGGCCATCGCCGTTCAAATCCGCGGCCCCTTCAAACGCCCTTGCCACGGCGTAGCTTAGCGCGCCGCGATACCCAGCCCCGGGGATACGAATTTCTGGCACTTTTGAATGCTTATCGGTGGCGGCGAGCAATATCGAACGCCGGAAATCGCTGGGCGATAGAAAGGCGTCGGCATGCGTTGAAACTGCCTGTAACTGATCGCCGATCGGTTTGTAAGATACCGAACGATAGCTCATTTCCTGAGCGCGGGAATCGACGTCGCGGGTAAGGCCGTCGCCCGAACAGGTGTCCGCGACAAATACTACGCGCGCGCCCTTGTCCTCGAACCCCTTGATGAAATGATTGAACTCACTGTGCAGAATCTTCTCGGAAGCGCGCTGCCGATCGCGAGGATCAAAACCAGCGAGCAGAAAAACGGTGTCCATTCCATCCGGCTCGGAGCCCTTGACGCGCTCTGGCTCGAGGGCACTGCGACCCGCCAGAGCAACAAAAATCGTATCCTCCGGATTCGTGCGGGCAAGCAAACTGTCGAACGCAAGCAACGTCGTTGCCCGGTCTCCTTCATCGTTCAGCATGAGCTTGAGGTCGGCGATCCCCAAGGCACGCAACGTCGCTTCGATATCGCGGGCATCCGCCGCCGCTCCTTTGAGCGGACTGACATAGCGATATTCATCGATGCCCATAATGAGAGCGCGCATCTGGCCGCCGCCTTCGGAGCGCCGAGCCTGCCCTGGGACTGAAACAAACACCGAGATTGCCAGGGCGACGGTTAGCACCGCCCGGGACAGGCGAAACCAACCCCTCATAGTCCAGCGTATCTTCATAAGCCAACCATGCAATGAAATCGAAAACTCGCCGAAGTGTCGCGGAAACACGAACACAAATAGAACGAACCAAAAAAATAGACAGCTTATCAGGCACTCCATATAACCAGCTAGTGTATATAACAAAAGGCCTCTCAGTTCCGGAGTGGGCATGCGCACAAGCACCGCTTTGATGAGCAAATAAATCGCCGACCGTATCTCAGCCATTGGGCGTCATGCAATTGACTAGCACTGAGTCAAGCGTACGACGGCTGGCTTATCCAATTGAGGACCTTGCATCCAACAACGTTGTCATCGTCCATCGACTAGACGCGGGTCCACACCGCCGGACACCCCGCGGTCCATCGGGCAGAGTAAACGCCGCCGCTAGTAGTGTGTCATCCGCCGTGGCTGCACAGCAAAGGAATCCTCAAAGAAGCTTCGATGTGGTTCAATTGCTGGCTGGGAGGAGGCCAGCATGGATGACGAAGCCATATTCGGAACGTTTCCGGAGGCGTGTTGTGGCCATTGGCGTCATAAAAAATCACACCGCACTCTGTCTGAGACGTGCCGGCGAACGGCGCGAGCTGCTTTCCGGAGCAGAGAATTATGCCAGTCCGCGCGTTGTATCGCCTTCCCCGCCCACTCCCTTGTCCACAGGACCAAGACAAAGAGGTCGTCGATCATGGATGGAGGCCATTCGCGCTAAGCCATTTCCTGCCTCGATCATTTGCTGTCTCGCCGGTCATAACCGGGCTTCTGCTGCCCTTGCCCAGCTCCGGTTTGATCTTCGCTTCTCCGCCCGATCTATTGACTTTTTTTTGCGATCCCATTCTGCCCATAAAATGCGAATTTATACGGCGGCGTGTCGATCGATAAGGCCCCGGGCTTCGGCTGGGTCTCAAGCCAGAACACCAACGAGAAAGGAGGAATGTTCGCGAGAATGTGCGTTGCCCTCTCCGTCTCGGCAACCAGCCACGTCTGGAACGAAGAGATTCGTTCCGCGCGCCTGATGATCTAACCGCGTTTTAGCCGTAATCCCGCGCCCCACCCCGGCTCGTCGACCATATCAAGGGCGTCTGGCTTGTTATTGATAGCGACACCGCTCGGAACGTATGGATTTAGCAACTCACCATAGCCTTGCGACGTGTACCAAATATCCGCTACCGGAACCATCAAGGAAACAAAAGTCTTGCAACCCAAGCGCGGATCAAGCTTGCATGCCGGCACGATGACCGGATCGTGATAAAAAGGGAAGTTAATCGCCGCGACACTGTCGACCGCCGCATTATTAAATTCTGTCTTAAACAACCGTCCGCCGTCGTATTCGAAATACAAGTTCTCGTAAACAACGTTTTGAACGATCCCTATTCGCCAAAGTTCTTCGCTGACCGGGCTGCCGCCGACCCCATTCTTCGGATTCGGATCGAAGGAAAAGCCGAAGTTAATCGTAAAAGCATGCATGACTAAAACGAAAGAATTGCCTATGGCATTCATCGGATCGTCGTTTTTCGGATTTTGAAAGGTGATGTCGCTTCTTTGCAGATCGACAACAATGCCCTTTCGCGTTCCCCTCAGCGGAAATTTGATCTTTTGAGCCGAGATTCCCCAGATGGCTACCAGTTATGAGCTCATACCTCAAGACCCAGCCATAACCCTCGTTTTCTCGCGCCCCTAAACAGGGGATGCGGCGGCAGGTTGATGAAGTCCATTGGGACGCCCTTCAGAAGCCTCCATAGTGCACGCCGCCACGGGGTGCAGCCGGGATTAATTGATTTTGACGTATTTTATGGCCATGGCAGGCGTCTGCGCGAGTTGTCCGACTTCAGCGGCCAAGGACGGAAAGAAGTCCTTGCCGGAGCGCGATCGCGGCGATACGAGTTCTCCGATAGGTTGCGCGCTCGCGATCGCGAGGAGCAGCCAAATCTGGGACCGACGAGCCGGAATGCCTTGAAGCTGTACGGCAAAGTCTCGCCCGCTCGGAGTCGATCGCAATTGACTGGTAACGTCGTGCACGAAGCCTTCAGCATCGACGATGAGCAAGAAGACATTGGCCGCCGTCGTGTCGAGCGTCGCCTGGAGCGTGTCGCCGCTTCGCAAATCGCTTTTTTCGACTTCGAATCTTAGCGGACCGTCAACGGTGGAAAGGAATTGCTTCACAAAAACAAGCGCCGGACATTGCGCTGGCGTTACCTCCCGAACGCCAATTGTCGCCTCGAAGCCATTGGCTTTCTTGAACGCCTCGTCGAGCGCCGCGAACTGTTCTGGCCCGAGTCCATAACCATCTATCTCGGTGGCCTGAGCCGAAACACGGCTGGGCAAGGCGAGAAAACAATCGCCACCATCGAATTGATAAATGAAGCGGCCGATGTTATAGGATTCGTCGCGCGGCACGGGGTTCAGCTCACCCCCAGGAGCGTCAGCTGCGGGAGGGCGAATATCACCGGGCGACTTGGGAGCGGAATAAGCGACTTTCATATTCGCGTTGAGCTGGGTCCAGACCAGAAAACCCGCCACGCAAAACGCGGCAAGACTCGCGGTCGCGATAACCTTCCAGCGGTTCGAACCCTGTTTCTCGCGGACGCCCGAGTCTGTCCTGGTCGTGGGCTTGGAACTCCGTGCTGACGTGCTCACGTTCGCCAACGAGTGAGCACTAGGGACGCTGTCCGCCGATCGCAGCGGTACCGCCCCACGAGCAATAATCGTCCTTTCGCCTGATTTGCCTGGAAGCGGCCAAGACGCAACCCGCGCCATACTCGCCGGTCTGTCAGCTGGATCGGGCTGCAGCATACGCTCGATCAACGGCCGCATCCTCACATCAACTTTGGAAAGATCTGGAACGCACTTGCGCTTGTTGATAACGTCCAACTGGGTGCGGCCCATGTCGATCGGGGCGCCCAACAGACATTGCGCCAACACGAGGCCGAGACTGTAGATGTCCGATTTGCCGGTTACGTTTCCGTCAAACATTCCAAGTTGCTCGGGTGATACGTAACCATATTTGCCAGCGAACCCGCCGTCGAGCACGGTAAAGTCCCCGACACGGCTCGAGCGCGCAATGCCAAAATCGATAATGCGGGCTTGCGCGACATCGCCGCAAGGAACGATCACATTATCGGGCGACACGTCGCGGTGGATGATATCCCGGTCATGGGCCGCTTGTAGACCCGACCCTAAGCGCTTTTGCAGTGCATGGACTTGCTCGATATCGAGCGGACCGCGTTTGAGGAGGTCCGAGACCGATTCGCCCTCCACAAATTCCATCGCCAAATAATGCCGCCGAAGTATAGGCTCGAGGGAAAACACAAAATATCGGACGATCGCTTCGTGATGGAGGCGATTTAATGCCGAGGCTTCCTTGCGAAAAAGGGCAAGAACCAATGCGTCGTCGGCCATGTCGGCGCGGATGACCTTGATCGCGACAGGATCGCCGCTTTGGATTTCGTGACCCTTGTATATTTCACCCATGCCGCCAGTGGCGATAGCGATATCGATTTCATAAATGCCGTTGAGTTCGGTGCCAGCCGGCAAAAGGCCGCGAGCGACGGGAATGTCTGATACGCCAGACATGAATTACACTCGCAACTTATCGCGCGGCACAATAGTTTGATTTTGATTAGGAGAATAACGTACGACAATGACTGTTACATTGTCCCGCCCGCCGCGCTGGAGCGCCAGCTCGATCAACGCGTCACAGGCAGTTTGCGTTGCCCCATTGACCACGCGCTGTTTGAGTTCGTCTGGCTCCACATGTCCGGTCAACCCGTCGCTGCACAGGACAAAGACATCACCGAAAAAGAGTTCGCCGCACTTCATAGCAACTTCGGGCTTTTCGAAGATGCCCATAGCACGCGTTACAACGTTGCCGCGTGGCCATCGGCGCGCCTCCTCGTCGTTCAGTATTCCCTCTGCAACGAGCTCTTCGACCTCGGTGTGGTCGCGCGTAACTTGGTGGATTCTACTCCCGCGAACAAGATAAGCACGGCTATCGCCGGACCATGGACACGCATAATGGCCATCAAAAATCAGTAGCGCGACGACGGTGGTTCCCATTACGTCGATGCCGCGCCGTGCGGCTAGCTCACGTATATTCGCGTTGGCATCGATCAGCCGGTCCTCGCACGCCTGAAGCAAAGAGGCCGCCGATTGTTGTGCCTTGATCCGGGCAAGAGATTCAATAAGGGCAGCGCTCGCCGCCTCTCCTGCCTCATGTCCTCCCATTCCGTCGGCCACCGCCCAGATACCAAGATCGGGCCTGACGAGGAAACTGTCTTCATTGAGTTCCCGCACGCACCCGATATGCGTGGCGGCTCCAACTTCATAAATTCCGTGACTAGCCATGACGTCATCTTGAACTGTCGATAGCCGCCTCATTTTGGAAACGGCCCGTGAGCATGCCAACATAAAGATAAGGATCGGGCATGCGCAAGGCGGTCAGTGTCAGTGGCCCGTAATTTTCGCCACCCACTGTCCACCAACAGGTTGTGGCGGCGTAGGTCAGCGCGTGACCGGCAACGCGAGCGTCGGCGAATGCGTTTACAAAGGACTGAGAAGCCACCCGTGCCAATGAGGCGCCCTGTGGGAGCAAGGTTGCGCCCCGGGCGGGGGAAGCGGGCTTGGCCGCCACCGGCAAAGGCAGGGCTTCCAATGCACGCGTGACATCTTCAAAGCCTCGATCTTGCTCGAGCGTCATGAAAAGAAAGCTCTCCGCCGCTGCGAACCACTGGTCTTGCGGATCGATTTCAGGTGGAGCAAAGGACTCTGTTTCGCGCGCGACAGCGATCAAGGTCAGCGGAAAATAGCGGCCGAGCCCATCCATTGAAGCCATAGTTGCGCCGAGCACAGTTTTTCCGCAAACGTCGGCGCCAAGCCAAAATCTCCAGATCGGCGCGGTCAAGAATGCCGGTTGCCACTCTCGCCCGAGCTGCTTGCGGCTCGCCGAAATGGCACTCTGGATCCACGGCTCCCAGACCGAAAGAAACATTCGTGGTGTTCCGGCCGCGATAAAATCGCGCTTAGCTTGGAGCTTCCCAAAAAGTCCGCAGCGCATGCGCGCCTCACATCCCGGCCGGACAGTGGAAGTCCCGCAACGCCGGCAACGTGAAAGGATTTAGGGAAGAGCCGACCGTGAACGAATATTGCAATTCGCGCCTGCCGAGGAGGAAACTGGCAACGAGACGGTCGCCAGTTTTAGTTGGGCTCGCGGTGTCCAAAAGCCGGAAGAGAGACCACGCGCCAGTGTGCTCTATCGCAACGGGTGCCGGCTGGGCCGACTGGGAAAGCGACGGCGCTCCAGCCGGCTGCGGGCTGGGATCCTTCCACAACGACACCGCTGCACGGCCTCCAGC
>JBOHJT010000014.1:0-24110 GCA_050728715.1 Methylocella sp.
CCGGCTCATCGAGGAAAGCGTCGATGAGCCGCACCGGGATGTCCGCGCCGACGAAATCATCCGCCGCTTCCGGCAACACCAGAAGTCGCGAACGTTCGAATCCAAAAATGTGTGTCATGCGCGATTCTACCGCGCCAAGCGCGGCAGCGGAACCCGCACGGCCCGGCTTTCCACACGGTCTGCAAGACATATGCACCAAAATTAGAACCGTGATTCAAAAAGGTCTCTTTGGTGCTTTAATTCCGGCGCAAAATGGTCTCGGATTTGCGACGGGCTTTCTCGGTTGACGCCTTTCGCCGGGATCGATACGACAACATTTCGAGTCTAAATAGCAAGCGGAGATGCCGGCCTGCCTTCAAAAGCAGACCTACCCCTACCCCTAACGCTTCCCTATCTCGACTTCCTCGATGATGACCCCTTGCTCAACATGAGGCTCGCGCTGGGCATTGTGAGGAGCATGTTTGCACGCTGATTGCGAAGATACATCCACGTAGCGCGGATGAGATACGACGCGAATTCCCGCGGCGCCGGCCGGACCGGATACAACTGATTCGCGTATTGCGAACCGATGATGCTTGAGACCCCAAACGCAGCAGCGAGCCTACAGCGCCGACCCTTCCGAGGCCGCAACTTTTCTCCCGCGGGCGGAAGCGGTGGCCAGTTCTAACGCAAATCCGAAAGAATCACCGAATTGTCGGAGCCGACAATCTTGGTCCGCACAAGTGCGTCGCCGTCGAACCAGACCTCGCGCGCGAAGTCTCCGGTCGGGGTATCGGCGATTTTGTAGTGATGGACCTCATGCGTCATGCCGTGAATGGTCAAGGTTTCGTTGCCCAGATCGGTAACCTCGATCGACAGACGTTTGCCGGTGTCGGGGTCGAAAGCGTCGAAGTGAGGGATAGCGTCCTTGCCCCACAAGCTTGCCGGCACTGCCGTCTTGGGCAGATCGCTATGCTTGCCGTCGGCATCCATGCTCAGCTTGTCTTGCCCGGCCATGACGTCGACGGAATGTTTTGTGCCATTGTCGTTGGTTCGCGACTTAAAGGCGATGAGTTGACCGTTTTTCCAGGTTTCGTTGCAGGAATGTTCGTAACGATAGGCCTCGACGAACATGACCTTGACGGAAAGGTCAGTCTTGATCTTGACCGTCGTCGTATCGTTCTGACGCTCGATGTCAATCGTGTCGGTGCCAATTTTGTCACCTCCGCGGACGATGTCGAAGACCTTATGGAGCTTGGCCACGGCAGCGGCTTTATCGGCGCCAGCGGGCACCATAGATAGGACGAGGAGAGTTAGGGAAAAGGCGATTGTTCGCATGATGATCACCATTTTTTGCGGATTGCCCGCGACATTATACCGTAAAAGCGCCAGTAATGAGACAAATGGCGATTGTCTGTGGCGTGCCGCGAGGCTAACCTCCAATCCCCGTATCGCCCTCGTCACCCGCCGGTCTCTCCTGGCATGGTCCGCAATCGCCTGAAACGCGGCGCAAACTTCGGTAACAACCATTCGCCTATCCATGCACCAACGCTGAATCAAGGCCACCCCATTTGTGTCGACCTGCGGTCTTTCCACCAAAATCGTGTCCGTCATGAAACCTCGAATAGGTGATTCGCCTTGCGCGAGCATCTCGACTGGGCCAAAAGGCGGGCCTTAAATTGTTTCACCAATGGGAAGTTAGTCCGTGAAGTAAGTTTGTCCGCGCTTGAGAAGATTTGGGTTAACAATCGTTGCCTGATGCAAACACATGAAACGGTCACGAGCTTCCGTAAGATAAGCCTCGGGTCGAATCGGAAGTTTGGCCTCGCGTTTGGCGTTCTTTTCGCGATCCCGGGCCTTTGGCCATTGTTTCACCAGGCCGGTTCGCCTAAATGGGTGCTGATCGCTCTGTCCACCACCATCCTGGCCGTCGCACTCCTTCGCCCCCATTGGCTGATGCCGTTGAACCGCGGATGGTTCAAGCTGGGTCTCGCCTTGAACCGAATCGCCGGTCCCGTCGTCATGGCGATTTTGTTTTTCGCGGTAGTCGTCCCGCTTGGCTGGTTTCTGCGCAGGAAGGGCGAGGATCTTCTGCGTCTTAAAATGAATTCCCAAGCCGGGACCTATTGGATCGAGCGTGAACCGCCAAGTCCCGCGCCGGACTCCATGAGAAAACAGTTTTGAGGAGAAAAAACCAATGTCAATTCTTGCCGAGCTTTTCGAGTTCCTGGGCACACGGAAAAAATTCTGGCTGCTGCCCCTACTGTTGCTTTTCCTGATCTTCGGCGGCTTGTTCGTGCTAAGCCAAGGCTCGGTCGTCGCGCCTTTTATCTATACGCTTTTTTGACGAACCGGATATGCTCGTCCTTGGCGTTTCCGCATTCTATCACGACAGCGCCGCCGCGCTCGTCCGCGACGGGGGGATTGTCGCCGCGGCGCAGGAAGAGCGCTTCACCCGCAAGAAACACGACCCCAGCTTTCCCGCCAACGCGATAGCCTACTGCCTAAAGGAGGCCAAGACCGGCGCTGGCGGCGTCGATCGCGTCGTCTTTTACGAAAAGCCGTTCCTGAAATTCGAACGGCTGATCGAAACCTATCTCGCCTTCGCGCCGCGCGGTTTTGCCTCGTTTCGCAGAGCCATGCCGCTGTGGATTAGCGAAAAACTGTTTCAGCGCGATCTTCTGCTCCGCGAACTCGCGGGGATCGCTCCGGCGCTCGGGGACAAAGCCAAGTTGCGCTTTTGCGAACATCATTTTTCGCATGCCGCCTCGGCCTATTATCCCGCGCCATTTCAATCGGCGCTCGTCTTGACGATGGACGGCGTCGGCGAATGGACGACGACCTCGGCCGCGCTCGGCCAAGGCAACGACTTACGGATCATCAAGGAAATCCATTTTCCACATTCGCTCGGGTTGCTCTACTCGGCATTCACCTATTACACGGGGTTCAAGGTCAATTCCGGCGAATATAAAGCCATGGGTCTTGCCCCCTATGGCGAACCGAAATTTGCAAAGGCAATCCTCGATCACTTGATCGATGTGAAGCCGGACGGCTCGTTTAGACTGAACCTCGATTATTTTGCTTTCTGCACCGGCCTCACGATGACCAATCGCCGCTTCGACGCGATGTTTGGGGGCGCGCCCCGCCGCAACGATCAGCCACTCGAGCAGCGCCACATGGACCTTGCGGCCTCGATTCAGGCGGTGACGGAAGAAGTCGTGCTGCGTTTGACACGTTCGCTTGCGGCCCAGACCGGGCTTCGCCATCTCTGCTTCGCCGGAGGCGTAGCTCTAAACTGTGTCGCCAACGGCAAGGTTTTTCGCGACGGCTGCTTCGACCGGATTTTCATCCAACCGGCGGCCGGCGACGCGGGCGGCGCTCTCGGCGCGGCGCTTGCCGTTTATCACGCCGAAAATCATGGGAGCGAGCGCAAGAGCGGCGCACTACAACCGGACGCGATGCAAGGTGCGTATCTAGGGCCGGCTTACGAACAAACTGATATCGAGCGGCGGCTTTCGAAATGCGGCGCCGTCTTCGGCGTCGTCGACGATGCCGAGCTGATCGAGCAAACGTCGGCTGCGCTCGCCAACGGACAGGCGGTCGGCTGGCATCAGGGACGGATGGAATTTGGCCCGCGCGCGCTCGGCAATCGTTCGATTCTCGGCGATCCACGTTCCCCGTCCATGCAGAAAGTGCTGAATCTCAAGGTCAAATACCGCGAAAGCTTTCGCCCCTTCGCGCCGTCGGTGCTGCGCGAGCGCGTCGCCGACTGGTTCGAGATAGACGCGGATTCGCCTTATATGCTGCTCGTCGCCAACGTGAAACCCGAGCGCTGCCGCAAGATGTCGGTTGAGGAGCTAGCGCTGTTTGGCATCGACAAGTTGAACGTCGCGCGCTCCGATATTCCGGCCGTCACACATATCGATTATTCGGCCCGTGTCCAGACCGTTCATAAGGAGACGAACCCGCGCTACCACGCCTTGATTGCGAGGTTCGAGCAATGGACTGGTTGTCCAGTGCTTGTGAACACAAGCTTTAACGTGCGCGGCGAGCCCATCGTTTGCACCCCGGAAGATGCGTTTGCTTGCTTCATGGGCACCGGGGTCGAGTTTCTCGCGGTAGGAAACTGCATTCTTCACAAAGACAAACAGAACCCCGCGCTCGCCCGCGACTATAAGAATGCTTTCGAGCTCGACTAACGGTTTTCGGGCCGCTCACTTTGATGCCGCGCGCAATATCTCGGGCATCTGGCGGCCGATGTAATTCTCAAGCATGACGGCGCGGGCGCGATTTGCAAATGGCGTCGGATGGCCATCGCCTGGGATGCCGACCACAGCACCCTGGGCTTCCTCTTCAGCAAGCGACGCATCGACAACGATTGCCCCGCCCTCCCGCAGTCGCGCGATGATGGACTCGTCGCTGAAGCCAGTCCCGCCGAGATAATCCTTGCTCGCCCGGAGATAGGGGACGAGCGTCGCGACGCGATATTTCTCCTTGGCGAAATTCACCGCGGCGAGCACGATCCTGATATAGAGTTCCACGTCTTCGTGAGTAATTGCCTGAAAATAAGGCTCGATGAAAAAACCATAGGAGGCCGTGCTCTCGAGCCATTCCCGCAGCCACATGCTAGGCCCTACGTTGCAGGGGCCCTTGAACACGATTTGGCCATTCTCGAGCGCATAGCGCGGCGCGTGGGGCGTCCAAGAGGCCTTGCAAGCGGTGCGCTCGGCGTGCCAGGCCGCCGTCATGAAAATAAAGAGCCGCGGCCGCGCGCCGATCAGGGGATCGAACAGGCCCGTTTCCAATTCGCGCAGGAATTGCTGCGGCCCATAGCCGGTGAAGCCAAGATTGAGAATTCGCTCTTTGCGGTCGAGCAGATCCGCGAAAGCCTGAGGCAATGTTTCGGCGTCATTCACGCCGTCGCCGAAAGTAAAGGAATCGCCAAAAAAGACGATCGGCGGACCCGACTCGCTGGAGACGGTCTGCCGAAGAAGATTGGCATCGATCGTGTAGTCGGCAACATAGATGACGGCGCCGGTTTTCCGATTCCGCTTTTCGGCATGGAAGCGTCCCGGATGCTCCGGCCCCCAGCCGACGACGGGCCTGCGAACCGACTCGCCATGCGTTACGACGGACAAGGCCTTGGTCTCTAAAATAGTGGCCGTGGCTTCGACAATGGATAGGCCAAAGGCGAGCGAGGCCAGGACAACGAGGCCGTCGCGCCATTTTCCACGCAACAGCGAGGCCAAATCGGCAAAAACCAAAAAGACGAAGAAGAACGTAAACAGCCGAAAGGTGGACACAGGATGCCGCGCCTCCATCCAACCGATGAGAGCAAGCAAGAACGGTATCGCGGCAAGCCGCGGCATGAGAGAGAGCTTTCTAGCCATCGCCACGGGTTCGAGCATTTGACTTGTTGTCCAGTGCTTGTGAACGCGAGCTTTAACGTGCGCGGCGAGCCCACCGTTTGCACCCCGGTAGATGCGTTTGCTTGCTTCATGAAGACCGGGATCGAGTTTCTCGCGGCCGGAAACTGCACTCTTCACAAAGACAAACAGAACCCCGCGCTCGCCCGCGATTATAAGAGCGCTTTCGAACCAGACTGACGGCTTTTGCGCCAGTCAGGGCACGCCCGCAACTAGAATCCCAGGCATGTGGTTTTCGACGTAATCTTTAATTATGGAGGCTCTGAGGCGGTTCGCCAACGGCGTTGGATGGCCGTCGCCTTTGAAGGTGAGTGCGCCGGTGGATTCGTCCTCCACGAGCGAAACGTCGACGACCACGGCGCCGCCATCCCGCAGCCTCCGGACGATCTCGTCATCGCTGAAACCCGTTCCCACGAGATAGCCGGGGGCGGTGATATAAGGGATGAGAGTCGCGACGCCGTATTTCTCCTTCGCCAGGGTCACCGCGGCGAGCAGGATTCTGATGTAGAGTTCCACGTCTTCGTGAGTAGACTTCTGTAGATAAGGCTGGATGAACAACCGATAGGAAGCCATGTCCTCGAGCCATTCCCTCGCCCGCCCACTCAAGCCGTCGTCGCAGGCTCCCTTCAACGCGACCCGGCCGTTCTCCAGCGCGTATCGAGGCCCTCGGAGCACCCAAAAATATTTACAAGCTGTTCGCTTGGCATGCTCGGCAAACGTCATGAAAACGAAAAGCCGCGGCCGCGCGCCGATCAGCGGATCGAATCGGCCTGTCTCCAATTCACGTAGGAATTGCTGCGGTCCATAGCCGCTAAAAGCGATATTGAGAACCCGCTGCTTGCGGTCGAGCAAATCCGCGAAACGCTGAGGCATTGTTTCGGCATCGTTCACGCCCAGGCCGAAAGTAAAGGAATCGCCGAAAAAGACGATCGCCGGACCGTTCTCGCTGGAAGTGGTCTGTCTAAGGAGATTGGCATCGATTGTGTAGTCGGCAAGGTAGATCACGGCGCCGGTCTTCGGGTCCCGCCTTTCGGCATGGAAGCGCCCGGGATGCTCTGGCCCCCAGCCGATGACGGGCCGGGTTACAGACCAGCCTTTTGTGACATTTAATAAGGTTCTGGGTTCGAGAACAGTTGCCACGCCCTCAACCACGCATAGGCCGAAGGCGAGCGCAGCCAAAACGACAAGGCCGTCGCGCAACTTGCCGCGCAGCAGCGACGCCATGCCTGCCAAAGCCAAGAAGGCAAGAGTGAATGTGGCCAGGAGGAAAAGCGGGAAAGGATGGCGCGCCTCCAACAGCGCAATGAGGCCTAGAAGGATCAGTATAACCGCATAGCGTGACTTTAGGGAGAGATCGCGACTCATAGGCAAAACCGCACCTTGCGCATTGGCATTCGCGGGAAATGAGCAAATAGGACGATTCGCGGAAATTTGTCCAGCCAGGCAGAGCTGGGACAATAGGCGCGGATTGCAACGCGCGCCGCTCCACAAGGCCAAGCTTGGCCACATTTCTCCCCCCAGGATGAGGGCGAGGCTCTTGAAACAGGCTCTTTTCAGGCCGGGTTATTGTTTATTAACCGAGGCTAGCACATCGATATTTAGAGCATACCACTTCAATGGGGGTCGTAAAATAACTGCTATGACAATGGAGCGCCATTCTCCAGAATCAATTATTCTAAGATAGATCGTGCCGTCTTTCCCGATCCGCCAATGGAAGTCTTCGTCTGGATTAACAAATTTGTTGGGACAGTTCCAACGTCTACTTTTGGGCTCGTACCGATGGAAACTTTCTTACAGACCTCTTCGAGCAGCGCAAACCTCGTTCGCTCCTTTGGCGCAACCGTGATCACTGCATCCAATACCGGCTTCACCGTTCTGGAAAAACCCATCGCTCTCCGTGGCGCGACGTGAAGCAGGCTGGCGCCATGCGCGACGGCGAATACATCGTCTCCACGGCTTGCGTTATAGGTTTTGACGAGAGCCTCGACCGCTCCTAATTCATCTGGATTGGCCGATGGCAGTGTAAACGAAAAACTCCCTCCCTTTGGCACTAATGTTCTGTGCAGTGCTGCCGGTTCGCGCAGAAGCAATTGCACTTGCGACAGGCTCTGAACCGCCGCCCCGGGCCAAGGAGTCTCTGTTATATCGGTAATATCGCTATAATGACTATATGGAGGACCTTCGTAGGTAATTTGCCATCCATATCTATTTTCGAACTCTTCTATCGCCTTGGCGACCGGCCTTGGGTCTTGAACGGTTAGAGTATTGGGCGCACCGCTCGCGTTGTTCAAGAAAATACCCATGAGGCCGATGGTTAATATCACATGGCGTGCACGGAAAATCACAACATCAAACATTGTTTTATCCTTAAATCATTTCGGCCACTTATGAGGCGGGCTGCTGATACCGGATCGTATAGATGTCACGGTAGTTTCTGTCATCGAAGCACCCAGCGCATTTACGTTTCCCGTATTAGTATCTCCGTATGTAGTATAAGTTTTAGGTGGATCTGGAGGGGCGTGTATTCCCATCTGTTGCCCGACTTGGGTTCCACAAGAACCCACTTTTTTAAGGCGCGTGTAAGGAGGGCTATTTAAAAGATAGAATAGTACCTCATTGGGGCCATAGCCAACGCCGTCATTGCCATAAACGTTACCAAGTAATACAGTCCAAAATAAACTGGGCACATTTGTGACCTTCACCGCTGGGGGATAAGCCGATCCCACATACCAACAGGTGTCCGGGCCGGCGGGAGCCGCAGGGAATTCCTGCACGAATTCCCCTGAGAAATCAAAGTCGGAATCATGCTTAGGCGGGACGAGTGTCGATTGCCACTCGCCTTTAGAATAATTCCAGCCCACTAACTTGGTAGTTTCGTGATTGGGACGGACCACTTCCACCTTAATGTTAAACGTTGCTTGCATTTTAATTCCAGGAAGTGGCCCATTTGGAGGAGCTTTCCACGTCGCCTGAAAAGTATCAGTGACAGATTGATTGTTATGAGGCAACCACTGGTAATAGATTGCAGCATAAGGAAATTTTATTCCAGGGCAATTGGGGTCAAAAGCACCGGTTATCGGGCTGCCAGGAGTTGCTATCCCTTTTTTTGATTAGGAGCAACGTTGACAGTCCATGCGCCCGTTTCTAACAATTGGCATGTATAGGTCACCTCAACAGCCAACTACACGGGGTTTGACAGGTACCCAGACCCCTTCGGTCCTGGTCGTCTTATCTTAACTTTAACAGTTATAGGCGGTTCGATAATCTCCGTGCCGATCTCCTTGCCAATCACCGTCCGAATCACTGGCTCGACCGCTGGCTTTTCTTCAGACGCCCGCGCGGTCCGGCCAAAGGGAACTAAAGAGAACGTCATAGCCGCCACGAGGACGGCGCCAGAAGCGCCAAAACAGCGCATGGAATTTGCCCCTCCATAGTGCTAGGATATATTGTTAATGTATAATGAATACCGCCAGACAGCATACTTTCGATTTTAAACTTATATCCCGCCGACAGATCAAGTTTGCATTGTCGTCAATAGGCGTTCGTTACCCTTGACGGCCGGATTGTCAACAGTTTCTCGACGCGGGAAACCGCAATGTTTCATGGCGGCCAACCCCGGACCGAGGCAATATCACGCGGGGGCGATTTCATTGGAAAAGGCATCGGAAAGCCGCGCCAGCCGCGCGTGTTTGCGATCGAGCGTCGCCGTGAAAGCGGGAGATAGAAAAAAGCTAAGTTCGCGTTCGCGGCTGAGCGTGACCGGATCGGCCGCCACGAGCTCCGCGTCGCAATGACCCGGATGACACATGATGAGGTGACGCCTCCCGGGCGCGCGCAGATAGCGGGCGAAATCGGCGGCGTAATCGTGCCCAGGATCAAACGCCGAAAAGCCAGCGAATCCCTCGTTGGTGGCGAACCCGCGCGCGGCGGCCTCTTTTGCAAAGCCTCGCCCGAGCCAGGCAATCCCCAGCGCTTTTGTCATTTCAACGCCGCGCCGCAGGACTCGCGAGGTACGGTCGGAGCTATCGCGCAGCCAGACCTTGCCGGAAAATCCTTTTTCTTCGAGGCGGGCGAACAACATGGCGCGTATTTGCGGCAGAACCTGGACATGCTGATGCCCATCCACAAAAGCGGGAGCAGCGTCGAAATGCTCGCAAAAACCGTCGAGCTGGCGCGAGATTTCCTGGCCGATCTCGGCATCCGGCAACTCGTTTCTCCGCGCGGCGTTAAGCACGTGACTTATCCCCGGCAGGCGCCCCGTGACGGCGAAAGCCGGCATATATCCAAGCGGGCTGCCAAGCGTGAGATTTAGGTGGAGCCCGATGTCGGCCTTGGCACTGAATTGGCGCAACTCATGCGCACCCCTCGGCCAGAATGGCCGCGTTGTCATCGCGCTTGCCGCGCTCAGCCGGCCGGCGTTAAGCGCGTCCAGAATACCGCGGCTGACGCCAGGCGACAGCGCATAATCATCGGCGCAGAGGCAAAACGAAAAATACGCTCCGGCCGTGCCCACAATCATCAACCCCTCGCGTTTCGGCAAGATGTCCGAACACTCCGGTGAGGAATAGTCCGGCTTCTGGCAAATATGCAAGCAATCTTGCCCAATGCCACGCAAAAGTCTAAGCCGGAATCCCATTAACCCCGGCGTGGCCGCGGTTGCGATTCACGAGGCCTCCAAAAATGACAACATCCGGCGCGGGGCCGGCGGGCGCTAACGGCGCGGAGCTTTCCGTGATCACGCCGGTCTATAATGAATCTAACAACATAGAGGCTCTGCTGACGCGGCTAGTGCCGGTGCTTGAGCGTTGCGCGGCCTCGTTCGAAATTATTTTTATTGACGACGGCTCGACCGACGATACGCTCGAATGTCTGCGCGCCGCCCATCACGCGGACCCTCGCGTTCGCGCGCTTTCGCTGAGCCGGAATTTCGGCAAGGAGATCGCCATCGCGGCGGGCCTTGATCATGCAAGGGGGGCCGCGACCATCATCATGGATGCCGATTTGCAACATCCGCCAGAGCTGATCGAGATCTTCGTCGCGCGATGGCGCGAGGGCTACAAAAATGTCTTCGCGCAGCCAGGCGTTCGAAGCCTCTATAGCCCGTTGCGGCGAATTTTGACGCATCGCTTTTACAAGATCTTCGGCTCGGTCGGAGAGACCAGCCTTCCCGAGGGCGCCGGGGATTTCCGGCTTCTCGATGCGCGGGCCGTCGCGGCGCTTCGCGCATTGCGCGAGCACGCGCGCTTTTCCAAAGGCCTTTATGCCTGGATCGGCTTTAAATCGATTGGAGTGCCGTTCGATGTCCCACCGCGCCTCCACGGCACGTCCAAATTCAGCTATCGCAAATTGACAATTCTAGCGCTCGACGGTCTCATGTCCTTTTCAACGATACCTCTCAAGGTCTGGACCTTTATCGGATCGGCGACATCGGGGCTGGCGCTGGCATTGGCGGCCTTCTATTTGATTCGCACCCTCATTTTCGGGGTCGACGTTCCGGGCTATGCCTCTTTGATCGTTTCCATAACCTTTTTTGCGGGAATTCAACTGCTGTCGCTTGGCGTCATCGGCGAGTATATTGCCCGCATCTTCGCCGAGGTAAAACGCCGGCCGCTTTATTTGATTGAGGAGCGCGTGGGTATCAGCTCGCCCGCCGAGGGCCATTCGCCGGCCGAGCCGCATTTTGGCTAGGGCGAATACATCCATGTACAAGAACCTAGTTTCCATCGGCGGCTTGACCCTGCTCTCGCGCGGCGCCGGATTTTTGCGCGATATCTTTCTTGGCGCCGTGCTCGGCGCGGGATTGCTCAACGATGCGTTCGTCGTGGCCCAGCGTCTGCCCAACCATTTCCGAACTATTTTCGGCGAGGGTGCTTTTAATTCCGCCTATGTCCCGAGCTACGTGCGGGTGCTTCAATCCGAGGGTCTTGCCCGCGCGCGGCTTTTTTCCGGTCAGATTTTTCTGGGCCTGCTCGCCTCTCAGATTCTCGTCGTCGCACTCGCCTTCGCCTTTACCCCCTATCTCATCGACGTTTTGGCGCCGGGTTTCCTTGCGGATCCGCAAAAATTCGCGCAAACCGTCACTCTGACACGGATCACCTTTCCGTACCTTTTGTTCATCACGCTCGTCACGCTGCAATCTGGCACCTTGAACGCGCACGGCCATTTCGCCGCCGCGGCCTTCGCCCCGGTCTTGATGAACCTGGCGATCATTGTTTTCCTTGGCCTTGCTTTCCTATTTCCCAACCCCGGCATGGCCGCGAGTTGGGGACTGACGGTCTCGGGCGTCCTGCAACTTGCGCTCACCTCGGTGGCCGCCCATCGCGCCGGAATTTTCGAGCACTTCGCGGGCCCGGCGATGGCGAAGTCCATCAAGCGCTTCCTTGTGATCTTGGTTCCGGCGGTGATCGGCTCGGCTGGCACCCAGATCGCGCTTTTCGCGGACACCATCATCGGTTCGATGCTCCCGACCGGCGGCATATCCTCCATCTACT
This sequence comes from Methylocella sp., assembly GCA_050728715.1. Classification (GTDB taxonomy): domain Bacteria; phylum Pseudomonadota; class Alphaproteobacteria; order Rhizobiales; family Beijerinckiaceae; genus Methylocapsa. Next base: position 11,897 of record JBOHJT010000014.1, read on the forward strand.
ACGCCGATCGCATCAATCAATTGCCGCTCGGCGTCATAGGTATAGCGTCGGGCACCGTGCTGTTGCCGGAGATGAGCAAGCTCTTCGCGGCCGGCAATCGGAGCGGCGCGTTGCATGCGCAAAATCGAACCATGGCGCTTTCGCTCGCGCTGACGGCACCTTTTTTTATCGCTTTCATCATGATCCCAGATGATATCATGCGCGCGGTGTTTCAGCGCGGCGCCTTCACTCGCCAAGCGGCCGGCGCCGCCGCCGCGGTGCTCACGGCCTATGGCTTCGGTCTTGTCGCGATTGTTCTTTTGCGCTCGGCCGTGGCAAGCTTTCAAGCCCAGGGCGATACGCGAACGCCGATGCGGATCGCGCTCGCCGCTGTCGCGATCAATGTTGCCTTGAAAATTGTGCTGTTCAAGCCTTTTGGCGCGCCTGGACTTGCCGCCGCGACGGCGGCCGGAGCATGGATTAACCTCTCGCTCCTGTGCTTTTTCGCGATCCAGCGGGGCGCCATGAAGGTCGACCTTTTTTTGTGGAAGACGGCCACGGCAGTGACCGCGGCTTCGTTCATTCTGGCGATTTTCGCGCTCTTAGCCGCCGCACCCGCTCAACGCTTGGCGGCCGGCCTCGGCTCCCTCGCAAATGTGTTTGAACTTTTGTTCCTCGGGTTCCCCGGCGCGCTTCTCTATACGCTCGTTCTGATCGCCGCATTGCGGATCGCCAATGTGAGGCTTGGATGATCGCGCGTCTAACGGCGCGCCGAGCTATGCGCGGAAGATGGTGACGGCGTGAAGGGGTAAGGCGGCGTATCGTCGGGTGTTCGAAGGTTTAATTCTCCACTGAGGGAGGGATACGCGATGATTGACACTATGGCCTGTCCTTAAAGAAGTTGCGCGACTTTTTCGCGGTTGACGTGCCCCAACTCTTGACGATACGCCAGCGGCGACTTCGAGAAACAACTCGTGACCTTCGGCATGAAGGGCTCGATGAGCCGAACGGGCGACTGCTGGGCCAACGGCGTGACCGAAATGCTGTTCGGTTCGTTGCAGGTCGAGCGGTCCCACGGAATGCACTTTGCGGCACGCTGTCCGGGCAAACGACGAGTCAAACGACGCGGTGATCGATTAGCTTGCGTTTTGCGATCACCGGAGGCTTCACTCGGTGCTGGGATATCTCAGCCCGATGGCCTTCGAAAAAAAACGGCTTGCCGATAAAGAAACGCTTGCCCCATAATCGCTCAGCTAAGGGGGACGCTAAGCGCGGGCACGTTCAGAAACATCGATGCGAGTACGCCGCCCCGACTTTGTCCAAGCAATAGACCGAGGCAAGGATTGGCTGCAACGTCCTCGATCGCATGACCAGTCTCGGCATGCCGGTCTCCGTGCGGGTCGAGTAAAATGACAGGCTAAGGGAGAAATATTATAGAGCCCACAACCTATTGATGCACCAACGCTGCACGAAGAGTTCAAGCGGCGGATCAAGACCCGTAACGTGCTTCCCTCCGCACAGCGGCCATGTTGTTCTGGGCTCTGCTGGGGGCTTCTGGCCAGGTTACAATGCGCAAGGTGGACGGCTGGCAGAGCCTCGCCGAGAAGCCTTCCGATCAGATCATTGACCTCGCCGCATCGGGTAACCTCGCCACGCTGGAGACCGCGCGAAAACAACCGTGACGGCACCCACGCTGGACCCCTTAGCCTGTTCTCAGTGGGATGCTCCAAGTGACTGATTGGCTTGCGTGATGAGATTCAGGCGATCTGCCCTCGAATTTCTGAAAGTCATGTTGTTGTTCCCGTCGTGGGTTTCCTGGTAGGTAAAGTCAAACACCCACGCCGCCGCCAAAGGCGCAGAACTGGCCACAAACGAATTCAGCAATGCTTGAAAATCGAGAAAGGACTCCTGGGACGAGCCATCCGAGCCGTCATCTGGTGTGCCAAATTCGCCAATAAACATCGGTTTGCAAGCGGCTTGGCCCGCGTTGGCAGCCACCGTAATGAATTCTGGCGCCGTTACTGATTGATCGGCGAACCGTGCGTCATAGGCCTGATTTACGCTCTCTGGGTAGATATGAACCGAGCTTAGATCACCAGGCGCGTTATCCTCAGCCTCTACCGTATAAAACTGTGCGACAGTATCCTCAGCGGCAGACCTTCCGGTCCTCAGCTGGTACGCATTGTTACGCGGTAAAGCGTAACCGGGCTCGACCAATCGCAGGGGATCGCCTGCGTGAATAGCATTGGCGAATGTCGTATATGCAAACAGCATTTGCTCCGACGTGAGATTATCGGCCGTCGTGTAGGCTGCGGGTTTCCCCTCGCTCGTGTCCACTAGATAGTATTCATATCCGGTTGGAAGATCGTCATAAGCATTCATTTCGTTGGCGAACTCCCACGCCCAAATCGTCGGCGATTGACGATAACGAGCGGCCAGTTGTTGAGAAAAACTCTTAGCGAAAGCGGTTGTCTTGCTGTTTGGGTCACCCCAGGCGCCAACCGGCTCGCCCATGACAGCGGGGAGCGCCTGGTAATTCCAAAAGACGGAACCGATCAGACCTATGTTATAGGTTTGCGCATCTTGCACAAACTGATCCAGAAGCTGAAAGAGGAGATTGGGGTTCCGCACAAAGGCTCGCGCTTCATTCGGCCAGAAGGGCATCACCATGAACCTGATAAACGGAATTCCAGCGGCCTGCAATTGCTGGAAACCCGCGCGGTAACTTGTGTCTCCGGGATGGAGTACAGTGCGGTAAAAGGCATCGAAGTAATTCACACCCACGGCCCGATAAGGGACCCCATTCTTCAAAAGCTGACAATTGGCGGACACTGTCAAGGGGGCCCCGCGAGCGGTCGATGCCGAAAGATCCGCCAAGCTTACCGAAAGCGCGAGGGCGAATACTCCCACCCGCGCCATGAGGAGCGCGTGCCGCTGCGGGCTGAGGGGCGAGCGGAGCAGCACGTGCGGTTCGGACAGCGGAGCCCTGACAATCCCGTAACGTGTTAGTTTGCGCGGGGTCACATCCCTATCCGGCATATTCGTCGAGGTCAGCGACGGTTCGATTCTAGACAACGTGACAATAGCTGCCTGAGCGCAGAAAAATAGTCATGCTTTGTGAATTTGGCCGCATGCTGCTGTGCGGCCACCGCGAGCGCGTATCGCCGCTCCGGATCATTCATAAGATTTTCGATTGCTCTGGCGAGCGCGGCGGGATGCCCGGCCTCCACGGCGATCGCCGTCACGCCATCGATCAAATAGCCCTCCAACCCGAGCACGTCGGAAGCAACGACAGGGACCCCGGCAGCGATCGCGGACGTGAGTCGAACCTGGCCGGCACTCTTCGAGCTCTCTTTAAGGCAAAGGGCATAGATCGCGGCGCCAGCAACGAGCCGTTTATGTTCGACTTCGGCGATTTCGCTGAAAACTATTGCACGCCCGTTCCTGTTGAGAGCGGTAACGCGCGGAAGGTCCTTGCTCGAGCACACGACGACGAGAGGCCAATTTCCGGAATGCGCCGCTTCGAAAAGCGTCTTCCAATCACAGCCATTGCGCCCGGAGGAGAGGACATATCCGTCTCTCGTCGCGCCGGTAGGATTGTGGACCTCGCTGTCCGACCCAAGCGGCAACGGAACCGTATCGGGCTCGCCGTCCCGATTGCTGTAGAACCCCACCTCGTTGAACCACCCAAGCGGCCACGGAACCGTATGGAGAACGTTCTCCGGAAGGCCGTAGCGCTCCATGAATATCAGTCGCTCCCGGTTGGTGAAGACATGAACGGCTAGTACGGACGCCCGCATGCAGGGCCCGAAGACATATTTGTCGATAAAGAGGATGGCCGCCGCGATGATGGGACCTTTCTTCCAAACATCGGTATCGATGCAGTCGAACATGACGATGTTGCGATTGCGCAAGATCGCCTGCAGGACACAGATCAGGCGGCCATACCGATACCAATCCGGCGCAATGAGCGGGAAATCCCGGCCGAGCCAGATCAGAAGCAGCGCCCGCAAGACGGAAATGCGCAGAAGAAAACGCGCAAAGCGCGCTCCTATCTTTTCCTCGGCGTATTTCTCGAACGGGAATGGGAACGCTATGTCACCCATTTGGTTAAAATATATCCAGTCGCACAATACCTGCCTGTTATTGATACTTGACATAAATGAATCACCCCAACTTGGTCATAATACGCGCGATAGCTGTGGTGCAAACTTTCGGAACCAACGCAACGACACGCTTGGGAGCATTCCGCGGCTCACACGGCGCGATCTGCATTGCAAATTTCGGGCGCCTTGGCGCCCTGTTGCCCTTGGTTTCGCGGCTGACGTTATCGCTTTGGACGAGGATTAGCAAGGATGTGTCCGGGCTCGGCACATATGAGACGGCGTTGGGTCGCCTAGGCTGATACCTTGAACATGCTCGGCGGGCGTTTGTCCATCAAGGGCGTCGAGCGGCCTGTGACGGGCGAAGGCGTCGACGACGGCCTGAGGCTGACTGATGCGGTGGAGCAGCTCGTAACTGGCGTAGAACTCATAGCGCCAGGTGGATTGGACGCGTTCGACGCAGTCGTTGAGGCCGGGCCGCTTGGGCGGCAGAATAAAGATTTCGAGGCCGCGCGCTTCGCATTCCTCCTCGAAGGCAGATTTGAACTCACTTCCACCATCAACTTGAATGCCACCTATGGCAAAGGGCGCCTCGGCGATCAGCTTGTCGAGCAGCGATTTGGCGCCAGTTGCGCCGAGTTCGGCAGAGACACGGCCGATTGTCCATTTGGCGACGGGATCGCAGGCGGTGAAGTGCTTGATCAGCTTGTCAGGCCTGATGTTGACGAAGAGCGTGTCGATTTGAACGAGTTCGCCGGGGGTCTTGGCCTTGCGGCCCTTGGGCAGGCGGCGGGCATAGCGTTCCTTGGCGGTGAAGCGAATGCGTCTTGCGCAAGGCCCGCAGCGAAGGCTCGGCGCGGCGACGATGGCGCCGCGTGCCACTAGATGGGCAAATATGCGCCCAACGGCCGAAACCGAGACTATGATCCCTTCACGGCGCAATAAGATGGCGATTTTGCGTTTGCCCCACGTCGGATTGCCGTTACGCAATTCTTCGGCGGCGCGCGCCAATTCGTGCGTCCATTGCCTGCCGCGCCAGCGATGCGGGCGCGGCTATTGGGCTTGGGTTTGTTTTCCCATCGGTAGAGGGTCGCGCGCGGGACGGCGGCGGCGGTAGCGGCCCGCTCACTGGTAAGCCCGTCGGCCATGGCTCTTCGCCATCGCATGACGGCGTCGCGCTTTCTCGACGCTTCGATTTGTGGGGTCTTCGCGGCGAGAAGACGCTGCGCCGCCCCACCGTTTCGGATAATATGAGAGGGCAGGCTGAACACCTGCACTGGGGTCTCCTGGAGTTGGTCGATTCGCAACTCTCAGCTTAGGAGACCCCTTCCTTTTTCTCAAGCTCCCGTCTCATATCTCGCCGAGCCCGGACAGCGCGCCGAGTTTCGGCTGATGCTTGCTTCGCATGAACTGGCGCCTCGATCGCGAATGGGCGGTGTTATCTACGATATTTTGCCCGCCCTGTCACCCTTAAGCCCGGTCGCGGGACCTCGAATTGGCGAAATCTGGCCGCGACACCAACCAAACATTTGGTCGTGTCGCGCCATCCTTCCCAATTCGGAATAACGATCGAAACCTCCTTGGCAGCGCCCTTTATCGATGCGCACCCAGCGAACCGGGCCGTCTCAGGCGCGGCCGTAGCACCGGTATCGCCCGAGGTCTCCAATCATTCCGGACCGCCAAGCCACCCAGCAGTGCAACATAAAAATAAAAAAGGCTCATATTATCGGGGGTCGACAGGATCGTCATGGTGCCCAATAACGCGGCCGCGCTGGCGGTGATCGACCCCGCGATGCCGGCATCCTCGTCGTTGGCCTTAGGCGACACGCTCAGCTGATACCCCCGATAGAAGAAGACGCCAGCAAATACGAAGAATATCAACAGACCCAAATAGCCGAAATCGACTGCGATGTTGATGTAATAATTGTCGAGGGTCACACCACCCTCCACCCCGGAATTGTTCCCCGCCTTGAACACGGCCGCCCCTTCCCCGTAACCGGATACAGGGCTTTCCTCCAAAGCCAAAGTCCCGCGTTCGAACATCAACTGCCGCGCTGCGCTACTTTCGACCTCCTCGGTAGTCCGCCCCTGAACGAGTTGTTCCAACAAGCCAGACGCAGCGATCGCCGCAGCCAGCGTGGTCACAGCGATGACTCCCGCGACAACGAGCCCGCTCCCGCCCTGCTTGATCTTCCTGATCATGATGAGCCCCAAGGTTACGGCAACAGCGGCGGCGAGCGCAACAAAGCCGGACCGCGCATGCGTTAGATAGATCGCAGCAGGGATGAGCGCGAGCGCGGCCAACGCAAACAAGCGAAACATTCGGGAAGAATCGTGTCGAAACACATGCCAAGCAAGAGGCGCCATGCAAGCCGCGAATTGCCCAAAAACGATTGGATGAGCGAAGACGGAGCGGGCACGATAAACCCCGTCCCGCACGGTTGGCGTGAGGACCTGACTGAGAGCCGAGCTGCTCAAGCCGCCTAAATTGAGACCAAGCATAGTCAGAATCTGACGTTGCGTTCTGCTCTCGAGAACGCCGATCAGGCAAACGATGACCGTCACGAGGATGAGCGTACGGAAGACAAAACGGCGTCCGGTTGGATCGGCGGCAACCACGGCTCCGATGACGAACATATAGGCCAGACTGGTCGCATCCTGGAACGTGTAAAAGAAGGATAAAGAAGGATTTTCTCCCAGCAGATCACAGATGACGCGCCAAGCGTACCAAAGAATCAGCATGGCAACGAGCGTGCGCTCGGCATTGATCGGCTGAAAAAAGCGCCTCCGAAAGCTCCCGCCTTGAAGCAATCGAAAAACAATACAACCGCAGGCCGCCGCCGCCGCCAGGAAGGAAATTGTCATGTTCGGCAGCGGTCCCATGGGGAGATAGGCATAGCGCGGCCACAGCACGGAAATGGCCACAACGCCGGCCACCAGCATGAGCCAGAACGGTGTCAGAGGCCGCGACGACGGGGCACGACGCTTGGTTATCCTGTTTGATATGAATGGATTCATGTGGGTTTCTTGAAGCTTGGGGCGTTCAGTTACTGGTCGACGGCAATCAGTCAGGCTAGCAGAACGCGAAGTGAGCCCCTGCCGAGGGATTCATATAGCAGCTCCACGCGTTCCCTGTAATGTCTACGCGAATATGCCGCCGCGAAGGCAAGATTGACGCGACCGATACCGCAAATGGCCGACGATGGCATCGCCAGGATGTTCGATTGCGTTCTGCATATTGAGCTTTGGTGCATGAATAGAATGCGGGCTCTATTTCTCCCTTAGGCCGTCTTTTTACTTGACCCGGACGGAGACCACTGCCGTCATGATTTGGGTTGGAATTGATTTTGGCGGGATCTCCAGCGTGACGAGGTTACCCTCACAACTGCCTCGCCGCGAGCGAACGGTGTTGCACTTCGCCTCGGAATCCGCCGGCGGCCTGCTGCAAACCCGTAGCTTCCATGATCGGCGGAGGGGTGCCGCCGCGGATTCTCATGGTATCTTGTCATTGCCTCTGCCGCGTCAGCCAAACCGATCGTCGAACAGATAGTGGCTGATGCGTTCGGTGATGGCGTGGACCCGCTGGCGTTTGCCGTCGCTAGGGCCGATACTGGCTGTGTAGCCATCAGGTGAATAATATTTATGCTCGTAATACTCACGAGTGCGATTTTCATAGTTTCTCATAATCGCAATATTGGCCTTGTTTAGGACGCACCCCAGCATTTTCTCTTGAACAACCTGAGCTGCATTCAGGACCTCGACCACGACATCTGAACTCGTGTGGCCCCATTCGATGACGAATATGAAACCGTCGAAGAGATGCCCAGCCGCCCGGACATCCGTGACCAGAGCGAGCGGCGGAAGGTCGATGACCACATAATCGGCGAAGCTCCGCAGATTTTCCAAAAATGCCTTCATGCCGTTCGACGAAAGAATCTCGTTGGTATGGCTGATTCTGGATTGGACGACGGCGGGCACCATGTTCAATCCAGTCAAAGGGTCGGTCCACACGACTTCATCGAAAGTCGCCTTACCCGAAACGACCTCGATCAAACCGACGGTCGCCCTTGGCGCTATGGATTTGGTCAAGGAAGGATTGCGCAAATCGCCGTCCACCAGAACGCATTTCTGGCCGGCATGGGCGATGAGCTGAGCAAGGTTTGAGGCAACGAATGTCTTGCCCTCACGCGGGAGCGAGGAGACGACGCCGATGATCTTCATCCGGCGAGCGATCCCGGTCACGTCGGCTGCCACCTTAATATTGCGAAGCGTCTCTGAAAATCGTGAAAACGGCTCATTGAGGACATAGCGATACTCGCCGAGATCTTCGTCGAGGGTAGCTTGGCTAGCCGCTATGGGCAGCCTGGCGGGGGGTGCCGTCGGCTTGCTTTTCTGTCCGAACACGCTATCCGGGAGCTTCGGCAGAACACCGAGGGGTTCGACGTGGAGGAGCTTCTCGATCTGCGCCGATGTGCGGAAGACGCGGTCAAGACGTTCACGCACGTAACCCGCCAAGCAGCCGAGCATCAGGCCGGCAAAGCAAGCGCCCGGAATAATTAGCATCTTGCGCGGCCGGCTCGGCCCAAAGGGCGGCTGGGCGGCTGTTAGGATGCGGGCATCGGTGATCGGGAAGGACTCCTGCTGCGTTGTTTCCATGAATCTTTGCAGGAAGGTGTCATAGAGAGTGCGGGATGACTGTGCCGAGCTCTGGAGCTGACGCAACACCACTTGCGAATTACTAGTCGCGTTTGATTTCGCGACCAAATCGTCGACCTCTTTTTGAGTCGCCGACTCGCGCGCGACTGCTATCTGGTAATCACTCTTGTAGGTTTCCGCGATCTGGCGCAATTCACCCATAATATTGTGCTGGATGTCGCGCATTTCGTTGCGGATGTTGACCACGGCAAGATGGTCTTTGCCCAATTTGGCTGACAAATACGCTTCTCGCTTGGCAAGGTCAGTATATTGCAGGCGCAGGTGCGTAATGACATCATTCTTCAACGCCTCGGCGACATTCATGTCCGGGACGTCGCTGTTGACCACCTCATTCATGCGATCCAAGCGGGCTTTGGCCTCGGCGACTTGCTGGCGCGCGATGGAAAGCTGGCTGTCCAATTCAATGAGCTGCTGGTCGACCATCAAGCCTTTGCCGGTGTCGACGATATTGTTTTCGGCCTTGAAATGTTGAACCGCCCGATCGGCGGCAAGCGACTGGTCGCGCAATTCCTTAATGCGATCCTGGAGCCAACTGATGGCGCGACGGGAGGCCTCATACTTCGATTGAAGTTCATCTGAAATATAGGCGTCGGCTACCGCATTAGCAATCCGCGCGGCCTTTTCAGGATCGAGCCACAGAAAGTCGATCTGCAGGACATAGGTCAGCCCCAGGCGCCGAACCCCCAGGGAACTTCTAAACAAGTCAATGACTTGCCTTTCGATCTGATATTTGCTGGCAGGAGGCGGAGAGTAGAAGAGCCCTCCGATGAAGCCGGTCACCGTTCCGATCGGGCCGCGCGGCGGATGGACGAAGTCCGGATCCTCCGTCAGCCGCAGCTTCTTGATGACAGAGAGGATAGTCGAATCAGACTTGATGACCTCGAGCTGGCTGTCAATCGCCGGACTGTCCATTGCACCTTCGCCCCTGATCGATTCTTTTTCGAGCAGCTTGACTTTGCGGCTGTCGATCATGACGAATGCAGTGCCCGTATACTTCGGCACGGCGGTAAAGCAGTAAATCAGTGCGAGTGCTACAGTCAGCAAGAAAATTCCCGCAATGACAAAACGTTGCCGACGAAGAAAACCTAGTGCGTCGATAACGCTCAACGCGGATTCTTCCTCGACCGCCGGATATGCGTCGTAATCAGGACTCTGCGCCGGCATCGCGACTTTGAGCATCTTGCGGTCCTATGGCTATCAAGATCCAACGGATATAAACGAGCCGCAGAACAATTAAAAGTCAAATTGCATAAGTCCTGCGGTGTACGCCCCTGAGGCCGGACAAAGGGGCCTCAGGGGCGTACTCCGCAGGAGATCGGGTGAAGAACTGGCCCGGATTATGCTCGGCAGGCTGGCGGGTTGTCAAGGGAGAAATGATCTCCGCCATCATTCCGTAGTCCAACGAGGTTGCTACCGCAAGCCGAAACTTCGCGAAATTGCAGACCCCGCGGTCGCCCCCAGTACCACCGGGATTATTGCCTCCCGGATCGTTCACGATGTTGACCATGTAGCTATTAACCTTAAGTCTGATGCGGTCGATGGCAGCATAAGAAACAAGACAAGAGGCGACAGGGGCGAGACCATCGCATGCTGGAATGCGCTTGAACCAAAGGAGTTAGCGGCATCGAGAACCGCCAGTCGCGTGAAGATGGCATTCGATATGTGGTCAACCTCCGCGAACTGATTCCGATCAAGGGTAATCGCGAAGCGGATTCGCACGCATTTTCTCCACCTCGTAGAGAAACACCGAGTTTGCCTAGCCGTCGTGCTGCTCCTCCGTTGTCCGCCCCAAGCGCCATCTACAAGCGCCATCTAAAAGCGGGGTCGGACAAGGGAGGGAACAATCCCCGATTCCGGGTTGCAAGTGTGTTGCGCGGAACCGCCGCCAGCGGTTCGGAACGGATGGAGATACAAGGAAATACAAGGGAGGCAATAAAGCCGGTTACGCCCCCGCCAGAGCCAATTTCAGATCACGTTTCTCATTCGAATTGCTGGCGTTTCTAGGGGTAGCGGAGGAGGGACTCGAACCCCCGACACAAGGATTATGATTCCTCTGCTCTAGCCAGCTGAGCTACTCCGCCCCGGGGTGCTGCAAACGGCCGAAGCGCCCGCGATATGGCAGGGGGGGTAACGTGTGTCAAGCGAGTGCCTTCAAAGATGGAAGACGCAGGACATCCCATCGGCGGAGTTGATTAGCCTCGGACGTTTCAGGAGATGGACGATTGGTTCGCGAGTGACGTCGCGTGCCGCGAATACATCCGGCGTCTTCGTTGGCCAAAGGGCTTCGTGTCTCCCAACCGAGGCATGACCGGCGAGCCTTGGGAAATGTCCCGAGGACGGCTTCGCTGCCGCTCATCCGGGTTGGGCGGTTACGAAATGGCTTGGTTCGATAAGTCGCGACGAGCAACATGTGTGGATGACCGGCAGCGGCGCGCAGTTCAACATCAACGTCAACGAGGAAGTATCCAACCGCTGCTGCCAACTCGCGGGCACCGCGCCGGGCAGCAAGACACCGGTGCACCCGAACACCCATGTGAACATGTCGCACTCGTCCAACGACTCTTTCCCCTCGGCGATGTACATCGCCGCCGCCGTGAACGTGACGGGGCGGTTACTGCCGGCGGTCACCTGCCCGCGCGACGCCATCGCGGCGAAGGCCGAGGAATGGAAGGATATCGTCGAGAACGGCCGCACCCATACGCAGGACGCCACGCCAATCACACTGGGGCAGGAATGGTCCAGCTATGCCGGGATGTTCAGCGACAGCATCGAGCGGACCGAGGACGCGCTGGAGAGCGTGTACCGGCTGGCGCTCGGCGGCACCGGGTGGGCACCGGCATCAACGCGGCCCCCGGCTTCGCCGAGGCGGCGGCGGAGATCGCGAACCTAACCGGGTTGCCGTTCGTCAGCACGCCGAACAAGCTCGCCGTGCAGGGGGCACACGATGCGCTTGTGCAGATAGCCAACGATTGTTCTTTGATGCTGGTGACCGCACCTGCGCCCATGATCGGTTACGACAAGGCGTCGAAGAGTGCCCACCATGAGACGGATGACGACCACACACTGAAGGCCGCCGCACTGGAACTTGGGTTTGTAAACGAGGAAGTGTTCGATAGCGTTGTAGGTCCGACAAAGATGGTCAGGCCATACGTCGCAAGCGGCACATAACGAAGGCCGCACTCACCTTGCGTGGATGGTGGTAAAGGGCGGAGACTATGCCGGCGGCCTTGTGCCAAGCGTGCCGGGGGGTTTGTCCGGTCTTGCGGGTCAATCGTACCAAAATGTTTCGAGACCTGGGCGCGGCTGCTTGCGGCTGCTTGCCGTGACTTGCGGTCCATGATTCGCTTTAGCCGATACGGATTTGGAGGCCATCATGGCGGGCCGGCGGATCGGGCGGGAGGCATTCCGGTTTGGGA
>JBOHJT010000015.1:0-23247 GCA_050728715.1 Methylocella sp.
CCTTACGAAGCATCGAAAAACAGTCTGGTTTGCCCCTTCGGCGGCCTCATGAAAGGTAAGCGCCATGCGTCAGTATGTTGGCCTTATACATAAGGAAGCGGAAAGCGACTACAGCGTTTCATTCCCGGATTTCCCCGGGTGCATCACCGCCGGCCGCGATCTCGACGAAGCGCGCGCGATGGCTGAACAAGCTCTTGCGTTCCATGTCGAAGGGCTCGCCGAAGACGGCGAGGCGATCCCCGAGCCGTCGCTCCTCGAATCCGTCATGGCCGATTCGTTGAACCGTGCCGGCGTTGCCATCCTTGTCCCGGTACGATCTTCCGCCCCGAAAACCATGCGCGTCAATATCACCTTGCCAGAGGATATTTTGACGGCGATCGACCGCTATGCCGAACGTCATGGCTTCTCGCGTTCAGGCTTCATCGCGAAGGCAGCCAGGGATGCCATGAAATTAGAAGATGCGTGAGCCGCCGCGCTCGCCTTGACCGGCAAACACCGGCGTCGCGGGCTCTTGAGCGATCAACATGAATTGATCGTGCCGCGGGGACGCCTGAAGCCCAATGGTTGCCGGGCGAGACCATTTCGTGCTTATTGCGGCCGCGACAATCAAATTATGCCAGATCTCTCTGACGTGAACCTATGCCGAAGGCCGTCATTGCGAGCGAAGCGAAGCAATCAAGTCCCCTTCCGGCGCTTCTGGATTGCTTCGTCGCTTCGCTCCTCGCAATGACGCCCCTCACCATGAGTCGCCATCCACGAGAATTGGTATTATGCCGGTTCGATGACACTGGAGGAAGTGCCTATGAAGGTTTCGATTTCCGTCGTTATTTTGGCGGCCGCCCTCGCGATCGGGCTTGCCTTGCCGGGATCGGCGCATCAGGAGACCGTTGGCAAGTTGAAGATCGGGCATCCCTGGATTCGCGAGGCGGCGGCGGGCGCCCCCGGCACTTACGCCTGCATCATCGAGATCGACAACGACGGCGACGAACCGGAGACTCTTCTCGGCGCGACCGTGGACGGAGCCGGTACCGGCGTCCTTTATCAAATTTTCGAAAAAGACGGCCATTTCAGTTCGAAGATCGCCGAGCACGGGCTGCTCATCAAGCCGCACGGCAGCGTCGAACTGCCCGCGGACAAGTATCAATTCAAGTTCGGCAAGATCACCAAGGCCTTGATCGCGGACTCGGAGGTCGCGGGCACGCTCGTGTTCGAGAAATTGCACAGCGTGCCGATCCACTTCATGGTCGAACAGGACGACACGGCGCCGAAGGAAGACGCGGCGCCGGCTGAACCCGTCCCTCCGGCTCAACCCGGCCCAGCCAAGGCTAAGCCCAGGGACTATGATTTGCCGTGGGCGAAATAACTTAGCTTGGGGTATCGCGGGATAGGCGAGGGCCACGCATGAACAAGATTTTCCCCGACGCACGCTCCGCTTTGGCCGATATTCTCAAGGACGGCATCACCCTCATGGCTGGGGGATTTGGCCTTTGTGGCATCCCGCAAATCCTGATCGCGGCCATTCGCGATCTCAAGGTCAAGAATTTGACCGTGATCTCGAACAACGCGGGCGTCGATGGCGCGGGCCTGGGGCTCCTGCTGGAAACCCGGCAGATCAGGAAGATGATCTCGTCTTATGTCGGCGAGAACAAGCTTTTCGAGCGGCAATATCTTTCCGGCGAACTCGAACTCGAATTCAATCCGCAAGGCACGCTCGCCGAGCGGATCCGGGCGGGCGGCGCGGGCATTCCGGCGTTTTTCACAAAGACGGGCGTCGGAACCATCATTGCCGAGGGCAAGGAGCTGCGCGACTTCGGCGGCTCGAAGTATGTCATGGAGCGCGGGCTCGTCGCCGATGTCTCGATCGTCCACGCCTATAAGGGCGATAGCGAAGGCAATCTCGTCTATCGCAAGACGGCGCGCAATTTTAATCCGATGATGGCGAGCGCCGGGAAGGTGACGGTGGCCGAAGTCGAGCATCTCGTAGCGGCGGGAGAAATCGATCCCGACGCGATCCATACGCCGGGCATTTTCGTTCAGCGTATCGTGCATGCGCCGAACGCCGCCAAACCGATCGAAAAGCGCACGACCCGTCCGCGCGTCGCCGCTTAAGGAGACCCTCGCAATGGCCTGGACCAGGGATCAGATGGCGGCGCGCGCGGCCAAGGAATTGCGCGACGGATTTTATGTCAATCTCGGGATCGGCATTCCAACGCTCGTGTCGAATTTCATCCCGCCCGGCATGAATGTGCAATTGCAAAGCGAGAACGGCATGCTCGGCATGGGACCGTTTCCCTTCGAGGGGGAGGAAGACGCCGACCTCATCAATGCCGGCAAGCAGACGGTGACCGAACTTGCCACCACAAGCTATTTCTCTTCCGCCGACAGCTTTGGCATGATTCGCGGCGGCCATATCGATCTTGCGATACTCGGCGCGATGGAAGTCTCTGAGCGCGGCGATCTCGCCAATTGGATGATCCCCGGCAAGATGGTGAAAGGCATGGGCGGGGCGATGGACCTCGTCGCCGGCGTCAAGCGGGTCGTGGCGGTCATGGAGCACACCGCGAAGGGACAGCCGAAACTCCTGCGCAAGTGCACTTTGCCGCTGACCGGCACGGCGGTCATCGACCTCGCGATCACGGATCTCGCGGTTTTTTCGATCGACAAGGCGGGAGGCGCGGGCATGACCCTCGTCGAACTCGCCGACGACGTTACGCTCGACGAAATCAAGGCGAAGACCGAGGCGGGTTTTAAGGTGGCGGCGGACTTGAAGACCAAGGCGGCTTGACACGAAGCCCTATACCACCCGGGCGAAAACCAAGACATCGACGCGTTTGGCGCCCCCGCGCAACAGCGCGCGCGACGCGGCGTTGACGGTTGACCCCGAGGTCATGACATCGTCGATAAGGACAATCGCGCGGCCTTCGACCTTTGCCTCCATCCCTTCGGCCACCCGAAACGCGCCTTGCATATTGAGTGCCCGCTGCGAACGCGAAAGCCCGACCTGGGACGGCGTCGCCTTGACCCGCGCGAGCGCGAAAGGATCAACCGGAACGCCGCATTGGGCCGAAATCGCTTGCGCCAAGGAATTGGCCTGATTGAATCTGCGGGCGGCAAGCCTGCGGCGATGCAAAGGGATCGGCACGAGGAGATCGGCCTCGACCAAAAGTTCGTTGCCGGCGCGGGCCATCCAAGCCCCGAGCGGTTTGGCTAATTCCATCCGGTCGCTATATTTCAGCCGATGCACCAATTGCCGCACCGGCCCATCCTCGAAATGGGCAACCGCCCGGGCGCGGGCGAACACAGGCGGATTGGCGACCGCCTCGGGCGACAGGAGCCCTTCATTGCCGAGATCCTTGGCGAAGGGCGTGCCCAGACGCTCGCAAAAAGGACGCTCGATAAAACGCACTTGCGCCCAACAGGCGGCGCAGAGCGAGCCCGTGGCACCGGTGGATTGTCGGCAATTGAGGCAAGCGGGAGGGAACACGGTGTCGGCGGCGGCACGCGCGAGGTCGCGCAAAAGCGGCAACGCCCGGTCCACGGCGGCATTTCGCAGCAAGCTGGAGAGAGCCCGCACGGCAGGCTGCGAGACGGCCATCGCGGCCCCCCTTTACGGTGGTCCAAAAGCCAGCACTTCGCGGGTAAAAATTTCTCTGACTTCTGAAAAAGGCTCATGTCTATCATTATAAATGACAGCGCGATGCTGGAAAAGCTGCCAGGGAATCGCCAATGTGGCCTCTGGCCTGTCAGCCGGAGGCGGTCCCAGTTCCCATCCATCGGGAAGTGGTTTCCATAGGCTTTGAACCGAGAAATTCTCCCGGATCGGTTTCAACTCCTGCACCGCCCGGCCGAAAGGTGTATCGGTTGTTGTCAGCACACGGTTGATTTCCGCCCCGACCCGGCTTGGCACGTACCAATTGTCAGCTTCGGCGAGGACGTGGTCGCCGCAGATAAGCTCGACATGCCGGTAGGCGACCTCTTCTTCGGGGCCGACCTGAAGTCTCTGCCGCTGCTCAGGCGAGACAGGCTTCTCCGTACCGCTGATCTTCCTTGCGTGCACTACTGGTTCGCTCGCCAGCTTGTGCTCGGCGCACCATTTGTCGAGAACCTCTGTCGCGGTACAGGTGGCGGCAAGAAGGCTCGCGTTCAGGGTTTCGATCAAGGCGAGGGCCTCGACGCGCGCGCGAAAAGTGTCCGGCCACGGCGCACCGGTCCGCCTAGGGGCGGGCTCGGCGGAATTCGCGGAGGCGCAAAGGTTCAACGTCACGATTATTCCAAT
This sequence comes from Methylocella sp., assembly GCA_050728715.1. Classification (GTDB taxonomy): domain Bacteria; phylum Pseudomonadota; class Alphaproteobacteria; order Rhizobiales; family Beijerinckiaceae; genus Methylocapsa. Next base: position 4,277 of record JBOHJT010000015.1, read on the forward strand.
CCAGCGAGAGCGCATGGCGGCGTTTCCATAAGCCAATTTGCGGGGCGGTGGCAAACCAACCTGAAAATCGTCATAGCACAAACGCCTTGATCTAACCCTACCCAGCGCATGGACACCAAAACGCGCCGGTATTGCGCGCCGCCCGTTATGGACTTACCAGTTTAAATGGCGCTCCATCGGGATATAAGCAAAGGATGCGTCTTCTCTCTTCCGCCGCGTTCGATAGCGAGGCGCGGCCCTTCTTGGCAAACAATCAACCATGTTCCAAAGGCTTTATCGTTGGACCCTGAGCTTGGCCCAGAGCCAGCACGCGCCTTGGGCGCTCGGCGCGATCGCCTTCGCGGAGAGTTCGTTTTTCCCAGTGCCGCCGGATACGATTTTGATCCCGATGTCGCTGGCCAGGCCGAAGCGCGCATGGGTCTATGCGCTGATCTGCACGGGTGGATCGGTCGCGGGCGCCCTGCTCGGCTATGCGATCGGCGCGCTTCTTTACGAAACAGTTGGAAAATGGCTGATCAATTTCTACGGCTACGGCGCGCGCGTCGATGAAATGCGCGCGCTTTATGCGCAATGGGGCTGGGCGGTTATCCTGTTTAAGGGCCTGACGCCAATTCCATTCAAGATCGTGACGATCACGAGCGGGCTTCTGGCCTATAGTCTGCCGCTCTTCGTTCTCTTGTCTTTCCTCACGCGCGGCGCGCGGTTCTTCCTCATCGCGGTGCTTCTGAAGCGCTATGGCGAGCCGGTCAACGCCTTGCTCGACAAATATTTCGGCTGGTTTTTGGCGATCCTTGCAATTGCAATCGTGGCGGGCTTTTGGATCGCCGCTCGCCTGATTTGACCGCCGCGATGCGCCTCCTGACTCCATTTGCCCTTGCCCTTGCGATCCTGGCGATCGCGAGCGCATCGATCGCGGGCGCTTTCCTCTTCGAGGCTTTGGGCTATGCGCCTTGCGAGCTCTGTCTCAAGGAGCGTATTCCCTATTATGCCGCAATTCCGCTTGCGGGCCTTGCACTTGTATTTGCCGCGCGAGGTCCAAGCACTCTCTTGCGCGCGGCCTTCTCGATTCTCGCCCTGATTTTCGCCGTGAGCGTGATTTTTGGCGCCTATCACGTGGGAATCGAAAGGGGATTTTGGCCTGGGCCCACGGAGTGCTCCGGGCTGCTCGATCATGCGAGGTCGGTCGAGGATTTCTGGCGCCAATTGCAAGACGTAAAGATCGCCCGCTGCGATATCGCGGCGCTGCGCATTCTTGACCTGTCGCTTGCTGGCTGGAACGCGGTGATTTCAGCGGGACTGGCGTCGCTCGCCATGCTTGGGTTATTGCATCGAAGAACTTAGAAAGGCACGGTGGGGCGAAATGTCTCAAGAAACAAGGGCAAAGGTCAAAGCGGCAGCGGATGATCTTGCGGCTGCGCCGAGGAACAGTGGACTTGGAGAACCGCCTAAAGGTCGAGGTCTGCAAGCCGCGAGACAACCCCTCCTCGGATAGCTTCTCCATTACGGTAGCTACTTTGGGTCCTGGACGCCCGTGCAGGTCTGGTTCGACAAAACACTTGATGGTAGGAAACCGGACTACTGGGTCGGATTTGGAGCCGAAAAACGAATACTTGTGGAACAAATCGTTTCAGACTGCCGTCTGGGGGAAGGTCACGGCGGGCATGCGGAACGTCGACAAGATCAAACGCGGCGAACCCGTCCGCGATCCCGATAGGATCGTTTCCGCGACAGTCGGCCGACGGCCAAACGCATGATCGCGAAACTTGCGGCATTCGGCGGTCTTGCCTCGCCGGGCGGCACCGGCCGTCATTGCAACCGGCTCGCGGGCGGCTGACTCATCATGCGCGTAAATCTCTTCGATTTCGATCTGCCTCCACAGCGCATTGCGCTGCGACCCGCAGAACCGCGCGACGCTGCGCGGCTCCTCATTGTGCGTCCACGTGCTTCGCCGCGTTTCGAGGACCGCGCGGTCCTCGACCTGCCGGACTTTTTTGCGCCCGGCGACGTTCTCGCCGTCAACGACACGCGGGTCATCCGCGCGGGGCTATATGGGGTTCGCTTGCGCGGCAAAACCTCGGCCCGGATCGAGGCAACCTTGTTCCGGCGCGAAGGCGAAGCATTGTGGCGCGCGCTCGCGCGGCCAGCGAAGAAGCTGAAGCAAGGCGACGTCATTCGCTTCGCCGCCGTAAGCGGCATGGAGAGCAGCACGGAAAGTCTCGATGCCGAGGTAGTCTCAAAAGGCGAGGAAGGAGACGTTTTGCTGAAGTTCGTTTTGACTGGTGAGAAACTCGGCAAGGCAATCGAACGAATAGGCCAAATGCCTCTGCCTCCTTATATTTCCAGCCGGCGGCGGGCCGACCGAAGGGACGCGCGAGATTATCAGACGCTGTTCGCGCAAAAACCCGGCGCGGTCGCGGCGCCGACCGCAAGCCTCCATTTCACGCCAAGGCTCGTCGCCGCACTTGCCGCGCGGGGTGTCTCCATTCAAAGAGTTACTCTGCATGTTGGGGCGGGCACGTTCTTGCCGGTCAAGGCAGAGGACACCGCGGAACACAAGATGCACGCCGAATGGGGCGAGGTTAGCCAAGCGGCGGCCGATGCCCTGAACCACGCGCGCCGCTTTGGGGCGCGCATCGTCGCCGCGGGAACAACAAGCCTCCGGATTCTCGAATCGGCGGCGAGACCGGACGGAAGGTTCGCGGCGCTCGCCGGGGAAACCTCAATCTTCATCACGCCGGGCTATAAGTTCAAGGCGGCCGATGCGCTGTTGACCAATTTCCATCTGCCGCGCTCGACGCTTTTCATGCTTGCCGCCGCTTTTTCCGGCCTTGAGACCATGCAGGCGGCCTACGCGCATGCGATCACGGAAAACTACCGGTTCTATAGTTATGGCGACGCGTGTTTGCTGTTTCCGGCCATCGCAGAGAATGGCGCGTGAGGGATATTTTCCGCTTCGACGTTTTGAGCCAGGACGGGGCCGCGCGTGCCGGAAACATCACGACGCCGCGCGGAAAAATCCGCACGCCCGCGTTCATGCCGGTCGGCACGGCTGGAACCGTCAAGGCGATGCATCCCGAAGCGGTAAGGGCGCTCGGCGCCGATATCGTGCTCGCCAACACCTATCATCTCATGCTGCGGCCAGGGCCGGAGCGGATCGCGGCGCTCGGCGGCCTGCACAAATTCATGAACTGGCCGTGGCCGATCCTGACCGATTCCGGCGGGTTCCAGGTCATGTCGCTCGCCAAACTCCGAAAGCTGGATGAGAATGGGGTGACCTTTCAATCCCACATCGACGGCGCGCGGCATGTGTTGACTCCCGAGCGGGCGATGGAAATTCAGGATCTGCTCGGCTCCGACATCGAGATGCAGCTCGACGAATGCGTCAGACTCCCCTGCGCGGAAGCCGAAGCGCGCCGCGCCATGCTTTTGTCGCTGAACTGGGCGGAACGCTCCAAGGCGGCGTTCGCCGCGAAGCCCGGACGCGCGCTGTTCGGCATCGTCCAGGGCGGCGATGTCAAGGCGTTGCGGGTGGAAAACGCGAGGGCGCTCGCCGACATCGGATTTGACGGTTACGCGCTGGGTGGGCTTGCCGTCGGCGAGCCGCGGATGGTCATGCTCGCCATGATCGAGTGCGTGCTGCCGTGGCTTCCTGACGGCAAGCCCCGCTACCTCATGGGGGTTGGCACGCCGGACGATCTTCTGGAGAGCGTGCGGCGCGGCATCGACATGTTCGATTGCGTGTTGCCGACGCGCGCCGGACGCCATGGTCTTGCCTATACGAGGTCCGGGCGGCTCAATTTGAGCAATGCGCGCCACGCAGCAGATCTGCTCCCGGCCGATCCTCTGTCGTCGTCCGCGGCGGCGCGAACCTATTCCCGCGCGTATTTGCATCACCTCTTCAAGTTGGGGGAGATTCTCGGCATGATGCTGCTGACCGAAATCAACCTCGCCTATTACCAAGATCTGATGGAGGACATGAGCCGCGCCATCGCGGCAGGCCGCTTCGACGATTTTTGTGATGCGACCAAAACGGCATGGCGAAGCGGTGAAGCAAACGGCAAGCTTGAAGCGCGATGAACAATGCGTTCTCGCCTAATTCTGAAACGCCGGATCGTTTCCGGCCCATCGTACCAAATTCCCTCGCGGTTTTGTTCATTGGCGGTATTAGGTAATTTTGCCGGCTGCTTGTATGCTCCGGACCGATGTTTTCTGCTTGAAACACGGGGCCTCGGGTGCAACCAGAGCGAGAGCTATTGTGAAAATGGGACGCGCGGGCGCGCGGCCTCCGTCCGCGCTTGGAAATTACCAGCGAAGGGATGACGCTCGGCGCCGGAACGATGCTTGCCGGGATGGCGCAAGACGAGCGCGGCCGCCCCTGCCTCGCGCCTCGCGACGAGCCGCGCGCCATGGCATTGCTCGCGACAGCCTATGAGCAGCCGGTGGAGACTTGCGTTCTCGCCGAGCACCGGCGCGCCTGCGAGCACTGGACCGAAGGCGACAAGGCCCTCGCCCATATTCATCTCGCCCATGTCGGCCTGCCGCCTTGCGGCCTGGATCAGGCATTGCGCCTCTTCGTCGCGGACGAACTCATCGAAACCGGGGTCACGCCGGCGGCCTTGATGAAGGCGCAAGGTTTTGATGCGGCGCGGCTCGATTTCTCAAAAGCCAATTTCAATCCCGCTCAGCCGCGCGTACCAGCGGGCAGTGGGCGCGAGAGCGGCGAATGGACGGACGGCGAGGCAAATTTCACTCCCGTAGCTTTCCGTAGCCGCAGAGGAAGGCACGGACGCGGTGGAATTGATTCGATCCGCAGTTTTCTCGAACACCTTCGGGAATTGCTAAAGCCAAAAGAAGGCGAGCCTGCTCGGGAAGCAAAACCGCGCGAACCCGAGGTTGCGAAGCCCGAGACCGAGCCTGTTCATCCACCAACGCCGGAGCGGCGAATTTCAACCCCAAAGCCATCCGATTTCGTTGGCCAAGGCTACGGTAAACTGGGGGGTGGGCATCGAGAAGCCGGATCTCGAAATTCGCGAACTCGATCCTCACGCCATCGAAATGATGGCCGAACGCGGAGTATCACTGAAAGACCTACAAGATACGTGGATCATCCCTTGATCGTCCTCCAGCAGTCGAGAGGGAGAGTATTTTATCTTTCGGACAATGCCGCGGTTGTAATAAACCCTCGTGGAAGAGTTATAACAACTTATTCCGCCTCGGAAATTGATGAGAAAATTAAGGCGTTATTAGAGCACGTGCATTAATAAGGAGAAAGACATGGATGATGGCGGGACAACTCAAGAAATTCGAACCATCTCCTCAAATATTGGGATCCGCTGGGCGTTGGCGATAATCCAAATCTTGCCGACGAGTATGATGACTATATCCCCGGGATTCTGCGTCTACTTGACGCTCATTGCACGGTGGACCAATTGGAACAATATCTACGGGATGTCGAAGAAAAATGGGAACTAACTCCGGACCCGGCGGCGTCGAGAGCGGCCAAGAAGATTTTCGACGCGTTACAAGATAGTGGCTAAGGAATGAATAGATGAACGAAGACTTTTTGGCCTTGGACCAATACCCCGCCGCCAGACAGAAGGTGGAAAGCAACTTTCATGTCGAAGGCTGTCTGCCCGATCAGGTCTTCAAGCGGCCATTTCGATTCTTTCTGATGTGCCAGTTCGACACTGCAATGTGGGAGTTCATGGACACGCTACGTAAAATGGGCTCTCCCTTGACGAGTGAGACCGTCCTTTTGAGCGTGCTCGACCCCGACCCAGTCAACTATTTCTACGAGCATTACCACAAGATCAACGCATTCTATTTTAAAGGGAATATCACGAAGAAGGAATATGTTAGCCTTCGCTGGCGCAACCCTGGCAATGAGGCCGATGCGATCCAATTCAACACCGGAATCGAGACCTATATTCCAAGCTCACTGAGTTGGGCAATGTGGGGCGAGCGGTCGCCCGAGGTCGCGGTGATCGGTATCGACGACCCCGCGCTCGTGAAGGCTCTGATCGCGGACAAGGGCTGGTGGATGGATTCCGAGACCGCATCGAGCGAATTTGCCTCCATGCCCTATCCCCAACAAAAGATGCCGGAGAATTTCCGGCGTGCCTTGATTGCCAATTACGGTAGCCGCACCGATCTCGAAACTAAGCTCGGCCAGAAAGTGGAATATCCTTGGGAGAAGCAGCGAACGATCTCGCGTGATTAAGGCGCGCGGCGAAAAGGCGCTTGCTCATACACATTTGGTATTCATTTGGCGCACGTGGCTGTGCCGCACTGCGACAATCATTTCATATGATCGGGACGCGCTCTAATTCCCGCCGAACCGGCGGCGGACTTCGGCCGCAAGCTGGCGCAAGATCTCCGGGGTCGCATAGCCGTCGGCGGGGCTTGCTTTGATACTGATTTGGAAATCATGGATCGCGTCGCGCGAGGCTTGCCCGAAACGGCCGTCGATTTCTCCGTGATAAAGCCCAAGGCTAGCGAGCAAGCGCTGAATCTCCGCTTTTTGCGTCCGGCCAAAAAAAACCTCCTCCTTGGGCCAATGGCCGCGCAGGGCGGGTTTGCCTTCGATCCGCTGGGCGAGGAGAGCAAGCGAAAGGGCGTAGGAATCCGAGTTATTATAATCCTTGAGAACCCAGTAATTTGCCGACAAAAGGAAAGCTGGACCGGCCGAGCCGGAAGGGAGGAACAAGGTCGCGTCGACTTGCGGAAACGGGTCCCCGTTGGCGCTTTTGACGCCCTGCGCGGCAAACGCGGCGAAGCTGCCATGCAACGAGGCAAAGCCGAAATTTTTGGGCAGGATCGCTTCGGTGCCCCAGGAGAGGCCAGGCTGCCAACCGGATTGGCGCAAAAAATTCGCGATCGAGGCGAGACTATCGAGGGGGTTGTTCCAAATATCGGGCGAGTCGCGTCCCGTGTAACTCACCGCATATTTGAGAAAAGCGGAGGGGAGAAACTGCGGGCCGCCCATGGCGCCAGCCCAGGAGCCTTTCATCGCCGCGCGGGCAACGCCCCCTTTGTCGAGGATGACGAGCGCGCCTATCAATTCGTCGCGGAAAACCGGCCGGTCCTGGCGAAGGTAAGCCAAGGTCGCGAGCGAGCGGATGACGTCTTTTTCGCCCTTTGCTTTCCCGAAGTCCGTCTCGATGCCGAAAGCCGCGACAAGGATTCCGCGGGGCACCCCGAAGCGCCGTTCGATCTGCTTTAACTCGTCTTGCCACCTATTCAGGCATTCGCGGCCACGCGCGATGCGGCGGGGCGAAACGGCTTCGCCGAGATAGGATTTGAGAGGCTTGTCGAACTCCGCCTGCCGGTTCGACGCGGCGGAGATGCCCGGATCTGGCGCAAGCCCGGCGAAGGCCGAGTCGAACGTCCCGCGCGAAATCCCTTTTTGTTCGGCAAGCGGCCAGAGGCTTTGCAAAAACGCTTGAAAGCCCGCGGGGGTGGGCGCCGCACGGTTTGCGGGCTGGTCGAGCGCCGAGACGAAACACGCCGGCCAGCAAAGCGCCAGCGGCAAAACTGTGAGGAGGCGTAAGAGCTGGATGTTGTGCAGCATTTGTCTGCGGGGGAACGAAGTCCACTTCGCGAACGAAGGCAAGCCCGCCGGTCTCCAACGGTTATTCGGGCGATTATGTAGTTGACGAATCACGGCGGCCATGCTGCCCGCCGTAATCTTATTTGGGCAAGCGCGGTCAGTCGTCACTTGCACGCAGCGGCTGCAGCGGGCGGCAGAAGGAACGTCCGGTCTTCGGAATTGTTGCCGCGCACGAACACATTGCTCTCGTCGGAGATCTGGCCCGCTCGGGCCAGGCGAAGGTCTTGGTCTTTGCTAACGACGAGTTCTACGCCCGCGCCCCACAGGGCGAGCGTGAAGTCGCCAGCATCCTCCTCCATAGGACAATCGAGACCGGTGGCAGTCGCCACGCAATAGGCGTTATAGCCGTAGTACTTCGTCTTATTTCCGCGCAGGGTGATGATGAGTTGTGCGTTAGCGAACCAAGGCTTGTTATACCACCAGCGGTCAATATTCGATCGACGTCCGGTCACGGGCTTCATCAGGACGGCGATGCTTTTCACCGTTTGGCCGGGGTGGGCCGCCAGATGTGCCGCATCGTAAACCCGCCGGAAACAGCCGTTCCATGCCTCCTTGGCGAAGCCCGGCAAGGGTCGTCCGCACGACGCCACGAGTGCGAGCGCGAAGAGACCTCGATGCCGTCTACCGGAACTTGTCATAAGCGCGCTCCAATTCAGGCGTAATCGTAGAGCGCGGTGCGGCCCGCGGGCACGATGCAGTGACTTTCGTGGGCTTACTGGCCCGCCGGCCGATCGATCGCATTTGCCCGAAACGGCGGGTCCAAATATATCAGATCGACATTTTTTCTCGCAATGCTCTCGCTCAGCGCCGAAAATTTGTCACCATAATGCAGCCTGTTCACCGAGGCGCGAGCGTAGCTCGATCCGGGGGTTTGTAAAATATCATCGCCGCTATTTCGGCAAGGGCCGCCCGCATTGACATCCTTGCTTATGTCATATAGGATACCCACCTATACCTCCGTCAGTCCTGCGGAAGAAAGCCGGGCATGGGCCTCGTCATTCGCGACAAGCAAAAGCTTCTGAACCGTGTGCGCCGGATTCGCGGGCAGGTCGAAGCCGTTGAGCGCGCGCTCGACGGCGAGGCAGGCTGCGCGCGGATCATGCATCAGATCGCCGGTTGCCGCGGCGCGATCAACAGCCTGCTGGTGGAGGTGGTCGAGGAGCACATCCGCACCCATTTGGTCGATCCGGCCAAGAATCCGGAGGCACTCGACGCCGAGGCGGCGGCGCAACTGATCGAGGTCGTTCACAGCTATTTCAGATGAGGGTCCGGGCCATGCAGGAGGGAAGATGACCGACCAGGACGCCATGCCTGCCGGCGAACACTGCCATATTTTTCTTGGCGCCGGCCATGCGGCGAACGAGCGCAGGACCTGGGCCGCGATTTCGCTCGCGGGATTCATGATGGTCGCGGAGATCGCCGGCGGCACCCTGTTTGGGTCGCTCGCCGTGGTCGCCGATGGCTTTCATATGGCAACCCACGCCTTGGCGCTCGTGATCGCGGCCCTGGCTTATTCCTATGCGCGGCGGCACGCGAATGATCCCCGCTTCGTGTTCGGCACGGGGAAGCTCGGCGATCTCGCCGGTTTCACGAGCGCCCTTTTCCTTGCGATCATCGCCTTACTTATCGGCTATGAGGCGGCGGTGCGTCTTTTTTCGCCGGTGACGATCCATTTCGACGAGGCGATTTTGATCGCGGCCGGCGGTCTCATCGTGAACATCGCCACCGCCTGGCTCCTAAGTGGGGGCGGCGGCGATCATCATGGCCATGCGCATGGCCACGGTGTAAGACATCGCGGGGGGCACGAAGCGCATGCCCGTGACGAGCCTCGCCGAATCGACACCGGGCGGGGAATTTTGCTTTTGGAGATCTTCGAGGATGGCGTGCCGCCGCGTTTCCGGCTGCGCCGCGAGGACAATCTCGAACTTGCGCCGGTGCTTGGCGAAAGCGCCGCGTTGATCGAAACCGAACGCCCCGGCGGCGCACGGCAGAATTTTCGCTTCGTCGATCGCGGGGCTTTTCTCGAATCGGTGGAAGAAATTCCCGAGCCGCACGCGTTCAAGGCCCGCTTGCGGCTCGCGAGCCTCGATCACGTGGATGTTTACGAGCTCGATTTCAATGAGCACGGACATGGCGGCGCTCCGTCCGCCTCCGCCGCTGGACGGGACAACAACATGCGCGCGGCTTTCGTGCATGTGGCAGCGGATGCGGCGGTTTCGGTGCTCGCGATATGCGGGCTGCTTCTTGGGCGCTTTTTTGGCTGGGTCTTTATGGACCCGGTCATGGGCATCGTTGGGGCCGTGGTCATCGTCAATTGGGCCTATGGCCTGATCCGCGACACCGGCGGCGTGCTCCTGGATATGAACCCCGATAAGGCAATGGCTGAAGAGCTGCGGCGCGCGATCGAGAGCGACGGGGACCGCTTGGCGGATCTCCATGTCTGGCGGCTCGGCCCCGGCCATCTCGGCGCGATCGTCTCGATCATGACGGCAAAACCCCGCGATGCGGAATTTTACCGGTCGCGGCTCAGCCGTTTCCGCATGCTCTCGCATGTCACGATCGAAGTGCGGCGCGCGATCGCCAGACCATGATCGTTTCGGGATAAAGCTAACAAAACGAGTCCATCAGGTCCGGATGAACCGCACGCCGTGGCGGGCCGTCCCTGCCTCGCGCAAGGAAGTTTCCCCACGTTGGCCGGTACCCCTTGAAGAAGAAAGTCTGTCGCAGTGTTTTTCGAGCTTGGCGCGGCCCTCATCCTGACCGGCTTCGCAATAATGGCAAGATTTGCATAAAGTTGGCTGATTCGCGCGGTAAGCAGGCCCGGTTTGGCCGTGCCGGGAGGGATGGATGCAGGGCTGCTGGCGCCAGCGGAAGATGAAATTCGCGCGGTATGCCGTGATTTGCGCCGGGATTTGCACTCTCCTCCTGGCGGCCTCGCCGGTGCTGGGCGAAGCCGCCGGTCAAATGGGCGTGGCAGCTGGTTTGCGCGGCCATGCCGGCGCGGCGGGCCTGACTCTCATCGCCGGTCTCACCGTTTTTCCGGCGCTCGCCGCGCTGCTCTATCTATCCCAGCGGCGGCGTTGGATGGAACGCGAGGCAACCCATTATCTTGAGCTTTCGGCGTTGCGCGCGAAGCTCGACCGCGCCGAGCTTTTTCTTGGCGCCGAAACCCAGATCATCGTCGCCTGGGGGGGGCCGGGCGAGGACCCCGAGATCGAAGGGAATCTTCGGTTTGCCGGGGACCCGTCGAATCCCCGCCGCGTGCTTGCCTTCGGGTCCTGGCTGCCGCCAGGGATGACGCAAACTCTCGACAACTTCGTCGCGCGGTTGCGCGCGCGGGGCGAACCGTTCCGCGCCACCGTCACGAGTTTGGACGGACGGCATCTCGAAATCGAGGGCCGACCGGTTAGCGGCCTTGCCGTGCTGCGGATCAGGGATGTCTCCGGCGACCGTCTCGATGCCGCCCGCCTCCAAGAGTTGCAGACGGCCACGATCGAGCAACTCCACGTCTTGCGGGCACTGCTCGATGCTGTTCCATACCCGGCGTGGGTGCGCGACGGCGGTGGCAAGTTGCGCTGGGTCAACGCCGCCTATGCCCAGGCGGTCGAGGCCAAGGATCGAGAGGGCGCGGTCTTGCGCGGCATTGAGCTTATCGAACGTCAGGCGCGCGAGGCGAGCGCGGCCTTGCGTGGGACAGGAGCGGTCTGGCACGGGCGCGCTCCGGCGGTCGTTGCCGGCGAGCGCCGGATGCTCGAAATTGTCGATGCGCCGGCGGGCTCCTGTTCGGCCGGAATGGCTGTGGATGTGTCGGAAATCGAATCCATGCGTGCCGCGCTCGACCGGCAAACGCAGGCGCATGCGCGCACGCTCGACCAGCTTTCGACGGCGGTTGCCATTTTCGACGGCGCCAAGCAGCTCGTTTTCCACAATGTGGCCTATCGCCAGCTTTGGGCGCTCGACCAGGCTTGGCTCGACCAGAAACCGACTGATTCCGAGATTCTCGACCGCCTCCGGAGGGCGCGGCTGTTGCCGGAGCAAGCCGACTTCCGGGCCTGGAAGGCTGACCTGCTCGCCGCCTATCAATCGCTCGATACCGACGAACAGGTCTGGTTTCCGCCGGATGGGCGGACGTTGCGCGCCGTCATCAGCCCCAATCCGCAAGGCGGCGTCACCTATCTTTTCGACGATGTCACCGAACGCTACCGTCTCGTTTCGCAGTTCAACGCCTCGGTCCGTGTGCAGAGCGAAACCCTCGATACCTTGAAGGAGGGCGTGGCTGTGTTTGGCAGCGACGGCCGCCTCAAATTGTTCAACCCGGCCTTCGCCAACATGTGGGCGCTCGGCCGGGGCGAACTCGACGACCGGCCGCACATCGACCGCGTCGCCCTGCTCTGCGCTCCGCTGTTCGCCGACGAAGAGGCCTGGGGCGCCCTGCGCGCCGCCGTCGCCGGATTGCCGGATCAACGCGTTGGGCTTGAACGCCGTCTCGCGCGCCGCGACAGGTCCGTGCTCGATTGCGCCGCCGCGCCGCTGCCCGATGGCGCGACCCTTCTCACCTTCATCGACATGACCGCAAGCGTGAATGTCGAACGCGCGCTGACCGAACGCAATCAGGCGCTGATCGGCGTTGAAAAGCTGCGCAATGAGTTCGTCCACCATGTCTCCTATGAGCTGCGTTCGCCCTTGACCAATATCATCGGCTTCATTCAGCTTCTCGACGATCCCGCGATCGGCCCGCTTAACGGCAAGCAGCGCGAGTATGCGGGCTATGTGATGAAATCCTCGTCGGCGCTGCTCGCAATCATCAATGATATTCTCGATCTCGCCTCGATCGACGCGGATGCGATGGAGCTGTCGCTCGACGAGGTGGACATCGCGCAAACCATGCGGGCCGCGGCGGAAGGCATCCAGGACCGGCTCGGCGAATCCTCGCTCACCCTTCGCGTCGCCACGATGGAGGGTATCGGGTCCTTTGTCGCCGACGGCAAGCGTATCCGGCAAATTCTCTTCAACCTTCTCTCGAACGCGATCGGCTTTTCCTCGCCCGGTCAAACCATCGATCTCGCGGCGACGCGGCGGGACGGCGAGATCCTGTTCGAGGTTACCGACGAGGGGAGTGGAGTTCCGCCCGAAATCCTCGAACATGTTTTCGACCGGTTTAAGACCTATACAACCGGGACACGGCATCGCGGCGTAGGACTTGGCCTTTCCATTGTGCGGTCCTTCGTCGAACTGCACGGCGGCAGCGTCGAAATCGAATCGGCGCCGGGAAAAGGGACGCGCGCGACTTGCATCTTTCCCTTGCAAGGTGTGAAGCTCCCCGCAAGCAGCAATGCGCAAGGAGCGTGAACGCGATGGCCGCAGGCACTGTCCCCGCTTCCGGTGCGAGCTGGCCGCGCGAGCTAGAAGACGAGGGCGCGATCGCCGGGTTTGCCGCCGATGTCGCAGCGCTCATCGGTCCTGGCGATCTCGTAACCTTGTCGGGCGGCCTTGGCGCAGGAAAGACGGCGTTCGCGCGCGCCCTCATTCGTATCCTTACGGGCGAGCAAGACCTCGAGGTGCCGAGCCCGGCCTTCACCTTGATACAGGTTTACGAGGGCTTGAACTTCCCCATCGTTCACGCCGATTTCTACCGGATCGAGAAGCCGCGGGAGCTCATGGAACTGGGGTTCGAGGAGGCTTGCGACGGTGCGCTTGTCCTTGTCGAATGGCCGGAGCGCGCGGGCGGTTTTCTCGATGCCGGCAGGCTCGATATCGAATTGAGGCTCAGCAAGGACCGCGGCCCCGGCTACCGCGCCGTGACCCTAACCGGGATTGGACCGTTCGCGGCGCGCCTCGCGCGCGCCAAGGCGGTCCACGAGCTTCTCGATCGCAGCGGCTGGAGCGGAGCCCGGCGTGATTTTATGCAAGGCGATGCGTCGACGCGAAGCTATGAGCATTTGGTGAAGCCCGATGGGCGGAGCGCCATTTTGATGAATTCGCCGCCTCGCCCGGACGGGCCGCCGCTTCGCTATGGCAAATCCTATAGCGCCATCGCCAAACTCGCCGAGGACATAAGGCCCTTCATCGCGATCGGCCAAGGGTTGCGCGCGCAAGGCCTCTCGGCGCCCGAAATCATTGCCTTCGATCTCGCCGTCGGTCTTGCCATCGTCGAGGATCTCGGCGGCGAGCCGGTTGCCGACGGAGGCGGCATCGTCGAGGAACGTTACGCCGTTGCGCTGAGCGGGCTCGCTTATTTGCACGGCGCCAGCCTTCCCGACACCTTGCCCCTCGATGGCAACGAGACCTACCGGATTCCAAGCTATGACGTCGATGCGCTTTCCATCGAGACCGAACTACTGCTCGAATGGTACGTGCCCTATATCGCTTGCGTTCAACTCGCCTCGGGCGCCAAGGCGAACTTTGTCAATCTTTGGCGCCGGGTGGTTCAGGATGTCGCCGCCGCGCGGCCGGCGTGGACGTTGCGCGACTACCACTCGCCAAATCTCCTCTGGCTTGCCGGGCGTGAAGGCATCGCCAAGGTGGGTGTCCTGGATTTCCAGGATTGTGTCTTGGGCCACCCCGCATACGATGTCGTCTCCCTTTTGCAGGACGCCCGCGTCGATGTTCCGCAAGACATGGAACTGAAACTGCTCGCCTATTACGCGCGGTTGCGGCGCGAGGCGGATCCCGGCTTCGATGCGGCCGGGTTTGCCCGCGTCTATGCAATTTTGGGTGCGCAGCGCGCGACCAAGATCCTTGGCATTTTCGCACGCCTCGATGAACGCGACCATAAACCGCAGTATCTTGCGCACCTGCCCCGCGTCGCAAAATATTTGGCCACGGACCTGACTCATCCAGCTTTAGCCGAACTCAAACTCTGGTATGAGGAGCATCTGCCACGGATCTTTGGTCGCGCGCACTAACTTCGGCGGTGACGGGCTGTCGAATGTCCGCCACGCATTTTGATGCCCGTTGTAGAAGTGAAAATTCGAGAAAGGCACCTTCGATCGTTCCATGCGGCCAATCGCACGATAGCCTGGCAACCGGCACCCCGATGTCCTCTTTCCCGCCCGCCAAAGCCTTTATCTTCGCCGCGGGATTGGGCACGAGGATGCGGCCGTTGACCGATCGCGTGCCAAAGCCATTGATCACGGTCGCGGGCAAGCCGTTGATCGACCATGTGCTCGACCGGTTCGTCATGGCCGGCGTCGCTACCGCGATCGTTAATGTGCATTATCTGGCGGGCCAGATTGAAGCGCATCTTGCCGCCCGGAAAGCCCCCCGGATCGTAATCTCGGATGAGCGCGAAAAACTTCTCGATCAGGGCGGCGGAATCGCCAAGGCATTGCCTTTGCTTGGGCCGGAGCCGTTTTTTCTCGCCAACACGGATGCTTTCTGGATCGAAGGCCCAGGCAACAATCTGCGCCGTCTCGCGGCCTCCTGGGATCCGGAAAGGATGGATATCTTGCTGCTCGTCGCAGCGGCGACGGCGAGCGTGGGGGTCGATTCGCCAGGCGACTTCAACCTGGCGCCCGATGGCCGCCTGACGCGGCGGCCGGAGCGCGAAATCGCGCCTTTCGTCTATACGGGAACCGGTATCGTCAAGCCGGCGCTTTTCGAGGGCGAGACGCGGGATATTTTTCCCTTGGCGCCGTTCTTTTTCGAGGCGGCGAAAACCGGACGCCTGTTTGGCCAAAGGCTTGACGGGCTCTGGCTTCATGCCGGCACGCCGCGAGCGATCGAGGAAGCGGAGCGCACCATCGCGCGTGGTGTCATGTGACGCGAACGCCTGCGCGAAGGACCGCGATCGATGTAAAACGCGTTTAACCCCGAGCTATATCCTTCGATCAAAGACTTGGCGGCCAGGGGTCCAAGTGGCCGGAGGTCTTGCGGTTGGGCCGTTGATGCTTAGCGGCCAGATGACTCATGTCCCTTGGCTTTATAACAATTTTAGGAAAGTTGATAAATAATAATTGTCATTATTAGCCATTAGTCATGACGAGAGTCGCGTTTCCAGTGCTTCTCCTCGTGTATTATCGCTTGAGTGTTGCCTCCTTCAGGGCGTACAAGCATTCGTGTACAGAGCGAATTCCAGGGCCACCCGGCTTATATGGCGGAAGCAATGTCCATTGCCATGCGATTCAGTGACACGCCGGCCGAGGCCGCCGCGAAACTCCTGATGCGGCTTGGCTTGGCCGCTTTATTCGCTGGCCTGCCTTGTGCGGGAATCTTTTGGCGCGGCGCTATTTATGTTGTGTTGCCGGTCGGCGCGATTTTGATTCTGCTTGGCGCACTGTTGGATGCCCCCCCACATGCGGGGCGCCGGCTGCGCGACGCGACTGTCTCGCCGGCGGGCGGCGCGGCGCTGCTGGTGGCCTTATGGGCCGCCTTGTCCGTGATATGGACTCCCTTCCCCGCGGAGGCAGGCGAACGGTTTCTGCAGTTCGCCGGCGCCACCTCGCTTGCGGTGTTGGCTGCCGTTTATTTGCCCCAAAAGACCAAGACTGTCGATTTTTACCTGTTGCCCGGCGGTATCGCCGTGGCAAGCGCGGCGACACTTGCCCTCGCATATTTCGACACACCCTGGTTTTTTGGCGGTTTCGAGTTCGACGAAACGCTGTATGAGCGGGCGACGATCACCTCGATCGTCCTGGTCTGGCCAGCGCTTGGGTTCTTGTCGCTGCGCGAGCACTGGATCGCTGCGGCGATCCTCGCGGTTCTCGTGGCCAGTGTGGCGCTCGCCGGTTTTGCCCAGATCGCGCTTCTGGCGATGGGTGCCGGCGCGTTCACTTTCACCATGGCCATGTCCCGCCCGACCCAGACGGCGCGGTTTTTCGCCTGGCTGTTCGCGCCCTTGATCCTTTTTTCGCCTCTGCTCCCCTTGCTCTACCGTCTGGTTCTATCGATCGCTGGATTTGATCACGGCGCCGGGTCCGCGCCGATGCAGATCTGGCGCGAGCTCATCGTCTCGCAATGGCCGCGTCTGATTACCGGGCATGGTCTCGACTTCGTGCATCGAGGCTTGAGCCTCGGCTATCTGCCCGAAGGGACGCCAAGAAGTCTCTTGCTTGTGCTTTGGTTAGATTTTGGCCTTGTCGGCGTCGCCGGTTTCACTGTCCTCGTAGTGCAAGCCTTCAAGTTCGCCGGGCGGCTCCCGGCGAAGACGGCGCCGGCATTGCTCGCCGGCCTCGTCGCGATCTTGACGATCGCCATTCTTGGTATTGCGACGTCGCAGATATGGTGGCTGACTCTCCTTAATTGCGCGGCCATTGCGTTCGCGCTCCTCGTCAAGGGAGCTGATCGGGCCCGGCGGCCGGACGTGCGGGCGATTCGCGCGATCGATCCGGAAACTCCGCAAGAGCCGGAAAAAAGCGCCGCGGGTTTTGTGGCTCCCCCGCGCCGCCTTAACGAGTTCGCGGATTCATGATCGAAAAACGCCGGAGTCAGCGTGGTCTGGCCATCGCTGGACCGGCGGACGGCGATCCCCCGCGCGATGGCCGCCGAACAATTGCGGAGGAAGCGCGAAAGAGTTCTTGCGGCGGCGGGCCAAGCGGCCTTAACATTGGTGGATGATCGAGGCAGTCATCACCATCCGGAACGCGCGCGAAGGCGATGCCGAAGGCATCGCCGATGTGCACGATGCCGCTTGGCGCGACGCTTATCGCGGCCTTATTCCCGGTCGCGAGCTCGAACGGATGATCGCGCGCCGCGGGCCACGCTGGTGGCACTCGGCCATTTTACGGGGATCGCGCCTTCTGGTCCTGGATTTCGATGAAACCATCGGCGGCTATGCAAGCTATGGGCGCAATCGCGTGCCTTCGTTGCATTATGGCGGGGAGATTTTCGAACTTTACGTCGCACCTGAATTTCAGGGGCTGGGGTTCGGCACGCGTCTTTTCGAGATGGCCCGCAAGGACCTGGCCGAGCACGGCTATTGTTCTTTTCTCGTTTGGGCATTGGCCGACAACGAGCGGGCAACCCAATTCTACGTAAAGCTTGGCGGAAGAAATGTCCGCCAGGCGACCGAGCGGTTCGGCTCCGAAACCCGCGCCCGGGTTGCCTTCGCGTTCGACTGATTATAATTCATTGGTCTTCTGGGAACCGGTACAACCTGCTGAACGCCTTCCCTCATCGCTTGCGGGTCAGGCGGAAAACGCCTTGCTCGCCGAACAAGTTCCAAATCCAGGGCTCGCCATAGGCCAATGGCGCCCCGAAGCGATCGAGCGCCACGCCGCGCTCGATCCTTGCATCGATCTCCCGCACGAGCGCGACAAAATCCTGGATCGTGCAAAAATGAATGTTTGGCGTGTCGTACCAAGAGCAGGAAAGGTTGCGCGTCATCGGCATGCGTCCGCCGAACGCGACCTGGAGCCGGATCCGCCAATGGCCGAAATTCGGAAACGACACGATCGCACGACGGCCGATCCGCAACATATGTTCAAGCACCGTGCGCGGCTGGCGAGTCGCCTGCAACGTCTGCGATAGAATCACATAATCGAAGGCATTGTCGGGATAATCGGCAAGGTCGGTGTCGGCATCTCCCTGAATGACCGACAACCCCTTGGCAACGCAGTCGTTAACCCCCCGCTGGGAAAGTTCTATCCCCCGCGCGTCCACCCCTTTTTCCTCGGCGAGCAGCCGCAACAGCGTGCCATCGCCGCAGCCGACGTCGAGAACGCGGGACTTCGCCTCGACCATATCCGCGACAAGAAGAAGATCGACGCGTGCCGGGATCGCGCGGGCTCGCTTGGCTTCGATAACTCCCGTCTTAGCGGCCACCGTTCAAATCGCCCCGTTCTTGGCGGGTGCTATGCCCCGCGCCCGCGCCGCGGCATTCAAGAAACCGCGCGAGGTGGCGATAAACTCTGGGGTGTCCAACAAGAACGCATCGTGACCGCGATCCGTCTCGATATCGACAAAGGAAACCGAGGCGCCGCCCGCGTTCAAGGCGTGCACGATCGCGCGCGAGGCTTGCGTCGGATAGAGCCAATCCGAATTGAAGGACACAACGCAAAACCGGGTTTTGGCGCCCTTGAAGGCGAACGCCAGAGAGCCGCCGTAATCGGAGGCGAGATCGAAATAATCGCAAGCCCTCGTCACATAGAGGTACGAATTGGCGTCGAAACGGTCGACAAAGCTTGTGCCTTGTTGGCGCAAATAATTCTCGATTTGGAAATCGGCATCGAAAGAGAAGGTTGGCGCGCTGCGGTCCTGCAGCTTGCGGCCAAACTTGCTCTGCAGGACTCCGTCCGACAAATAGGTGATGTGGGCCGCCATTCTAGCGACGGCGAGCCCTTTGGTCGGGATGACGCCTTCTTCGAGATAGCGGCCTTGGCGCCAATCCGGGTCGGCCATCACCGCTTGGCGCCCAACCTCATGA
>JBOHJT010000016.1:0-22511 GCA_050728715.1 Methylocella sp.
TCGCAAGGCCGTGTCATGAAAAATCGCGCGCAATTTCGACGCGAGCGGTCCGGGAATTCCTGTGCCGATCTCGCGCCCGTCGATGCGCACGACCGGCATAATGAGGTTCGTCGCTCCGGTAATGAAGGCCTCCCGCGCGGCGAAAACCTCATCGAGGCTAAATTCTCGTTCCTCCAACTTCAGACCTTCCGCCGCGACGATTTCAATCAGCGTGGTCCTGGTGATGCCGCGCAGGATGGAATGATCGAGTTGGCGCGTGAGGATCGTTCCAGCTTCGCTGACGATCCAAGCGTTCGATGCCGCCCCTTCGGTGACCATGCCGAGGGGATCGACAAGCCAGGCCTCATAGGCGCCGCGCTCGCTTGCCAGCTGGCGCGCAAGGACGTTGGGCAGCAGGGAAATCGTCTTGATATCGACCCTTTTCCAACGCAGGTCGGGAGTGGTGATGACGCTTACACCCTTGCGCGCTTGAATTTCGCTTTTGGCGGGATCGACACGGCGCGCCGTGACGACCAGGCTCGGACGCGCGGGCTTTTGCGGAAAGACATGGTCGCGCGGCGCCACCCCGCGCGTCACCTGCACATAGACGAAGCCGTTCTCGACACTATTCCTCGCCATGACTTCGCGGACCACCACGGCGAGCGCGCCGGACCGCACAGGCGGGGCGATTTGCAATTCCGCGAGCGAATAGGCGAGCCGCTCGAAATGGCGTTTCTCGTCGATTAAGGCGCCGCGAAAGACTTCGCACACTTCGTAGACGCCATCGGCGAATTGGTAGCCGCGGTCCTCGATATGAACCATGGCGTCGCGGTGCAAGACATACCGGCCATTGACATAAGCTACCCTGCTCATGCGTGCTCTCGCGATTTCAATGAAAATGAAGAAGAAAGAGCCACCGTTCCACGGCCCCCGGTTCGTCGCGGCCGCCACGAAGCATTGCGAGAGTTCGGCCTCGCGAACTTATGAAACGTCATGGATATGCGATAGCCTCATGCCGGTTGCGGCGGCGCGCGTCAAGCCGCCTTCGCCCTTTGCCATCCACGATGGCGCCACCTTTACCACGCCGCCCTTGGCGGCGTCTGCCTTCGCCGGACGCCCAACCACGCGGAGCGCGGCGTGCGACAGTTTTCAAATTTTAGTGGTTCACCTCCGGCATTTTTCTGGTTATGTTGGCGGGAAGATAATCATCCGGTTTTGCGCATTCACGCAAGCTTGGCGAAGCGGAACTTCGGGAGGATACGATGCAACCTTCGCGCGGGAAGTTGGTGGCGAGCTTCGCGGCTGTGATAATGGGAGGAGCCTTGCTCGCGCTGCTGGGGGTAGCGTTCACTTCCTCCAGCAAACCGCCAATGGCGCCGGCTACTCCCGCGCCGGCTCCGCTGGCGCCGGCTACTCCCGCGCCGGCTCCGCTGGCGCCGGCTACCCCCGAGAAGCAAGTGCCGCTGAAACCCGCCCTGCCCCTTGGCATTTCGCCGCAACTCTATGCCCTGGCCGTGCCGCCAGGCCGCGAGCCAACGGCGCAACTTGCCGCGCTCGGCGATAAATTGTTCGACGACAAGCGCCTTTCGGCCGATGACACGGTTGCCTGTAAAACCTGCCACGATCCCGCCAAAGGATTTAGCGATCATCGGGGCAATAGCGCGACGTCCGCGGGCGTCCAAGACCAGCATGGCCAGCGTAATGCGCCGACCGTGCTAAACGCGATGTTTCAAGCGTCGCAATTCTGGGACGGGCGCGCACCCGCCCTCGAGGATCAAGCCAAGCTTCCGATCCTCAATCCCATCGAAATGGGCCAAAAGTCTCCCGGCGATGTCGTCGCAAAGGTCGCCAAGATCCAGGAATATTCGGACGCGTTCAAATCGCTCTTTGGGCACGACGTCACTTACGAAGATATCGCCGCCGCGATCGCGGCTTTCGAGCGGACGCAATATTCCGCCAATTCGCCGTTCGATCGCTTCCTGGCGGGGGACCCGCAGGCCATCGGGGCGGCGGCGCAGCGTGGCTGGGCGTTGTTCCAAGGCAAGGGGCGCTGCAGCTCCTGCCACGCGTTCAACGCGGTGTCGCCGCTTTTTTCCGACCAAAAGTTTCACAATATCGGGATCGCCGCGCACAAGCAAAATTTTGCCGATCTCGCCCGTAAGGCGCTTGCCATCTTGAGGACCGGCGATACGAAGCAGATCGACGAACTTGCCTTGCAGACCTCCTATTCCGAACTCGGCCGGTTCCTGGTGACCAAAAACCCGGCCGATATCGGCGCCTTCAAGAGCGAGACCCTGCGCAATATCGGAATCACCGGGCCCTATATGCACGATGGCTCTCTCGCGACCCTTTGGGACGTGATGGACCATTACAACAAGGGCGGTGTTCCAAACCCATATCTCGACGGGGGAATGCAGCGTCTAGCGTTGAGCGAAGCCGAAATCGACGATCTTGTTGCTTTCCTCTTTACCCTCACCGACGACCGCTTCGCCGATTTCAACAAGGCGGAGATGGAGCGGCAAACATCGCTCAAAACCAACCGGCCGCAGCGTGAAACCGAAATCGCCGAAGGCAGGAAGGGAGATCTTGGCGATGCCGGGATCACCCCGGATCTGCGCAATCCGGCGTCGATCGGCGCCTATTGACAGCATGATCTTCTAGAACTCGCGGAGTTTCCGGATAGGTCAAGCGGTGAAACGAAAGGATAGACGGCGAAAACGATTCACGTGAAACATTCTCGCCAGGGGAGTAACGTCATGGCGCACAAGAGCATCGAGACCAAGTATTACGAGGAGCGCGCCTCATTTTTCGAGGACCTTGCGCGGATGGGCGCGCTTTCCCGGCGCGGCTTTCTCCATGTTGCCGGAGTTTCGGCCGGGATCGCCGCCGCGAAGGGGCTGATTGTTCCGCAAAGCTTCCAGCTGATCGAGATCGCGCAGGCGGCGGAGACCGCAACTCCTGCTTTCACCATCGCCTATGTCTCAGATAGTCATCTTTACCCGCGCAGCGTGAACGACCGTTTCATACGGTCCGCGGTAAAGGCGGTGGAAGAGGTCAACGCGCTCGACCCGGCGCCCGATTTTGTTCTCTTCGGCGGCGATCTGGCCCAGCTCGGGCGCAGAGAGGAACTCGACCTCGGCGCCCAGATTTTGAAGGATCTCAAGGCTCCCCTAAAAATGATGGTGGGCGAGCACGACTGGTTCCTCGACATGGGTGAGCATTGGCAATCCTTGTTCGGGCCGCCCCAATATTCCTTCGACCACAAGGGCATTCATTTCGTGACCTTGATGAGCGTCAACGAAAAGGATTTCTGGACCGCGCGGGGCATGACTCCGGAGGAGAGAATGCACACCGTCGCCGGGCTCGACAATGGCGTGCAATCGCGCTTCGAGGTCGGACCGGAAGGGCGCCAATGGCTGCAAAACGACCTCGCGGCAGTCGACAAAAAGACGCCCGTCGTCATTTTCTCCCACTCGCCTCTTTACAAATATTACCGCAATTGGAATTTCTGGACGGAGGACGCCGATGAAGTTCAGGCGATTCTCGCCAAATTCGATACGGTGTCCGTGGTTCACGGCCACACCCACCAGCTTCTCCTGAACCGCATTGGCAACATCAGCTTCTATGGGCTGCTCTCGACCGCTTGGCCATGGCCCTATGCCCCCGAGGGACTGCCGAAGCTCACTGTCCAAATGAACCGCGCTGACCCCTTCAACGCCTTCGACGGCTGCGGCGATGGTCAACTCAATGTGCTGGCCTCGGGCATGATCGACAAGGTTTATAATCTTTGGAACCGCAACCCCGTCACCGTGCGGGCGAATTATCTTTCGTCGAACGGCGCCAAGGATCGCCCGCCCGCGACAACGCTCGCCAGCTACTGAGGGAGACGATCATGCGCTTTTCCCACCGTCTCGCACTCGCTCTTTCCCTCGCGGCAGGCCCCGCGCTCGCCGGAAACGATCCGCCGCGCCATCAGCTGCGGCCTTCGGCGGAAGACAATCTGGTAGTCGGTCTTTGCGACGGCGAAACCTCGATCGAAGTGAAAGGCGTCAAGCCCGGCGATCAAATGACGCGCGAGCAAGGGCAACAAATCGCCGCCGCGCTCATGGCGGAATGGCGGCAAAAGCATCCCGATGCCGAGTGGGCCGTCGCCGTGGCCGATAGCGCCGCCGAAACGCCGCCCCAGCAACCGGGCGCATCCGCCGATGGTCAGTTCCAGACCTACGGCGCCTTTACCGAGCGCGACCGCCGGATTTGGCACGAGTCGACCGATCGCTTGGTCGCGGAAGGCAAACGCATTTTTCATGATGACAAGGCACTTGGCGGGACCAACGGCATATCCTGCGACATGTGCCATCCGGACGCCTCCAACACCCATCCCGAAACCTATCCCAAATTTCAAGTCCAGTTGGGGCGTGTCGCCTTGCTCCGCGACATGATCAACTGGTGCATCGAAAATCCGGTGCGCGGCAAGCCCTTCGCGGACGACGATCCGCGGCTTAAGGCTCTCGAGGCCTACATCCTCGCGCAACGGAAGGGGGTCGCGCTCGACTACGGTAAGCATTGAGTTTTGCCGGCGACGGCGCGCCTTCAGCCTGCGCGAAAACGCAGCCGCAACTTTGCCGCGAGGGCGCGCGCGTTCCGCTTGAGTGTCACGGAAAAAGCCCAGACCCGCGTTGCCCGCGCCCATGCGAGAAGTTGATCGGTGATGCCGGTCAACCAATCCATGAGTTTGGCGAACCAAGGAATTGTTTTGAGTTTCGCCCGCCCCGCGTGATAAATCCGCTCCACGATGAGGAGGCTCACGAGATAAGCCATCGAGATGGTAACGAGGCCGGTCGCGAACTGTCCTTCGGTCATCAAATACAAGGCATAGATTTTGGCGGGTTCCGCGAAGGCGAAAGGACCAGCGAGCAACAGAAGGATCGCGTAGGGCGGTAGGCCGGCGACGATGTCTTGCAGACGAATGACAACCCGGAGCCTTGCCACCCACCGGATGAGCGGCCGGAACACCGGCGCGAAGATGCCGTCGAGTACTACATAAAGGACAACAATGGCTTTTGCTGGGAACAGGAACAAGCGGCGCAAACTGGAATTTTCGTCTGGTCTGGCCAACAATATCGTTCCCATTTGGCTCCGAAATTGAGCGCGGCGTCAACTACGGTTCCAGATTCGCGGGCGAACGGATAGAGAAGGCCGTGACCCCGCGCAAGCACGCACGCCTATTGCCCCACCCTAAATCTTGGCGCGTTTTGCTCGTTGATGCCGCCCGTGCCGGCCCCGAGACTATTGAGATCGCCAAGTCCGCCGCTTCCCGCGCCAATTCCGCTTCCTTTGATGCCGCCGGTATCCAGGCCAAGCTCAAACTGGTCGTTGACGCCGCCGGTTCCGACCGGAAGACCGCGTCCGACACCATTGATGCCGCCCGTTGAACTTCCCCAAGCTGTATTATCGTTGAGACCGCCAGTCCCGGCCCGGGTGGTGCCAGAAATACCGCCAGTGACATTCCCCACTCCCAAGCCAATGCCGCCGGTCCCGGCGCCGAGATGGCCGGTGCCGACGATCAGCGGTACATGCTGGCCTGCCGCCCCCGCTCCGGTGCCAATGCCAGTGCCGGCAACGCCCCCACCCCGGTTGACGACGACGGGAGACTGGGCGTGAGCGGCAATCGAGGAACCGCCAACGAAAGCCGCCACCACGGCCAGGGCCGGTCGACACCGCATTTGCCTCTCCGTAATGTTGGCCGGTACCGCAGCTTTGGCACAGGTCTGTGAAAGAAACACCATAGCATTAGAGCATGATGCGCGAAAGTGGAAACCGCTGCCGCTCTTGAGGGGAGCCAGGGCCGCGAATCTGGGTTAATCGCCCTTGACGCGGGGCGGCCCAGCACGGGCCGGGGGCCAGCGAAGCCCTCACTCCATCCGGAAGTGCTTCGACAGTTTCAGCCCCTGGCCCTGGTAATTCGAGACAGTGCTCGCGCCGTAAAGGAGTTGCGGCCGCTCGGCCATTTTTTCATAAACGAGGCGTCCAATCATTTGCCCGTCCTCGAGAAAGAAGGGTACCTCGTAACCGCGGACTTCGAGAACCGCACGGGCGGAGGGACGATTGTTCGCGCCCGCGCCGAAGCCCGGATCGAAAAAGCCCGCGTAATGCACCCGGAATGCTCCCATCGCGGCGTCGATCGCAACCATTTCGGCGGCGAGATCGGGAGGGATCTCGAGCCTTTCCTTGGAGGCGAGAATGTAGAATTCGTCTGGGTCGAGGATCAGCCTTTTGTCCGGTCGCGCCCTGACCTGCACCCAGTAATCGGCGGCTTTATAGTCACCCCGATCCACATCGAGAATATCGGCGTGTTTCTGGGCTTTGTATCCGATCACCCCATCGGCCGGCTCGGCGCCCAAGCCAACCCGTACTACGAGCCCATTCCGCCGCAGTTGCAAATCGCCATCGACGAGCGGCATTTTTTCATGCCGCTCGCGGAGCTCCCTTTCCTTGATGCCGAAATCGCTGCCTTCCAGCTGCTGCGAGTTCAGCCTGCGGAAGCGGATCTGATTGAGCTTCGAGCCCTTGCGCACCCGCACGCTGAAACTGCGCGGAGAAACTTCGGCGTAAAGACGCCCTTCATAGCCTCGTGCCACACGGTCGAACATGTCCGATTTGTCGGTAATGAGGCGCGTAAAAATATCGAGGCGGCCGGTCGAGCTTTTGGGGTTGGCGATTGCCGAAATACTGTCCGGCAGATTCAAATGCTCGATAAGTGGGATCACATAGACGCAGCCACGCTCCAGGACGGCGCCGTTGCCGTCGATGTTGATTTCGTCGTCGGCGCTTTTCAGGGCATCGAAGCGCTCGCGGACCGAGTAGTCCTTGCCGGGCAAGAAGCTGGCCCGGACACGGTAGGCGCGCGCGCCTAAGCGCAGATCGAGGCTCGCCGGCTGAAACTGCTCGGCTTCGATTTCGCCTTCGGCCTGAATCATCTTGCGCCGCGCCATCAGCTCGATTTTTTCGCGTGGAAGCAGGCCGAACTGTGTGCCGAACTCATTGGCGCCCAGGAGCGGCGCGTCCCCACCGCTGTCGTGCCCCGGCTTGGCGAAAAGGGAGAGCGGCTGGACGGTCATGATCGTTTTCGAACGCCTCGCTCGAAAAGGGGAGTTCAATGGCGTCTTAGGACGAAATGAAGCACAAGTCGCGATGCTTATTCTAAAATCCCCGCTGTCCACCGGGTTGAGATATTTTTCCCCGAGGGGTAAACAATCCGGGGGCCTTCAAGGGCCGAAAGGCCGCAAGTAAGGCGGGTAGGTTGCGCGCTTGCCGCGCGGCCTCCCCTGCCCTACTGGCCGCGACAAGGAGATTGGGATGAACGCTCGCGGGCAAAAGCCCGATATGAAAACCCTACATCCGGCGACCCAGCTCGTCCATGGCGGCACCACTCGCTCGCAGTTTGGCGAAACCTGCGAGGCGCTGTTTCTCACACAGGGCTACGCCTATCCCGACATGGAAACGGCCGAGGCGCGGATGAAGGGCGCCGAGCCCGGCTATGTCTATTCGCGCTATTCCAATCCGACCGTCGATATGTTCCAGCAGCGGATGGCCCTGCTCGAAGGGGCGGACGCGGCGCGCGCGACGGCGAGCGGCATGGCCGCGGTCACGACGGCGCTGATGGCGCAGCTCCGGGCAGGCGATCATGTGGTCGCCGCCCGCGCCATGTTTGGAGCCTGTCTTTATGTGGTCGAGGATACGCTGCCTCGCTTCGGCGTTCCCTCGACCCTTGTCGACGGCGGAGATCTGTCCCAATGGCGCGCGGCGATGCGGCCGGAGACAAAGCTCCTGTTTCTCGAAACCCCGACCAATCCGTGCCTCGAAGTCTACGATATCGCGGCCATCGCGGCCATCGCGCATGAACATGGCGCGCGTCTTATCGTCGACAATGTCTTCGCGACGCCAATTTTGCAAAAGCCGCTTGCGCTTGGGGCCGATTGCGTCGTCTATTCGGCGACCAAGCATATCGACGGGCATGGCCGCTGTCTCGGCGGCATTGTTCTGGGCGGCCGTGATCTTATCGAAAACGAGATTCATCCATATTATAAACAAACCGGCCCGTGCCTTTCGCCTTTCAACGCCTGGGTTTTCCTGAAATCGCTCGAGACGCTTGCCTTGCGTGTTCGCCAGCAGGCGCAAAGCGCCGAACGGATCGCCGAATTTTTGAGCGGCCACCGCCATGTCTTCAACGTCCGCTACCCTGGCCGGCCGGATCATCCCCAGGCCGATATCGTCAAGCGGCAGATGTCCGGCGGCGGCACCCTCGTCTCATTCGAAGTCCGGGGCGGAAAGCCGGCGGCCTTTGCTTTCGCCAATCGGCTTTCCCTCATCACCATCGCGAATAATCTGGGCGATGCAAAAAGCCTCATCACCCATCCGGCGACAACGACGCACCAAAGGCTGACGCCAGAGGCGAGGGCTGCGTTGGGGGTTACGGACGGGCTTTTGCGCCTCTCGGCCGGCCTCGAGGACGCCGGCGATCTTATCGCGGATTTGGCTGCGGCGCTCGCGGTGCTCGACCGCGAGGATCTCGCCGCCGAGTGATGCGCATTTCGTAGCGGGCCGCGCCGCGCGGCTTGACGCAGGGCTTTCGCCTACCTACTTTGCCAATTGCAACGCGCTGGGAATCGCCCGCGCCAGAGCTCGCGAGAGATGGCTCATGTCCACCGTTAAAGTCACAGATGCGAATTTTGACTCCGAGGTAAAGGGGGCGAGCGGTCCCATTGTCGTGGATTTCTGGGCCGAATGGTGCGGTCCATGCAAGATGATCAGTCCGGCGCTCGAGGAAATCGCCAAGGAAATGCAGGGCAAGGTCACTATCGCCAAGCTGAATGTCGATGAAAACCCCGGCGTGGCTGGAACTTACGGCATCCGCAGCATCCCGACGTTGATGCTGTTCAAGGATGGCAAAATGGCCTCCTCGAAGGTTGGCGCCGCGCCGAAAAGCGAGTTGAAAAAATGGATCGCCGAGGCCATCTAAGCGTTTCAACCGAGCTGCGGTAAAATTGGCGGAGTTGCTTGCGGCGACAGGTCTTGGTGGGAACGAGACCGTGGCTACTCTATATGGGATCCCGGCGGGCGTGCGACTTCTGTCTCTTGAACAGCGCGGGTGACGGTTTGACTTTCGGCCGCTCCTGGTGGGTGTCTTCGAGGCAGCAGCTCGGTGGGGAGGAGCTATTCTCAAGGCATTAAGAGAGCCGGCATTCATATTGAGGAGTCACCATGGTCAAGGCCATTTGGAATTGGAAAGTAATCGCCGAGGCCGATCGCACGGAGATCGTGGAAGGCAACCATTATTTTCCTTCCGAATCGCTACGCCGGGAGTTCTTCCAGCCGAGTGATACTCACTCGATTTGCCTTTGGAAGGGCAACGCTCACTATTGCACGCTGCTCGTCGACGGGAAAGAAAACGCCGACGCCGCATGGTACTATCCCGAACCAAAACCGGCAGCGCAAAAAATCGCCGGCAATGTTGCCTTCTGGAAAGGCGTTCGGATCGAGACCTGATCACCATCGAGACATTGTCGCACCGGTTCGAGCACAAGGGCCTCGCGAGAGGTCCTTTTTGCTTGCGATCCGCAGTTTCAATTCATTGAAGAAGGGCATTATCAGCTTGGCGGCATTGGGTGCAGTGGGGGCGGGGCTATGAGCAAATATGCGGTCAAGGAAATCTTTTTAACCTTGCAGGGCGAGGGCGCGAACGCCGGGCGCGCCGCCGTATTTTGCCGCTTTTCGGGGTGCAATCTCTGGTCTGGCCAGGAAAAAGATCGCGCGGACGCCATTTGCGGCTTCTGCGACACCGATTTCGTGGGACGGGACGGGATCGGCGGCGGCAGCTTTGCTGACGCCGAAGCGCTTTCCATGGCAATCGAGGGCGCTTGGATCGGAGGCAAAACGAACCGCTTTGTGGTTTTCACCGGTGGCGAACCCTTGCTGCAGCTCGATATGGCGCTGATCGGGGCGGTCCATGCCAGGGGCTTCCAAGTCGCCGTCGAAACCAATGGCACCCTCGCCCCGCCGCCCGGTGTCGATTGGCTTTGCGTCAGCCCGAAGGCAGGCGCGCCGCTCATTGCCAACTCGGGGTCCGAGCTAAAACTCGTTTTCCCGCAACAAGACCTGATGCCGGACGGATTATCTGGCCTCGCCTTCTCGCATTTCTGGCTGCAGCCGATGGACGGCTGCGACCTTGCCGCGAATACGGCCGCGGCAATTGCCTATTGTCTCGATCACCCGCGCTGGCGGCTTAGCCTACAAACCCATAAGTTCATCGGTATGCCATAAAGGTCCGTTTGTGAAAATTTCGCAGGCCTTCCGCTTCGAGGCGGCGCACTTTCTGCCGAATGTTGCCGAAGAGCACCGCTGCCGCCGGCTGCACGGGCATTCCTATCGCGTGGAATTAAGGCTCGAGGGCCCTGTCGATCCCGTCACGGGCTTTGTCGCCGATTTCCTCGCGATCGAGGCCGCCTTCAAACCTTTACTAGAGCGGCTCGACCATCGTTACTTGAACGATATCGAAGGGCTCGAAAACTCCACGGCCGAAAATATCGCGGTCTGGATCTGGGAGCGGACAAAAACCGCCCTGCCCCAACTTGCGAGCGTTGTTGTGTTCGAGACGCAGGATTGCTTCGTGGAATATAACGGAATTTGATCCCATGGGTCGCGGCTAGCGAGCCGTGGTGCCGTTCTCGAATTTTCGCATTTCCAAAAGGATGAGGTCTTGAAAAATTTCAGCGTTGGCCATGTGGCCCACTAAGGTTTTCGGTAATGGACCGTCATGCCGGTCCACCTCCGCTCTATCCTGTGAACGAAAGGAGATTTGAAGATGCAACCTCGGCTAGACGCTAGGAAGGTCGCCCCTGCGGCGTACCATGCCATGCTCGCTCTGGAGGGCTACGTCGCGAATTCGTCGCGCCTGGAGCCGTCCTTGTTAGAGCTGGTGAAACTGCGCGCCTCCCAGATCAACGGGTGTGCTTACTGCATTGATATGCACACCAAAGACGCGCGGGCCAACGGCGAGAGCGAGCAACGCCTCTATGGAGTGACCGCATGGCGCGAAGCTCCCTTCTTCACCGATCGTGAACGCGCCGCGCTTGGCTGGACCGAAGCGCTGACGCTGATCAGCGAGGGACACGCTCCCGATTCGGCATACGAGGAAGCTCGGCTGCGCTTCGGCGAGGAAGAGCTCGTCAATCTGAGTCTCGCGATTATCACCATCAACGGTTGGAATCGTCTGGCAATCGCATTCCGTGCCGTGCCCGGTGAATATCAACCGGCGGCGCGCAGCGGAGCAAGACCCGCAAAACACTGATTGCCGGGCGACACTCCACGCCACGCTTGCACAGCATGGCCAAATTCAAAGGCGGCAAGGTCACTCCGCCATTTCGGCAGGCGGCCGATCCCGATGTCATTTTGGAAAATTACGTTGACGAAACGCATGGGTTCATGCGGGTCGAGATCGAGGACGACTTGATCACCGCCCGCTGTTTCGCTGTCCCGCGTCCGCACGAACCTCCGGAAATTCCATGGTGATGCCGGTCGCGGCGCCCATGGCGAAATTAATGCCGAACAGAACGCCCCAAAATTTCGTCGCTTGGCGGCAGACTTCTTTGCCGGTCATGATATAGACGCTCTCCATGATAGCAAGCAAAATCGCGAGGCCGAGCATCAAGGGCACAAGGACTCCGCGCAATGTCAACGCGGCAATTTCGCCACTTTAAATTTTGGCGGCCTGGTCTTCTCGATGACTCGTATGCCGCTAGGAGTGAAATTCAGACTGATGGTACTCTAATGGCCCCTCGAGAGAGTTGGTTCGAAAGTCAGCGAGGTGCCAAATCCAGTCATTCAGCGCCGAACCTAAGTTCCCACATTTGCGGATCGTCACGTTGTCGGTCATCTGCCGCCGCAGCGACGAAATCTGTTGTTTCATGGGAATACTCCTGTCTGTTATTCTGGGGGCAGTGCGACCTGATGCGACCAGTCACGGTCTCAACGCTGTGATCGCGAAGAGCATTATCCTGCAAACGCGAGAGGTGAATCATGGAAACCAAGGATTTGCATCGCAAGAGCCTCAAGTCCAGGCTGTTGTCCTGGGTCGCACTCGGCGCAATGGGCGGCGGCACGATGGCTCAGATTGGCACGGCAGTTTCGGCAGAGAGGGCGACGCTGACACCGATCAAACATGTGATCATCATCATTGGCGAGAATCGTAGTTTCGATCACGTCTTCGCCACCTATAAGCCCGTGAATAAGGGCGAAACGGTTTTGAATCTGTTGTCGAAAGGGATCGTCAAGGGCGATGGCTCGCCGGGGTTGCACTACGGCGACGCCCTGCAATACAGTGCAACCGATACCATGGAATACAATTTTACGCCGTCCAAGACCCCATACGTGGTCCTGCCGCCCGCCTTGGTTGGCGGCACGTCAACTCCTTACGTGTGCAAGGATCTCAAAATCACCACCGGCAACTCGTGCCTCGGTCCCGCCAATGAGACGGCCGCCAAGGCGCTCGAAAACGGATTGGCCGACGGCTATTATAAGTTTCTTCTGACCGGCGGGACCGGCCAAACGAACGGAACGCCCGACCAACGCGTCTCCTACGACGGTCGAGGTGCTACGCAGCTTCCACCGGGTCCGTACCAGCTCACCTCGAAAACATACCCCTACGATGCCTACGCGGCGAGCCCGATGCACCGCTTTTACCAGATGTGGCAGCAGCTCGATTGCGATGCCGCCGCGGCGACCGAGCAAAGTGGCTGGGGTTGCCACTCCGATCTGTTTCCGTGGGTCGAAGTAACGATCGGCGCCGGTTCGAACGGCAAGGCGAAGCCGGCGGGCTTCAACGATTCTTCGACCGGTGAAGGCTCGACCGCGATGGGCTTTTACAACGTCCAGCAAGGCGATGCGCCGTATCTCAAGGAACTCGCCGACACCTATTCCATGAGCGACAATTATCATCAGGGCATTAACGGCGGGACCGGCGCCAACCACATCATGCTCGGCACCGGCGATGCGATCTGGTTCAGCGATGGCAACGGCAACTCCGCCGTGCCGCCCGACAATCCGGTCGATCCGGCCAATCCGGGCGCGCCGCTGCCCGGATTGGACAGCGCGCTGAGTGCAATCGAAAATCCAGATCCCCAGCCCAGCACCAATAATTACTACACGCAGGATGGCTATGGCGGTGGCTCCGGACACCCTAACGCGGTTGCTCCCAACGCCAATTACGGCGGCGGATCCTACAGCAATTGCTCCGACGCTTCCCAGCCGGGCGTTCCGGCGGTGTTGAACTATCTCAATTCGCTCGAGCGCAAAGTCAATCCCAATTGCGAGGGCGGGCATTACTATCTTCTCAACAACTACAATCCAGGCTACTTTGGCGATGGCACCAACGCCTATACGGATACCAATCCGAGCAACACCGTGTACACGGTCCCGCCGTCGAGCGTGCGCAACATCGGCGATGCTCTCACCGAGAAGAAGATCTCCTGGGCCTATTTTGGAGACCAATTTAACCGATACCTCGCCGACAAGTACGAGACCAGTACTCAAGATACTTACTGCAATATCTGCAACTGGGCTCAGTACTCGACCTCGATCATGACCAATGCAGCGGTTCGCACCAAGCATCTCAAGGATACGGCCGACTTATACGCAAGCATCGCGAACGGCACGCTGCCGTCCGTGTCCTACGTCAAGCCGAGCGGGTTCGTCGACGGCCATCCGGCGTCATCGAAGCTCAATCTTTTCGAGGGCTTCGTCAAAAAGATCGTCGACCAAGTGAAGGCCCAACCCAAGCTGTGGGCCAAAACGGCGATCATGATCACCTTCGACGAAGGCGGCGGATACTGGGATTCGGGCTACGTCCAGCCGCTTGACTTCTTCGGCGACGGCACCCGCATCCCGATGATCGTGGTGTCGCCATTCAGCAAGGGCGGCCACATCTCGCACACCTATACGGATCATGTCTCGACGCTCAAGTTCATCGAAGCGAACTGGGGCCTCAGCCCGATCACCCCCCGGAGCCGGGACAATCTGCCCAACCCCATCACGGAGTCTAACCCCTATGTTCCGGTCAATTCGCCCGCCATCGGCGATTTGCTGGACCTGTTCGACTTCAATAATTAGTCGCTCGATTGGGACGGACAGCATGTTCCGGTTTTGATCATTGGCGATGACCGGTGCAACAGGATCGAGGATTAAGACTCGAATGAACTGACGGCGATCACGGCATTTTTTTCGAGACATGCCAAGCAATGGGTCCGTTGATGAAACTCCTGCTCGTGAGACGCAAAGCGCACGAAAGGGAATTTCACCGATGGACGAACTAGAAAGCGTGAGCCACACTAGGGCGATCACAAAGCGCCCACCTGAAACTGAAATGGTCCAGGTCAAGGTTTCCTCCGGTTCATGAGGGTGCCGGTCCAGGTGCCGCGTTCGCCCGCCCGCCACGGCCACGACGCGTCATTTTTAAGGCCTTTGCAACAATCAGCATCTTCTCAACGGCCGATCTGGTGCTAGATTCCCTCTTAGGGCAAGTATCCCGGCGAAGCCGGTCTCGGCCGCGTCTTCCGGGCGCACGGTGCGCCGGAAACCGCCGATGCCTTGAAAAACCTAGGGAGTCAGAGATGGTCGACAAAATTCTCGCGGACATCGCCAATCAGATCGCGATCAGGCCGCATTACGACAATTTTATAACGGCTCTCCACTAATCACGGGCAAGCCCACTACAGCCCAGCTTCGAAAAATGGAACCGGATGGAGGAAGCGATGGACACAATTGCGTTGGACAGCCGGCTGAGCAAGCCAACGGCGACTTTCTTGTCGCAACACCGCAAGCTGCTGATCGACGGCGAATGGGTGGCGGCGGCGTCCGGCAAGACGTTTTCCGTCTACAACCCGGCAACGGGCACCGTGCTGGCGCAGGTTGCCGAGGCCGACAAGGAGGACGTCGACCGGGCGGTGAGAGCGGCAAGGCGCGCCTTCGAGGAAGGTCCCTGGCGCAAGATGACGGGATCGCAGCGCGGCCGGCTGATGTGGAAGCTGGCTGACCTGATTGAGCAGCATCTGGAAGAGTTCGCGGAGATCGAGTCGGTCGACAACGGCAAGCCGCTGGCGGTCGCGCGCGTCGCCGACGTTCCGCTCACTATCGACATGTTCCGCTACATGGGCGGATGGGCGACGAAGGTAACGGGCTCGACCATCCCGTGGTCGGTGCCGAACGCGTTCCTTTCCTACACGGTGCGCGAGCCCGTCGGCGTCGTCGGCCAAATCATTCCCTGGAACTTCCCGCTGCTGATAGCGGCGTGGAAGCTGGCCCCAGCGCTAGCCGCCGGTTGCACGATCGTCCTGAAAGCCGCGGAGCAGACGCCGCTGAGCGCACTCCGCCTCGGCGAACTGATCCAGGAAGCCGGGTTTCCGAACGGCGTCGTCAACATCCTCGCCGGTTACGGCGACACGGCTGGTGCCGCGCTGGCGGCCCACGACGGTGTCGACAAGGTCGCGTTCACCGGATCGACCGAAGTCGGCAAGCTCATCGTCAAAGCCGCGGCCGGCAACTTGAAGAAGGTATCGCTCGAACTCGGCGGCAAGTCGCCGACCATCGTTTTTGGCGACGCGGACATTGCAGCGGCGATTCCCGGCGCCGCCAGCGCGGTCTTCTTCAATCATGGCCAGTGCTGCTGCGCCGGGTCACGGCTCTACGCGCATAAGAAGATATTCGAACAGGTCGTCGAAGGCGTGTCAGCCGAGGCAAAGAAAATGAAGGTGGGACCGGGGCTCGATCCAAGCACCGACATGGGTCCGCTGGTTTCCGAAGAGCAGTTCCAGCGTGTCACCAGCTATATCGAGTCAGGGATCAAGGAGGGCGCCAAAATTGTGACCGGCGGGAAAAAGGCCGGCGGCAACGGTGGCTACTTCGTCGAGCCGACCGTCCTGACCAACACCAAGCCGTCGATGCAGGTCGTCCGCGAGGAGATTTTCGGGCCGGTGGTCTGCGTTGAACCGTTCGACGATGCGGACTTGGAGAGGATCGCCAAGAAAGCGAACGACACGATCTATGGCCTGGCTGCCAGCATCTGGACAAAGGACATCAGCAAGGCGCACAGGCTGGCGAACCTCATTCGCTCCGGCACGGTGTGGATCAACTGCCACAACGTCTTCGACGCATCCTTGCCCTTCGGCGGCTACAAGCAATCCGGATGGGGCCGGGAGATGGGCAGCGAAGTGCTGGCGAACTACACCGAGATCAAGGCCGTAACGGCCAAGCTCTGAGTTCCTGTCTTTCGTCGGGGTGCGGGCACTTCACTCGCACCCCGAACGGACGTAATGCATTATCATATCATTGAGCCTGTCGCTAACGCTCAGCGCGGCGCAAGCCGTTCGCGCGCGCCGATATGGGGCCCGAGCTTTCCGGCGCCTTCTATGTCCAGCCGACGACCCTCGAAGGCCACAACAAGATGCGCATCTCCCAGGAGGAGATCTTTGGTCCGGTCGTTTCCGTGACGACGTTCAAGGATGAGGAAGAGGTGCTTTCGATCGCCAACGATTCGCTCTATGGACTCGGCACTGGAGTGTGGACCCGCGATGGAACGCGCGCCTATCGTTTTGGCCGCGCACTTCAAGCCGGGCGGGTGTGGGTCAATTGCTTCCATCTCTATCCGGCGCATGTGGCCTTTCGCGGCTACAAGCAGTCAGGGATAGGCCGCAAGAACCACAAAATGATGCTCGACCATTATCAGCAGACCAAGAATCTTCTCGTCAGCTATAGCCCGAAAGCGCTTGGCTTCTTCTGAACTTCGGGCACGGTCCTCTGCGCATGGGTGCGCTCCGTCCTCGCCTTTTTCAACCCGGAGTTTTGTTATGGCTCCGCGTGTCATTGCGACTGAAGAAGCAATAGTCCTTATCGCGCGCCTCAAGGAGAAACATGGGGCGCTGCTGTTGCATCAATCGGGCGGCTGCCGCGACGGCAGCTCGCCCACATTTTCCGCAAGCGGAGTTTCGCAACGGGCCGAGCGACGTACTCTTGGGCGACATCGCGGGCTGCCGGTTTATATTGGCGCCGCCCAATTCGAACTATGGCGGCATGCGCAGCTCATCATCGATGTCGTTCCTAGCCGGGGCGCGGGCTTTTCGGTCGAGGCACCGGAGGAGTTGAGATTTTTGGCGCGCGGGCGGGTGTTCAGCGAGGCGGAATTGACCTCGCTGCGGGAGGCGCCTTCCGCCGCGTGATGGATAACAAGTGCGCCGGGGGAAGCCGCGCGCGTCGCGCACCCGCTTCCGCAAGGCCGCCATGGCATCGATGGCAACGAATGCTTGCCTCGTGCCGGAGGCGCCGCGACGAGAGAGCCAAAATATTTCACGCGAACCATTTTGGTACGAACGGGGGGAAGCAATGGCGATATTCCTCCGCCCTGCCTTCCACCGCGGCAGGCGTGAAAATTTCCGCGCGGCCTACGGCGCGACCGGCTCGGCGATGACCTTTGCAGAATGAGGCTCGGCTTCAATGGTGACCCGATCGGCTTCCGCCACGACGGTCAGAGCGATGTTCGCGGCCTTGGCGACGAGGCCCGTAAAATACGCCTGAATGTCCTGCGGGCCGGCCGGAGGATGATCCGATGTTCCGGCGAGAAGAAGCGGCAAGTGCCCGGCAAGCTTTGCATTCGTGCCCTTGGCCGCGACCGTGATCCGCGCCGTTTCCTCGGCTCCGTTCAGCGTAACCTCGATTACGCCGCCACGCGGGATTGCCGCGGCGGCGATCAGACACAGATTGAGTATTAGCTTTACATTGGTTTTTGGCATTCGAAGAGGAGGGACATTCCATTCGAGTTCCGTCCGCTCGCCGCCAAAGAGGCCGCGCGCGACCGTTGCCGCATCGCTGGTATCGATCGAAGCCCCGGCCGAACCGGCGGCCCCGAAAGCCAACCGGCAAAATTGCAGACGCGCCGAGGCCTGCCCGGCGCTTTTCTTGATGAGTTCGAGGGCAATGCCGCGAATTTCCGCGTCTTGCTCCTCGTCGAGCATCTCAAGGCCATTGATAATGGCGCCAACCGGGCCGATTACATCATGACAGACGCGGGAGCAAAGAAGCGCGGCGAGGTCGAGGGGGTCGAGGGCAAACACCGTCATGATTCATCCCTTCAAGGGCAAAGCCCCTTGAAGCAGAGGAGACTTGGCTCCACGCTCCAGAATTGCGCCAATTGAAATGCCGAGAGCCTTTACCGCCGCAAGAAGTGCTTGGCTCCCGGGCGGCGGGGGAGGCAAACTAACCCGAAGCATCCCGCTCCGAAGTGAAGCGCTGCCGCGTCCACGCGTCAAGGCTGACAATTCCAATCTGCGAATTATAGATTAACAAATCGTCGTAACATACGGGGTTCCCGCGCAAGCAACCCACAACGGCTTTGGATCTCGCCGCGGCAATTGCAAATTGCGCGACGGTTCTGGGACAAACGTTTCAGGCGCGCCCGGATCGCGAATTTCCTGGCCGTCCAAATCCGTGAAACGGAGTAGCAATTTCGTGAAAGACAACAAAATCAACGCACCACCGGCGATCGATCGCAATGCAATTGCGGATATTTTCGCCGAAATCGCGCTCGAAGCCGCCGACGCGGTGATGGCCGTCTATGCCGGCGATAGCCGCGCGAGGCGCAAGCTGGATGGGAGTCCCGTCTGCGACGCCGACGATGCGGCCGAAGCAATTATCCTGAAGCGCCTTGCGATGCGGTTGCCTAACGTTCCGGTGCTCGCCGAGGAAGCGGCTTCAAGAGGCGAGAAGATGGTTGCTGGACAAACTTTTATTCTGGTCGATCCGGTCGATGGGACGCGCGAATTTTTGAGCCATAACGGCGAGTTCACGATAAATATAGGGCTTGTCGCGGACGCGACGCCGATTGCCGGCGTGGTTTATGCACCGGCGCTCCGGCAACTCTGGATCGGGGGGACCACCGCCAGCACCTGCGAGGTCGCGCCGGGCGCGGCGCTGCCGCCACCTGGAAAGCGCCGTGTTATCCACGCGCGACCAGCGCCACAGCAAGGATTGACCGCGCTCGTGAGCCGCTCGCACGCCGATCCGGCAACCGAGGCTTTTCTCGCAAAACTCCCCGTCGAGGAGCGGCGAAGCGCGGGCTCGTCGCTCAAATTCTGCGTGGTTGCCGAGGGCCAAGCCGACGTTTATCCGCGTTTCGGCCAAACCATGGAATGGGATACGGCGGCGGGGGACGCGGTTTTGCGCGCGGCGGGCGGAATCGTTCGCGATCGCGCAGGGCGCCCATTGCGTTATGGAAAAGCCGAGGCGCAATTTCGAAACGGGCCTTTTGTCGCTTGGGGCGATCCCGCGGCGGGCATTGTTCAAGCATAGCAAGGCGATAGTGAAAAGCCGCACGACTTAGCCGGGCAACAGGGCACAGCTTCGCCTTGATAACGCCACGATAAAACCCGAGCAACGTCAATTCTTCGTTAACGCTATTCCTGCAAAGCTCGGCGCAACGCCTGGCTCGCGCAAGACTGAATGGAGGACTTGACCATGCTAACGCGACGGGAAATGACGCTGACGCTGGCCGCTCTTGCCACCGCTTTCCCGGTTTTCCGGGCGAGCGCTGTTTTGGCGGATGCCGGCGCGCCGAACGGACGGCCGGGAGAATTCTCTTCCGATGAGATCCTCGCCAACGGCCATCGTTTTTTCGGATCGGTGTCGCGCGGACTTGCCGAGATTGTCGAGTCCGCGACAAAACGCTGGGGCAAGCCCAATGGCTATGTGCTGGGCCAGGAGGCTGGCGGCGCCTTCATCGGCGGGCTGCGTTACGGCGAGGGCGTCATGTACACGCGCAACGCCGGCGACCTGAAGGTTTTCTGGCAGGGCCCGTCGCTTGGCTTCGATGCCGGCGCCGACGGGGATCGCACGATGATGCTTGTCTATAATCTGCCTGCGACCGGCGCGATCTTTCGCCGTTACGGCGGCGTCGATGGCTCGGCCTATCTCGTCGGCGGCTTTGGCATGACAGCGCTTGTCAACGACGGCGTTTATGTGGTTCCGATCCGCTCAGGGCTTGGCGCGCGTCTGGGCCTTAATGTCAGCTATCTGAAGTTCACCCAAAGCTCGACCTGGAACCCATTCTGACGCCTCACAGCGGCGCCAGAGATGGCCGGGAGAACGCCTGGATTAAATGCGGGAATGGCGTGCGAGTCACACCCAACAATACTTGGTATAGGGCGGCCAATGGCCGCCTTTATTATTTATTATGGCCTCGCTTGATGAGCCCAAAGAGTTAGATATCTTTTCAATAATAACAGACAACAAAATAGGTCGATATGACGAGCGATTAAAGTTGATGCGGTCACCGTCTAGACGTATTTTGGCCAGGCCTTGGCCAAACGGCGCGGGGATTTGCGGCCCTATGGGCCGCACGGGTGCCAGCGGTAGGGTTGATCGACCGTCCGCCAGAGGCGGCACAAATTCCTTCACGAACGCAACGCAATAGGAGAACACTTATGAAAAACAAAGACCCCGAACCAGGATTATTCCTGCGGCTCAGTGGGCTGTTGTTGGTGTTGTCCCTAGCAGCTCTTAACGCCTTTAGCGTGCAAACAGCGTTTGCTGATTAGTATCACGTACGCCCTCTTTGCGATCAGGACGCGCCCCTTCGCACCGAGGTCTACAAATCCCTGAATTATAAGGGCACATATACGGGTCATGATGAACCATCCTTGCTGTTCTATTCGGATGTTCATGGGTCTGGAAATTCCAATTTATACGTATTCACCTTGCCCAAGGACCCTCCACACCTGCCCAAGCATGATGGGACTGGTGGTACGTTCAATTTTCAGCTCCATCCAGCCTTCTGGTTTGGGATGGCGGTGTGTGATAGCCAGTCCGCCCCGAACCCCGGTCAACCATGTACTCCCGACAGTGATACCAATATTTTCGATGGCGGTGACCCAACGTAGCCCGATTACATCGGCAAGCATCCCGGGACCGCCTTCATCGAAATGCAGCTCTACCCGCCCGGTTGGGCACCGTTTTCCGCGGGGGGCATTAGCTGTGATTCAAACAACTGGTGTGCTGCGCTCAACATCGACAGTGACTCTGAGAACCAAAACACCGGGCAGGTAGTTAACCCAAATTGTCAGGTAGTAACGGGACAGGAGTATGTAAACTTTGCGTTTATCACCAAGAACGGAAAAACCTATGCCCCGGCAAACCCAGTACAGGCGACAAATGCGACGTTCACACCAGATTCCGCATAAAGTCTTGTTTATGAATCCAGGTGACCAATTGGCCGTCGCAATGCATGACACTCCGGACGGTTTTCAAGTCATCATCCGGGATTTGACGACGGGCAAACAGGCTCGATGACGGCCAGCATCGCCAATCAGTTCGGTCAGGTTAAGTTCGCTCCGGCACCGTCAACGGAGTGCACAAATATTCCCTATGCCTTCCACCCGATGTACAGCACAGCAAGCGAGCATACGCGGGTACCTTGGACAGCTCACTCTTACAATATCGCCTTCTCGGACGAAATCGGCCACTTTGAGTACTGTAATCAAGTCAATTCATCCGGGGTTTGCGTGATGGCCGGGGTAAACGATCCAACAGGCGTCGATCCAGATGACGTTCCGTGCTTCAGCGCCGCGAGTTCGACGCGTAGCGGGATCGCTGGCTGCACGGGTGCTGACATTGACTTTGATGGTGTGCCATACCAACACACTTGGCCCGGCTCCATACGAGATCGCAGCCAGGATATGCGGTTCAATCCGCGGCCGGTCCTGTTTACCAGCCCCTTACTTAGCCCGGATGGCCGGGCCGAGGAGCATGAGGATGAACTCAGGAATTATAGCCGGGTCGCTTTCGAGACAAACCTGCCACGGATCGAGGTTCAAAACTTTTCTTCAAATGACAACTGCAATGTCAACACGGGTGCTGGCTGCGTGAACCCGCCGATCGGTGCTAACTTTTACCCAATTTATTCGACTCGTGGGGGTAAAGGTGACCGTGACGACGGTGATCGCAGCTGCGTCTGGCAACTAGGCGGCCCTTTTATTCCAGGCACGAAGAACACTTTTAGCGGCACTTCGACGGCTGAATACGGTTCATTACTGCCGCTAGTCTTTCCGAACGGTGGCGTAGCGATCACTGTCTTCAACTACTTCTGGCAAGTATTAACTAATAATCCTTGCGAGGCTAAGAACTAACGAAGTTCCGCCTCAGATCGACCCGGTGTATTAAAATCCTTACGCAGCATTGTAGCGAGGTTAGCTTCTGGCAGCTGCTGCTTCCTATGTTGTGAAGTTCGGACGCGGCGGCTGCCGGATCTGATGATCCGGTCGCGGCCGCGTCCCTGCGGCATGGTCTCAGGCAACGCCCAATTTGGCTCCTGGGGTCCGGACTCAATTAATTCAGATCCAGTAGGCTAAGGTAGCGGCGAAGCAGAGGGCCGAGAAGAAGTTTTGAGCGAGCTTGTCGTAGCGCGTGGCGATGCGTCTGAAATCCTTGAGCCGGCCGAA
>JBOHJT010000017.1:0-22447 GCA_050728715.1 Methylocella sp.
GCAAGCGGACCTTTAGTGCATTTGAGGGTGAAGACCGGCAATCCGGAAACGTCGAGGGCCGGACGACTCTTGGCTCCGGCATCGGCGATGCCGATGTCGGCACATTGTCCCGAAATCAATGCGCGCCCCGGATCGGTGACCACGAAAGTCTGGCCCGCAAGCGGACCTTTAGTGCATTTGAGGGTGAAGACCGGCAATCCGGAAACGTCGAGGGCCGGACGACTCTTGGCTCCGGCATCGGCGATGCCGATGTTCATGAACGTTGGGACGGAAAACTTTCCGATATTGGGCGTATCGTGACAGGTACCGCAAAATCCGTTGAAGGTCGTCAGCTTCAACACATCGTTTATTCCCGCCACGCCCGTGATCTTGATCTTTGTGGTGTTGAAAATCTCCTCGCCGCGCGCAACCGACTCGCGAGCCAGCGTCTCGATGTCCTCGCCCCGGAGGCCTTGCCAATACTTATAGAGGTCGAAGATATACCGGTCGAAGGGCGCGCCCGTGGGATTCATTCCAAAAGGATCGTTCACGCCGATGAAGAATTTCGCGAGCTGCCGCGAGAGCGCGACGGGACCTCCCGTCCCGTTATGGGCATGCAGACCGTGGGCCTCGTTATCCCACTTTTGAGCCGTGAAAATGCCGGTATCGAAAGCGACTGCCTCCTGTTGCTGGCCCGGGGTGGGAGCGGTGGTGGCTTGCGCGTGGATGAGAGTCGCGTCCATAAACTGGTGTTCAAGGCTGGGCTCGCGTCCATCCGACAGGATCGCGGACAGGAACCCAAGATTGGTTGATGGAAGCACCCGCCTGTACACGGACACTATTCCGGCCGTTGGACTCGTCAGCCCGGTGCTTGGGTTCGTTGTGCAATTATATGGATCGTCCACTTTCGTCACTTCGAACTGCAAATTCGGCGGCACTGGCAGCGGCAGGCCAATCCGGATCAGACCTTTGGCGATCACCAGCTTATAGGCCTCGCGCCTGGCCGCGAGCGTGGAGACATCGTCGGTAGGACAAGTGGCGCCGTCGACCAGCCGGAAGAGCGGATCGGTGCCTCCGCTGGCGTTGAATCGGGCCTGAACGCCGGCCGGGGTGATAGACCACCCCTCCTGCGGCTGATGACAGGTGAAGCAGGTGCGTCCGTTGGTTCCTAAATTCTGGAAGAACGGATTTTTTGCCGTAACAGTGGCACCGCCCGGCTGGAAGGAGGCAATCAGCCCGCTCGGATCGGCGTCAGTGCTAAACTTTGGAATAACATGCGGTGTCGCCTGTGCAGCACTGCCGGCATCTTTGTAAGCGCGCATCTTCCGCGCGTGCTCGATCGCGGCCGGCGCAAACGCCGGAGTTTCAGTGGAATTATCCTTCTTGGTGCTTTGCGCCCATGCCGGCCGCAGGGGGCCGTCCAAGAGAAGGATTAGCGCGAGCCCCGCGACGGGAAATATTAATGTCTTCAGTGGCGAAGGTATGGAACTAACACTTCTTTTCATGGTGCACCCTCCCTTGCTTCGGCTCTGCGACCGAGCCAATCAATTTGGCCATTAGACGGCCCTCCCTAAAATTGATAAAATCCATTAGACAGCAATTCAATGACAATATCTCATTGGAAAACAATTCGGTGACAAGCTCTATGCGCACGCACCTCCGAACAAGGTTTAACGCTCGATCATGTCAAGGGCGGAGCAAAAAAACGCCAGTTTGGGGCGCGGGCATATAGTTCCTCTCGCCGCGTCCGCGACCGATAGCCAAAAGGCTCCGCGCGGCGGAGGTCGAATATGTCGGCGAAGAATCGGCCAAGACAAGGCGCGCAAGG
The DNA here is from genome assembly GCA_050728715.1 of Methylocella sp. GTDB lineage: Bacteria > Pseudomonadota > Alphaproteobacteria > Rhizobiales > Beijerinckiaceae > Methylocapsa. The sequence goes on from JBOHJT010000017.1 coordinate 1,808, forward strand.
CCTGCGGGTTGACGTCAAGACCGGCGGGGCCATGCCGTTCAACGCCCGAAATCCGGCGGAGAGCCAAAACATTTCGTATCGCTTGGGCAATGGAGGGCTCATAACACCGGCAACACCGCCCACCGGTGCCAATTTGCCCCTTGAGCCATGATTGCCGGCCATCTATATATCCGGCGACTGCCCCGCCCAGCTTGTTGAGAGGTTGCGATGAGTTCACCAGCCACACCGCCAGAAAAGGGGGTACCCCTCGGCCGGATACTCATCATCCTCAGTGTCTTCGCCTTCCCTGGCCTCGTTTACTTAGGGGTCCGGCATCTCGGCGGTTATGTCAAAATAGTCGATGTTCCGCTCGTCGGGGAGTGGCAAGCCCCTGGCAAGCCCTGGCGCATCGTGTTTCGTCCGGACAAGACCCTTGTGAGCTCCACTAGTCCGTCGCAGCCAAGTGCTTCGCAAGGATGGACTTCCGGACCGGGCACGTACAAAGTGGATTATTTCGGCACGCTGTGGGTAAAGCTGAATAATGGCAAGATCTACTCGGCGGCCTTGACAACCGAGAGTCCCAACCGGTTCGACCTCATTGAATCCGAAACTCTAGTGCCGACCGTGTTCGAAAAGGTGCAGCCGCCAAAGCCAATGCCGCCGGATTCGCCAAAGGAATCCCCAGGCTAGGGAATGATTTTATCCAAAAACTCTGCAACTTTTTTTCAGTTGTTGCTCTCATATCTGGATAGCGCTTCGCGGCACGCGATTGGCGGCAAGGCGCGGGCGCTAACTATCACGGCCGATGGCGTCGATGATGCGCGTGAGGATAATGCCTGTGCCCCTTGAGGCCCCAGCTTGACGCAATTGCCGGCCCGGCCGTGTAGCCGACGACCCCGCCAGCGACCAACTCAATCGGGCCGCCGACCACGGCGCCGGCCAGAGCGCCCGTCGCGCCTTCGCCAAGCCGCTCCTGGGCGTTCGCAAAGGAAGGCAGAAAGGATATTCCCGCGAACGCGGCCACAACCAAAAACGGCTTTATCATGCGATGCTCGCGCGAGCTTTAAGGCGTCCCCATGACGCACCCTCGGGTCCGGGAGGCTCCCTGCCTTGGCATCGTGAGGAAAATAAGAAAAGGCCGTGTCCTTTTCCGGGCGTTCGCGGGGGCCGAATTCATCGGCGGTGAGCCACGACTCGCCGTGGAGCGTGCATAGGCCGCGTTCCTCTTGCGTCAGACAACACGGACATTTGGAAACAAGACCCTAGCCTTGGCCGGAAAGCCGCTCGATCATCGCGCCACAGGCGCCGAGCTTCTCCTCGATATGTTCGAAGCCGCGGTCGAGATGATAAACGCGATTGACCATTGTTTCGCCTTCGGCCGCGAGCGCCGCTATGACAAGCGACATGGACGCGCGAAGATCCGTCGCCATCACCGGCGCGCCTTGGAGTTCTTCCACCCCTTCGACCACGGCGGCATCGCCGTCGAGCTTTATATGGGCGCCGAGCCGGGCCAATTCCTGAACGTGCATGAACCGGTTTTCAAAAATTGTTTCGGTGATCCTCGACGAGCCCCTAGCCTTCGTCATCAAGGCCATGAATTGGGCCTGCAAATCGGTTGGAAAGCCGGGGAACGGCGCGGTGGAGATGTTGACCGGCGCGATGCCGGCGCCGTTGCGCCGCACCCGGAGCCCTTCGTTGGTCGTCGAAATTTCCACGCCGGAGCGTTCGATTGCTTCGATCGCGCTCGCCAAACGGCTTGGGTTCGCTCCTTCCAGCATCACATCGCCGCCGGCCATGGCAACGGCCATCGCATAGGTCCCGGCTTCGATGCGGTCTGGCAACACAACGTGGCGTGCCCCCGAGAGGCTGCCGACGCCCTCGATCTCGACCACCGATTGCCCGGCCCCCTTGATCCTCGCGCCCATTTTGTTGAGGCAATCGGCAAGATCGACGGTCTCTGGCTCGCGCGCCGCATTGACCAGAAGCGTATGGCCGTTGGCGAGCGAGGCGGCCATGAGCGCGGTATGGGTGCCGCCGACGGTCGCCTTGGGAAAATGGATCTCGGCGCCGGTTAGTCCTTTGCGCGTCTTGGCATGGACATAGCCCGCCTCGATCTCGACATGCGCTCCGAGCTTGTCGAGAACCATGATGAGAAGATCGACCGGCCTCGTGCCAATCGCGCAGCCGCCGGGCAGGGAAACCTTGGCCTCGCCCATCCGTGCGAGAAGCGGCGCGATGACCCAGAAACTCGCCCGCATTTTGGAGACGAACTCGTAGGGCGCCATCGTATCGACGATCTGGCGCGCGCTAAGGTGGATCGCCCGGCTCGCGTGCGCGGGGGCGCCCGGCCGCCTTCCATCGACCGAATGATCGACGCCATGATGACCGAGAATTCGCAAGAGCATGCCGACGTCGGCGAGATTCGGGATATTTTCAAGGGTCAGCGTTTCGCTCGTGAGCAACGAGGCGATCATCAATGGAAGCGCCGCGTTCTTGGCGCCGGAGATCCGTATGACGCCATTCAACGGCTGGCCGCCGACGATCCGAATACGATCCAAGGAACACCCCGTTTTCAAAAAAGTCCGAATTAGTCTTGTTTTGCGCCGGCACCGTTTTGAGCGCCTTCGCCTTGAGCGCCTTCGCCTTGAGCCGGTTTGCTTGCGGCCGCGCCCCCCGTCTGTCTTCTCCGGTATATCTTTTGCGCCTTGCGGCGCCCGAGGTTCGCCCGCAATGCTTGGGCGAGGCGAAGATGCTCGGCGGCTTTACGCGAACCGGCCGCGCCGGATAAAACCGGATTTCCGCCCTCCGGCACAGGCCCGTCATTGGAGCCCGACAAGCCCATGACTTTAAGTCTTTCGACAGAGCTTCGCCAAACAGCCCGCGCCTCGGGCGGAAACATGGTGTCCCAAGCAGCGGAATGGCGCGGTAAAAGTCTTGTAGAGCGCCACGACGGCCAAGGCAAGGCTCCCCAGCGTTTTTGTGGTGCGCGAAAACCGGCCTGCCAGATTCTTGCCTGCCATGTTGGGGGCAGCGTCCGGCGCAGGCGGCCAGGAGCGGCGGACCGGCAAGGGCAGCACAGGTTCCTTCAACGCGCGCCGCACCCGCAAATTTGACGCGGATCTGAGTCGCAAGAAAGCCTATATTATATCAAAAGCTTGCGCTGGACTGGCCAACCCGAGTCGACTAATCCAGGCGAGGTCTTCGCGTGGGGTCTTGCTCCGGTCGCGATCCCACCGCATAACCTTCCCGGGTCTAAACGAACCGCCGCGTGCAAGCAAAATACGGCCTTCGGCGCGCGGAACCGCGGGGATGAGGCTTTGGATCAAAGATATGCGTCGTGATTATGCGTCATGACATGGAGCAAGAGGCCGGCAGCGGCGTGAGTGGCATTGCGGACAAGGCCAAGCCAGTCGCGCGGACCCCCACGCAGGATGGCGCGCAAATCCACGAAGACCTTGCGGCGCGGGCGCGCCGCGGCTCGATCTGGCAAATGCTCGCCATCGCTTTGAGCCTCGTGATCGCGGCTTTTTCAATCTACGTCCTTGGCCGCGCGGTTTCGGCGGTTAGTCCGGGTGCTTTGCGCCAGGCAATCGAGGCGACCAGCGCGGAGCAGATTGCAACGGCGGCGCTTTTGACCGTCGTGTCCTTCCTTGCCCTGACCGGCTATGACGGGCTCGCGCTTCGGCAGCTCAACGCCCGCGTTCCCTATAAGACGACGGCGCTGGCCTCGTTCACGAGCTATGCGATTTCCTTCACCCTCGGCTTCCCCTTGATTACCGCGGGCACGGTTCGCTACTGGATCTATTCGCAAGCGGACTTGACGGCGAGCAAAGTCGCGAGCCTCACCGTGATGGCCGGCGTGACGTTCTGGTTCGGCATGGTTTTTGTGATTGGCGCGGGGCTCGCGTTTCGGGCCAGCGCGATCAGCAAGATCAATCATTTCTATCCTTGGATCAACACGCTGATAGGGCTTGTGGTGCTGGGCGCGGTCCTCGCCTATCTGGTCTGGGTGACAATTCGCCGCCGGCATGTTTGCATCAAAGGTTTCCGGCTGGAATTGCCGGGACTTGGCTTGTCGCTCGGCCAAATCGCCCTCGGCGTCATCGATCAATGCGCGGCGGCGGGTGTTCTTTATGTTTTGCTTCCGAGCCATGCCGAACTGGATTTTTTCACCTTCGCCGCTACCTATGTCTTCGCCTGCATTCTCGGGGTTGCGAGCAATGCGCCAGGCGGGATTGGTGTTTTCGAAGCGGCGATGCTGAAAGCGGTTCCGGTTGCCTCGGAAGAAGCGCTGCTCGCTTCGCTCGTGCTGTTCCGGGTCATCTATTACCTCGTGCCTTTCCTGTTCGCCCTCGCTTTCCTCGGCGCCCACGAGGGTTTTCACCGCTGGAAAAGCTTGCGCGAGGCCATGCGCAGCAGCGAGGAGGAAATCGTCCTGGAGGATGAGCTCGACCCGCTTCGCCGTTGGTACCGGGACACCTGGCGGCCGAAACAATGATCTTGACTTTAGGCTTGCCGATGGCGTTCCGGTCGGCTGGCGTAGGCCATGACGCCGAAGCCAACAAGACCAGGAAATACGCTCGCGGCCGTTCGTTGAACGGAGCACGGTTCGATCCGAACTGAAGCCATTTGGTTAACACGGGCGGCCCGAAGCGCGACAAGCAAGCGGAACAATGCGGCGACGGCGGAGCGCCGCTTGGCGCTTGCCCGCCCCGCGGCGTGGAATCGATGTGAAGCTTGATATCAACGCGTACCCGTGTAACGCCTGCCCGTGGCGCCGGATTTCACGAGGGCTTCATGGAAAAGGACCGGCAGGCGCGCGATCACATGATCATGGGCCGTCTCATCGACGCCCTGCCCGAGGCGGTGATCGTCATCGGCGCGGCGGATCGCGTGGTCGCGGTAAACGCGGCGGCGCGGGACTTGTTTCCGGCCTTGCGGCCGGACGATCTGTTGGCACGCAGTCTGCGGGCGCCGGATGTCCTTGACGCGGTGAAAAGGGTCCGTGTCTTTGGCGCTCCGGAACGGGTGACGTGGCTCGAACGGGTGCCGGTCGAACGATTTTTTGAATTGAATGCCGCTCCGATGGAGGGGCCGCAATTCGAGCGCACGATGATCTTGACATTGCGCGATTTGAGCGAGGCGCGCCGCGTCGAACGCATGCGCGTCGACTTTGTCGCCAATGCCAGCCACGAATTGCGGACGCCGCTCGCCTCCCTGCTCGGATTTGTCGAGACGCTACAGGGGCCCGCGCGGGAGGACAAGGAAGCGAGGGCACGGTTCCTTTCGATCATGCGCGAACAGGCGCAAAGGATGGCGCGGCTCGTCGATGACCTTTTATCGTTGTCGCGGATCGAACAGAATCTGCATCTGCGGCCTCAGGCGCCGGTGGATATTGTCGCGATCCTTCGCCATATCGCAGACACCCTGGCGCCCATGGCCGCTGACAAAGATGTCGTCCTGAAACTCGAAGTTCCGGCCGAGGCGCTCGTCACGGGCGACCGCGACGAACTCTTGCGGTTGGCCGAAAACCTCGTCGAAAACGCCATTAAATACGGTGCCTCGGACCCGCGGAGCATCAACCGGCAGGTCGAGATCACGCTCGCGACCGAGCCGCACCAATGTGTTTTAATCGTCCGCGACCATGGCCCCGGGATCGCGCCGGAACATTTGCCACGGTTGACCGAACGTTTTTACCGGGTCGATGCCGGCCAGAGCCGGGCCAAGGGCGGCACGGGTCTAGGTCTCGCCATAGTGAAACATATCGTCGCGCGCCATTGCGGCCGGCTCGGTATCGACTCGAAGCTGGGCGAGGGAGCGACGTTCAGCGTGGTTCTTCCCTTGCACGGAAGCTGAACCGCGAACCCGCCCTGTCATCAAGATGTCAAACAGGTTTCATATTGCCTCGCGGGCGCCCTTTAGTTCGCGAACGGAGCAAGGGACCAAACGGATCGATCTCTTGCTTCTGACGCCGCGTCGGAGCGATGCGCTTTCGAATCGTTGTTCGGCCGGTCCCCATCTAACCGGCTGCCAGTAGACATGCCAGGCAATGAGAGGCAACGAAATGATCTTTACATTCCTGCGAACATCCCTTGCCGGCGCCGCCATAAGCTTGGCGGCCGGCCCTCCAGCCGCCGCCGTCGATATTTCGGGCGCCGGGGCCACCTTTCCCTACCCGGTCTACGCGAAATGGGCGGATACGTACAAAAAAGAATCCGGCAACGGCTTCAATTACCAGTCGATCGGCTCCGGCGGCGGCATCAAGCAGATCAAGGCCAAAACCGTGACCTTCGGCGCATCCGACATGCCGCTCAAGCCCGAGGACCTTAGGGAGGCGGGTTTGGTTCAGTTTCCGACGGTGACGGGCGGCGCCGTGCCGGTCGTCAATCTCGCAGGAATCAAGCCCGGCGAATTGGTGCTCGACGGGCCTACGCTCGCCAAAATATATCTCGGTAAAATAACGACCTGGAATGATCCAGCCATCAAGAAGTTGAACCCGAAAGCCAAACTGCCATCGCAGGCGATCGTCGTCGTTCACCGTTCCGATGGATCCGGTACAACATTCATCTGGACCAATTACCTTTCCAAAGTGAGTTCAGACTGGGAGTCCCAGGTAGGTTCCAATACGGCCGTCGAATGGCCGGCAGGCATCGGCGCCAAAGGCAACGAGGGCGTCGCCAACAACGTCCTGCAGACAAGTGGCGCAATCGGCTACGTTGAATATGCCTATGCCAAACAAAATAAAATGACCTTTGTCGACATGATCAACAAGGATGGCAAACGCGTGGCCCCGAACACCGGAAGCTTTCAAGCCGCGGCAGCCAATGCCGATTGGGCCCATGCACCGGGCTTTTATTTGATTCTCACCGACCAGCCTGGCGCTAAGTCGTGGCCGATCGCGGGCGCGACGTTCATTCTGATGCATGCGACACCGGACGACCCCGCCGCCGCTTCGGAAGCCTTGAAGTTTTTCAGCTGGGCCTATGAAAAGGGCGGTAAGCAGGCCGAGGAACTCGATTACGTGCCGCTGCCGAAAACGGTTGTCGCCTTGATCAAAAAGAGCTGGGACAATGAGTTCAAGGACGCGGATGGCAAGCCGCTGCTGAACTGAATCTTGATTGGAGAGGAGGCACTTTGGCGCCCTTCGTTCCACGCCATCCCGGCCGTTCGCATCCTCGAATGGCCGGACAAAAGGTTGTGCCGGGCCCGGCTGGCGGGTATGGCTGATGCACGACGCAAAGGTACGGGGAAAACGCGGTGGCCAACAATTTGGCGATTGATAGCGCCGAACTGGGATCGGCCGAGGCTCGGCTGGCAAAGGCCCTCGCCGCATTCAAGCTTCGCGACAATGCGTTTCGCCTTCTGACGCTAGCCGCGGCTTGGACGGTTCTGATACTCCTAGGGGGGGTCATCGCCTCGCTGATTATGGGCTCCCTGCCGGCCATCAGGGCGTTCGGCCTAGACTTTCTTACGACGGAGGCATGGAATCCCGTCACCGAGAAGTTCGGCGCGATGGCACCGGTCTATGGCACGATCGTTACCTCGCTCATCGCCATGGCGATCGCGGTGCCGGTCGGGCTCGGCATCGCGATTTTTCTGACCGAACTTTGCCCCTATGCGCTGCGCCGGACGATCGGAATCGCGATCGAGCTTCTGGCCGGGATTCCCTCGATCATTTACGGAATCTGGGGCCTTTTTGTGCTCGCGCCTTTCCTGCAGGAGCATGTCCAGCCGGGTCTCATCTCCACTTTCGCCAATGTGCCGATTTTCTCAAACCTGTTTGCTGGCCCGCCCTACGGCATCGGAGTGCTGACCGCCGGCGTCATTCTCGCGATCATGGTGCTTCCCATCGTCAGTGCGATCTCCCGCGATGTCTTCGAAACGGTACCCGCCGTTCTGAAGGAAGCGGCCTATGGCGTAGGCTGCACGACCTGGGAAGTGGTTCGATCGGTCGTGATCCCCTACACGCGCGTCGGCATTATCGGCGGCGTAATGCTGGGCCTCGGCCGGGCGCTCGGCGAGACGATGGCGGTGACTTTCGTGATCGGCAACGCGCATAAAATCTCACCTTCCCTGCTTTCGCCAGGCACGACCATATCGGCAACGATCGCGAACGAATTCACCGAAGCGGTCGGCGACCTCTACACCTCCGCGCTGATCGCGCTCGGCCTGATCCTTTTCGTCATCACCTTTTTCATTCTCGCGATATCGCGGTATTTGTTGATGCGGCTGCACCAGCGGGAGGGGCGGTAAGGCATGGCGATCTACAACACGCGCCGCCGTCGCGACAAGTTCTACCTCGGTCTTTGTTACGCTTCCGTGGCCTTTGGCCTCGGTTGGCTGGCGATCATCCTCGCCACGCTCTTGTTCGAAGGTGTTCGCGGTATGTCGCCTGCTGTCTTCACACAAATGACGCCGCCGCCGGGTTCCGAAGGCGGCCTTTTGAATGCGATCACCGGCAGCCTGATCATGACCTTTCTCGGCGTGGCCCTCGGCACCCCGCTAGGCATGCTGGCGGGCACTTACATGGCCGAATACGGCCGCCATTCCAGGCTCACGATTATCGTGCGGTTCATCAACGATATTTTGCTGAGCGCGCCGTCGATCGTGATCGGTCTCTTTGTTTACGAGGTCATGGTCGTGAAAATGGGCCATTTCTCCGCCCTCGCCGGGGCCGTGTCGCTTGCCGTCATCGTCGTTCCGGTCGTCGTGCGCACGACCGAGGACATGCTACTTCTGGTGCCCGATCCTTTGCGCGAAGCGGCGAGCGCGCTCGGTCTGCCGCGCGCCATTGTCATCGGCAAGGTCGCCTATCGCGCCGCCCGCGCAGGTCTCATCACCGGGGTTCTTCTCGCCATCGCCCGCATCAGCGGCGAAACCGCGCCCCTGCTCTTTACCGCGTTGAACAATCAGTTCTTCAGCACGAATTTGAACGCGCCCATGTCGAGCCTGCCCACCGTCATCTTCCAGTTCGCCCTCAGTCCCTACAAGGAATGGCAGCAGCTTGCGTGGACTGGGGCGCTCCTCATAACCATGGCCGTTCTTGCGCTTTCCATCTCCGCGCGCGCGCTCCAAACGGGGAGGCGAGGGAAATGACCACGATGAGCAACGAGCCGGACGACAGGAATAGGCAAGCCGCGGAGAATTCCGCAACAGCAGTGCAAGCCTTGAACTCGGTACAACGCCAACCGGCGGAGAAACCTGTGCCACAGTCCGTGGCCCAGGCCACACCACTTAAGCAGAAGGTAACCGTTCGAGACCTCGATTTCTACTATGGCTCGTCTCTCGCTTTGAAGAGCATCAGCCTCCCCCTTTACGTCCATAAAGCGACGGCCTTTATTGGGCCGTCCGGCTGCGGAAAATCGACGCTTTTGCGGGTGTTGAACCGGATGTACGATCTCTATCCCAATCAGAGGGCCGAGGGAGAAGTGATTCTCGACGGCGTGAATATCCTCCGGCCAGAGCAGGACCTCAATCTCTTGCGTGCCCGTGTTGGCATGGTGTTTCAAAAACCGACTCCTTTTCCGATGTCGATCCACGACAATGTCGCGTTCGGCATCAAACTCTACCAAAAGCTCCCGAAGGCCGAGCTTCGCGATCGCGTCGAGGCCGCGTTGATACAAGCCGCTCTTTGGGGCGAGGTGAAGGACAAATTGCATGCTTCGGGCCTGTCGCTTTCGGGCGGTCAGCAGCAGCGCCTTTGCATCGCGCGCACCGTGGCCCTCCAGCCGGAAGTTATTCTTTTGGACGAACCTTGCTCCGCGCTCGACCCTATCTCAACCGCGAAGATCGAGGAGACGATCGACGAACTAAAGGAAAACTACACCATCGCGATTGTGACTCACAACATGCAGCAGGCGGCGCGCGTTTCGGAACATACCGCGTTCATGTATCTTGGCGAACTCATCGAGTTTGGAGTCACCGCGCAAATCTTCACTTCACCGGAAATGAAGCAGACACAAAATTATATTACCGGCCGTTTCGGCTGATTGCGGCGGCAACGAGGAACAGGTTGATGTCCGATCACATCGTCAAGGCTTACGACCAGGAACTCGAAATCCTGGGCCGGAAAATCGCGGAAATGGGCGGCATAGCCGAAAAAATGCTATCCGATGCCATGGATGCGCTGGTCGGTTTCGACACCAGGCTCGCTCAGTCGACCGTGGATAGCGACCCGCGCCTTGATCTGTTGCAGCGCGATATCGAGGAACAGGCGATCCTGACCATCGCCCGTCGCCAGCCGATGGCGGTGGATCTCCGCGAGATCATTGCCACGATCCGCATTTCCGGCGATCTCGAGCGGATTGGGGACCTCGCCAAGAACATTGCCAAGCGCGCGATCAAGACCCACTCGGAGATGAACATACCGCGCGCCACCATCGGGCTGAGGTCGATGCATGAATCGGCGGCAATTCTTCTGAAGGACGTGCTCGATGCCTATGCCCAGCGCGATGCCGAGCGCGCACGCGGTGTCTGGATCCATGACGCCGATCTCGATGCGCTGGAAGACTCGGTTTTCCGCGACCTCCTCACCTTCATGATGGAAGACCCTCGCAACATCTCGTTTTGCACCCATCTGCTGTTCGTTTCGAAAAACATCGAGAGGATCGGCGACCACGCCACGAATATCGCCGAGACCGTGGTTTATGTTGTTACCGGTGAAACCCTGCCGATGGACCGTCCGAAGGGCCGGAACACCTTATCGGAGGCACCAACGACGGTGGTTTGAACATGGCAAAAGAAATGCAAGATGTGAATGAAAGCCGTTTCAGCCCGGCGCGCCCGGCAGCTTCTCCGGCGGCGGCGCGCATCTTGGTTATCGAGGACGAAGCAGCGCTCGGCACGCTTCTTTCCTATAATCTCGAGGCCGAAGGCTTTACCGTGGACCGGGTCGAGCGCGGCGACGAAGCCGAAATCAGGCTCAGCGAAACGGTCCCCGACCTCGTCATTCTCGACTGGATGCTGCCCGGCGTGTCCGGACTTGAAATCTGCCGCCGGGTGCGCGCGCGCGAGACGACAAGAAGCCTGCCCGTGATCATGCTGACCGCGCGCGGCGAGGAAAGCGAGCGGGTGCGCGGGCTCGCCATCGGGGCCGACGATTACGTGGTCAAGCCGTTTTCCGTGCCCGAGCTCATGGCGCGCGTTCATGCTCTTTTGCGCCGCGCGCGGCCGGATCGCGCGAGCGGCATGCTTTCGGCGGGCGATCTCGATCTCGACCGGCAAAACTGGCGCGTCCGCCGCGCCGGCCGTGACGTGCATATGGGGCCGACCGAGTTCCGCCTGCTCGACCATTTGATGGGGAAACCCGGCCGGGTCTTTTCGCGCGCGCAACTTCTCGACAGCGTTTGGGGACTTACGGCGGAAATCGACGAGCGCACTGTCGACGTTCATATCGGCCGTTTGCGCAAGGCGTTGTCGAAGGAGGCGGAAAAAGATCCGATCCGCACGGTGCGCGGCGCGGGCTATGCGTTCGACGAAACTTTTGGCCGGATTGGTTGAGACCTTAGTGCTTTGAGCCGAGCTGGGACATTTGTGCGAAGTCGGCACGTTGGGGTCTATTCCCTCGCAACTTAACAGGCCTCGTTTTTTCTGAATAGCCAGCGCCGCTTCAAGTTGAATAGTTCATCATCTCTTCCTATGTCTTTTGTCTCCGCGCCGCGGACGCCGGCGGGAGGACGATGACGGACTCGGGTTTTGCCTTCCTATCTCATTACCGCGCTGACCGTCGCTTGCGCCCTGTTCATGGAAAATCTCGACTCGACGGTCATCTCGACGTCGCTGCCTGCTATCGCCAAGGATTTGCACGAAGATCCGATTTCCCTAAAGCTCGCTCTCACCTCTTACCTCATCTCCCTCGCGATCTTCATCCCGGCAAGCGGCTGGGCCGCTGACCGCTTTGGCGCGCGAACGATTTTCCGGGCCGCCATCCTTGTCTTCACGTTGGGCTCTATCCTGTGCGGCATGGCGGGGACCTTGCCGGAACTTGTCGGCGCCCGCGTCGTCCAAGGCCTCGGTGGTGCGATGATGGTGCCGGTCGGGCGGCTTTTGCTCCTACGTTCCGTCGAACGCTCCGAACTCGTGAACGCGCTGTCCTATCTGACAGTCCCGGCGCTCCTCGGGCCGATGACGGGGCCGCTGCTCGGCGGCTTCATCACCACCTATTTCCACTGGCGCTGGATTTTCTGGATCAACGTGCCGATCGGCGCCATCGGCATCATCCTCGCGACCATCTTCGTCGAGGATGTAAAGGACGGGGCGGCCTGGCCCCTCGATGTGACGGGCTTTCTCCTCTGCGGTCTGGGGCTTGCCTCTCTCTTGTTCGGGCTTGGCGGAGTGGGGCGCGGCCTCATGACCTGGCAGGCGGCGGTGAATCTGGCGGGCTTAGGTATCCTTGCCTTGGCGGCATATGGTGTGCACGCTCGTGGTGCCGTTTTTCCGCTGCTCGACCTCAAGCTTCTTTCCATCACAACCTTTCGCGCAAGCGTGGTGGGAGGATCGCTGTTCCGGATCGGCATCGGATCGATTCCTTTTCTGCTTCCGCTCATGTTGCAAACCGGTTTTGGCTTGAACGCCTTTCGCTCGGGGTCGATCACTTTCATTGCCTCGGTCGGGGCGATGGCGATGAAGGCAACTGCGCCGCGTATTCTGCGCTTGTTCGGGTTTCGCCGGGTGCTTGTTTACAATGCGATGCTGAGCGCCGCATTCTTAGGCTGCTATGGCTTTTTTACTTCTTCGACGCCGGTTGCGCTCATGATGGGCTTGCTTCTCGCCGGCGGTTTCGTGCGATCGCTCGAATTCACCAGCCTCAACGCCATTGCCTATGCCGAAATCGATTCCGCCAAAATGAGCGCGGCCGTCAGTTTTGCTTCGGTGGCCCAGCAATTGTCTTTGAGCCTGGGCGTCGCGGCCGGAGCCGGGGCGCTGCAAGGGTTCGCTCTGTTCAGCCCCGGCACGGACGTTCTCGCGCTCGAAAATTTCAAATGGGCGTTTGTTGCGATGGCGGTGGTCTCGTTGAGCGCCGCCATCGCATTCTCGCGGCTGCCCACGGACGCTGGCGCGGAACTCATCGCGAGCCGGCCGGCGAAATCCACCGAAGCAATCGCGCCCGCGGCGCAATAAGCGAGCCTTCGCTCACCGCTTGCCCTCGCCCCTAAACCCCGTCGCAAGCACGTAAAGCTCAGCCGAATCGGCACGGCTTGCTCGCGGCTTCACGTGGCGCACGACCGCGAATTCGCATTTGAGACGAGCGAGCAGCGCGTGCCCGGTTCCGCCTTGAAAAACCTTGGCGAAAAAAGCGCCCCCATCCGTCAAATTTTCGCAGGCAAAATCGGCCGCGAGCTCGACCAGTCCGGCGATTCGCAAATGATCGGTTCTCTTATGGCCGGTCGCATTCGCCGCCATGTCGGAGAGGACTACGTCGGCCCTGCCGCCGAGCCAATCCTTGAGCAGCAGCGGCGCGTCCCGGGCCATGAAATCCAGGACCTTGAATTCGGCGCCGGGCAGCGGCTCGATGTCGAGGAGATCGATGCCGATGACCCTGCCATGGCCGATTTCCGTGCCAACCTTCCGCACGGCCACCTGCGACCACCCCCCCGGCGCCGCGCCGAGATCGACGATTCTTTGGCCCTGTTTCAGGAAACGATAGCGGGCGTCGGCCTCAAGCAGCTTATAGCACGCGCGGGAACGAAATCCCTCCCGCTTGGCCCTTGCCACATAGGGATCGTTGAGCTGGCGCTCGAGCCACAAGGTCGAGGAAAGAGACCGCTGCCGCGCGGTTTTCACCCGCGTCTTCAGCGAGCGGCCACCTTCGCGCCCGGAGGAAGATTTCGATTCCGTCACGCCGAGACCCAAACCGAGGCACAAAACGTCAGCCTTATAGCGCCGGTCGGCGCAAGTCCCGCGAAGTTTTGGTGGAGGGGCAATTTAGAATTTCCAGTCGGACCGCTATTGCGCGGCCCCCTTTTTTTTGAAGCGGAGCCGCCATTCGATGCCAATGGATTGTGGGGCGCAGATTCGCATAACCGGCAATATGGAACGTAACCTCTGTTGCTAGACTTTTGTACGAACCGAAGCGTACATTTTAAATTGAGCCCATACAACAATCTCAAAAATAGCGCTCATCGAGTCATCTAACGCTACGGCTCGTCGTATAAGAATGCCTGGCCCGCGCGTATATTCCTTTCCGAAGCGGTCTAATTGTTCTCTGATTGGCAAGGCTCCGTCATCTGTTAGTGCGTAGAACTCGATAAAATATGGAGGTTCTATAAACTTCTTGTCTTCAAGAAAATATATCCCTCGCACGATCTTTTCTGTCAGGCGGCGAAAGCCATTTGCTGGAACGAGAATCCCCAAGCCTTGTGTCGGAGGACGGCCCCATCTTTCCCCTAGCCCAGGATATATGGCCGATCTTTGAATGATTGGGCCATCAATCATCTCATTTTGAAGCCGCGCCATTCTCGCGGCACGCGCGGCTCGGTCTCGTTCGTTTTTTGCAAATTCAGGTTTGTATGACCTTTGTGCCTTCTTGATTATGCCAGCTGTTTCCGGGGCGGGGTTAACACATAACCCGAGGCGAAACAGAAGGTCTTCCTCGATTTTGCCTAGCTCTCTATTACATCGATTGCAACTAGGTATCTGCCATTTGTAAAGATCAGCGGGTGTAGTATCTGGATACCATGCGCGTGGAAAAACATGATCCCATGTACGCTCAACGTCTTCAGAAAGGCAATGAACACATTTGCCGGGAGAAGGTCTTTTCTTTGCCATATCGTTACCTTGGCGACGCTCCGCCGGATCGCTCAGCCCTTCCGGTCATCTGTGTACGACTGCCCGGCCGCGCAAAGCGCGGGGACGCCCAGTGCTCAGAATTTTTCACCTACCTGTTCAAAAAAAAATTCGATCACGTGCTCAGCGTCGTCAGAGAACGCTTTATAGCCAGCTAACGACAAAAGACTATGTCCTCTATAGGTTACTCTCCCCTTTTGCTTATGCTCTCGCCTGTTCTCTGGGAAGAACGAGTGAGCCAATGCGTTGCGTATAGAATTTATGCGCTGGACAATTTCCGCCACTGGCTTCGGCACATCGATTATGGATTTTACTAAAGTTAATTTCTTTAGAAGAGACATGTCCTCCATTATGTGGAAATTGAAATTTTTGAAGGTTCTCGTTTTCCAAAGTCGTGTGAATGATTTCTTCTTTGGAAAGAAATGTTGGCAAATTAAATCTGTCAACAACTCATCAATCAGCACATATTCCGCAATAACTCCCGCACGCACTACACGATCTTCACAGAGATTGAGGATTCTCTCTCTGATGCCATCATCGGGCTCTTGTTCGGCGCTCCAGAAGGAAATGCCAGCCAATTCGGACAGCGCTTTGATCTTGTTAATTTTGCGCTTGTCAGCTGCTGTTAAGGGCACCAGATCAAATCCTCTCGGTCATATCGACCTCTTGTTCGGTGTAAGCACGAGCCTCGAAATCGTCCAACGGCTGAGCGCGCAATCTCGCCCTGCGTCTCCTTACCGGCCTTGAGGCGCTTGATCGCCTCTTGCTGATGATGATGCCGGAGCGTCGGCTTGTGGCCAAGCCTGACGCCGTTCGCCACGGCGCGGGTGCGGGCAGCCAATTTACTGCGCAGTTTGTTCAAATTCTATCGGCGCGGATGAGTTGGATCAGCATGCCCTCGCGCAAACCCCGATCGGCGATACGGACGCGATCGGCTGGAAACGCACGGCGGATCGCCTCGAGAATGGCGCAGCCGGCGAGAACGAGATCGGCGCGGCCATGCCCAATGCAACCATTGGCGGCGCGCTCCTCGTAAGTCATCTTGCGCAAGCTCGCCACCACATGATCCACTTGCCTGCTCGACATCCACAAACCATCGACGCGGCGGCGATCATACCGGGCCAGTCCAAGAAAGACCCCGGCGATCGTCGTCACCGTTCCGGAGGTGCCAAGCAAATGAAAATGCCTTCCGCGCCGCTCGCCGTCCGCCATCGCGACAAAGCTCTCGAGTTCTCGCGCGGCATGATCAATCATCGCATCGAACATGGCGCCGGAAACCTCGATGCCGCCGAATTTCTCCGCCAAGGTGACGACGCCGACCTTTAGGGAAACCCAAAAACGGATGCGCTCGCAGAGCGCCATATCGATCGATGGCCCGCATGCGGGCGCGGCCCCGGCAAGCCAGACAAGCTCCGAAGACCCGCCCCCGATATCGAACAAAATGACGCCTTCGGCGGCGGAATCTGCTAGCGAGGCGGAGCCGGCGGCGGCCAACCTCGCTTCCGTCTCACGATCCACAACTTCCAGGTCGAGTCCCGTCTCCTCGCGCACTCGGCGCAAAAATTCGGCGCCGTTGCTTGCCGACCGGCAGGCCTCCGTTGCAATCAATCGTCTGCGGGTTACGCCGCGCGCCCGCATTTTGTCGCGGCATATTTCGAGCGCGCAAAGAGTGCGTTCGATCGCCGCCGCGCCGAGTTCGCCGGTTCGCGACAGACCTTCGCCCAGCCTGACAATCCGGGAAAATGAGTCGATGACGCGAAAGCCATCTTGGCCGCTCCCCTCGGGCGCCTCCCAGGCGATCAAGAGCCGGCAATTGTTAGTGCCGAGATCAAGCGCGGCATAGGTGTGTTCTTGCCTTTGCCGGTCCGCCAGGGCGCGATCCGAGGGCCCGGCGACGGCTATCGCCGCGCCGCGTCCGGTTAAGTCCGTGCCTTGAATATCTCCCGCGCTGACGGACGAACTCCCCTCTAGCGCGCGTATCACGAGACCTCCGGTTCCGGCGCCATCCACTGGTCCCATGTTACACCCCGAAGCCTCCGGCAAGCGCTCCCCTTCAATCGCGGGCGGAAGTCTACCAAGCCGAACCCAAAACACCAAACGCTGGGCGCGCCAAGCCGTCCAGGCGGCAAGGGTGCCCTAAAAGCCCCACTACCCCGGCTGGGGCCGCGCCGTTGACCTCGTAACCGGGCGGTCGCAAAGGATCGGGCGAGTCAAAAAATCGCGCGCGCGATTTCTGCCCGCAACGCCGGCAAAACCTCCCGCTCGAACCAAGGATTACGTTTGATCCAGCCGCTGTTGCGCCAGGAGGGGTGCGGCAGGGCGATGATTTTCGGCTTCTCGCCCGCGAATTCGCGCCAACGGCGTACGATATCATCAACCTTCAGGACTTTCGGCAATGGCCTTCCGGCCCTCGTGAAATGATAGTCCTGCGCGAAGCGCCCGATCGCGAGAATGCATTCGATTTGAGGCAAAATCGAAAACAATTCATCATGCCAAGTCTCGCGGCATTCGCGGCGCGGCGCCAGATCGCCCTTGTTGGCATCGTGGCCCGGAAAACAAAAACCCATCGGCACGATCGCGATCTTCGCCTCATCGTAGAACGCGTCGCGCGAAACGCTCATCCATTGCCGCAGACGATCGCCGGAGGCATCGTTGAAAGGCAGCCCGCTGAGGTGCACTTTCACGCCGGGCGCCTGGCTGGCGATGAGCAGCCGCGCGGTCGAAGACAGCCGCAAGACGGGACGCGGCTCGTGCGGGAGCGGCGCGCCACGCGGCATCTCAACGCAGATACGGCAGGCCCTGATGCGCCCAGCCAGCGCCGCGAGCCTCGAAATCGAATGTCTGTCTGCCATAGCAATCGCTAGTCCCGCCGGTTCCATTCCGGGGCGCCGCGCCAGGCCAATACTCGCATGTGAGCGGCGATGGTCCGCTTCGTCAGAAAGCCGGCGATTCAAGGCTAATCCCTTGCTTATCGCAAGCACCGGACCGTCTCGATCGGTTCCGGGTCAACTTCGAGCTGCTTGCCTTGCCGGTACGTCCGTTAACGTACATTGAGTTCTATCCTTGCGGATTCCTTACCGCCGCCTCTGCGATAAAGCGCTACTGTTTCGGCCGCCAGGCCCAGGCCAGCCTTAGTTGCGAACAAATCGAATGATCGCTTGAGCGGCTGATTAATCTTTCTCCGGCATCGTCGCCGCAATCTTTCGCGGGAAGCGAGAATTGAACGGGTTTTTCAAAGGATGACCGACGTCACCGCGGAATTTATTGCGCGCGGCGCTGGCGATCCGGCCGCCGCCACGCGGCGCGGACGCCTGGCCGCCGAGGTACGCGAATCGCGCGAGAAGCTTAGGTCGTCGGCATCGTGTCAATGTGGCTTCGACATCGAATTGCTTCGCCTTTTCGCGAAAGGACGCAGATCGTCGGGCCCCGCCATGGCCGTGCTAGGCGCGGTGGCCGCCGCGGCAGCCGCCAGATGGAGCGCCATGGGCGCGGTCCTGATTTGGCTCGCCCTCGATGTCGCGGCGCTCGGTGTGGCTTACCGGATTGCCGGCAAGTTCCTGGACGCCGAAGAAACCGTGCTCGACACCAGCCGCTGGCGCCGCAAATTCATCGTCACCGAAACGCTCCAGGGCATCGCGTGGGCGGCCATCGTCTGGCTCGTCAGCCAGTCCGGTGATCCCGCCGCGCGCAGCTACGCCCTCGCCCTCCTTTCGCTCGTTGCCGCGATGAACGCGACGATCTCCGCCGCGATTCCGTCCGCGGTGGCCGGCGCCTTGACGCCGATGACCATCGCAACTCTTAGTTTCTTGCGTCCGTCGAGCCTTTCCGATGGAACCTTGCCGCTGATCGCGTTGGCCTGCGGCACGCAGCTCTATTTCATGTTCGTTGCTAGGAGGTTGCACGCGGCGGCGTTGGAGACGCTGTCGTTTCAAGCCGAAAAGGACGAGCTGATCGCCGAGCTCGAACAGGCCAAGGCAAGCAGCGATTTGGCCCGCCGCCGCGCCGAGGCGGCAAATCTCGCCAAATCCCGCTTCCTCGCCACGATGAGCCATGAATTGCGCACGCCGCTCAACGCCATTCTTGGCTTTTCCGAAGTCATGAAAGGCGAATTGTTCGGATCGCACGCCGTCGCATCCTACAAGGAATATTCAAACGACATCCATGCGAGCGGGCAGCACCTTTTGATGCTGATCAACGAAATCCTCGATCTCTCCAGGATAGAGGCCGGACGTTTCGACCTCAAGGAAGAAGCGGTCGCGCTCCCTCATCTTGTCGAGGATTGCCGGCATCTTCTACGGCTGCGCGCGAAAAAACGGCGGATCACCATCGAAAAGGCCGTCGAGCCGGATTTGCCGCGGATTTGGGCCGACGAGCGCGCTATTCGCCAAGTAATATTGAACCTTCTATCGAACGCGATCAAATTCACTCCGCAAGGCGGAATGATCAAGATCAGGATCGGCTGGACCGCGAGCGGCGGTCAATATGCAGCTGTGCGCGACAGCGGTCCCGGAATTCCGGAAGACGAGATCCCTATTGTCATGACCTCGTTCGGTCGTGGTGCGCTCACGCAAAAAAACGCCGAGGAAGGCTCCGGTCTCGGGTTGCCGATCGTGAAGGGCCTCATCGAACTCCATGGCGGATCCTTCACCCTGAAATCCAAGCTTCGCAACGGCACCGAAGTCATTGTGATCTTCCCGCCCGAACGAGTAATGGAGCGCCTGCCCGCGACGCAGGACGAAAACGGGGCGTCGAGGAACGGGAGCTGGTTCCTGCGGGAGAGCAGTCGGGCCACGTGAACGCGGAAATATGCCTGGTGCGGCGATCGCGCGCGAAACACCCGGCCCGTTTCAGGCGGGCTAGCGATTGTCCCGAGAGCAGGTCAAACGCATCGCGTCCGCGGATTTCCCGCCGACCGTCGGCTCGATTGCGATGATCTGACCGGGCGCAACCCGTGCCCAGATCGCATCGTCTGGACCAGGACAGAGACCCAGCATCCTTTCGCGCAGCTTCACCGGCTCGTACCAAAGATCGAAGGCTTCCTGGTAAGGCGGGGTTATAAAAGCCAGCAACATGTCCCCCCGCCGAGAAACATGCACCTGCCAGTTCGACGGAACTTTGCCCTTCAGCTCCTGTCGCAACCAATCGCGCGGCGGCGAACTTTCCGCGCAGGCCGCGAACGGGTGAAGGCTCGGCAAGAACCCGAAAAGACCGAAGAGTCCAACAGCCTTTCGAAGACGCATTGCTTGATCTCCACAGTTTGCTTTTGTGATTTGCAGGCTACCACGGGCGCGCGGAAATTTTGCATGAAGATGTCTGATTTTGATGATGAGTTTTCCTCATGCGGAGGAGGTTTTGCCTATCGTGCCTTTGGCACAAGCGCTTTGCAGGATAAACCTGTATGAAACGAATAGAGAGCGGCGCGCGCCAATGGGGCAGCGCTGCGCAAATAGAGAGGAAAGATGCTTTTCGACTCCCTCTTATTGACAAAGCTTCGTGGCCGTTTGCGACACAAGAAGTTTCACGAAGGCGGCAAGGGCCGTGAACCTCACCCCGCCGGCGATCAGCCTGCATATCAAGCGGCTCGATGAGGCAGGCCGCCACGCGCCTGATTGACCGTGCCGCCCACCGCTTGGCGCTGACGCCGGACGGCGAGATTTTGTTGTCTTACGCGCGGCGCATCCTCGCGTTGCATGAGGAAGCGAAGATCGAGCTTGGCCGCTTGCGGCCTCGCGGACCGGTCCAGCTCGGCGTGCCGGAATATTTTCATCCGTCCATCCTCGCTTCACTGCTTGCCCAATTCGCAAGCCTTTATCCCGATGTGCGGTTAGAAATCCAAATACGGCTCGGCCCCGACATCGCAATGCAGTTTGACAAGGG
>JBOHJT010000018.1:0-22236 GCA_050728715.1 Methylocella sp.
CTCTCAATCCAAATATCAGAGTCGACGCCGTTGATTTCGAAGAGATGCTGGAAGCCGGCCGAGAGAACCTGAAAGATCCTCGAATTAGGCCGATTGGATGCTCCGTTGAGGACTATCGGCGGGAACCCCAAACCTACGATCTCATTGTCTCATCTGCTTGTTACTCAACCATCCGCGACATCGCCAAGCTTGAGAAGTCGCTGGCCAACGGTGCTTATATGCTCAAGGCTGGCGGCACCATGCTGATGATAGATCACTTCCATCGATGGAACTACCTGGCACGCGCCAAGTACGGCTCCCACGACGTCGAGCGCTTCCTTCGGCCAAAGAATCTGAAGCTCGTCGAGAAATCGGGTGTCCTGTTCTGGCCGTTCCGGGAGTTGCTCGCCGATTCGAAATTGACCGGGGACAAGCTGGTTCGGCGGTTCCGCATGGGGGAGCAAATCCGTGAGCGGCTCGGCGCGCACTTCTGGGCAGACTACAAGATCCTCGTCTTCGTGAAGCTAGCATGATCCTAGCGCAAGCCTTCGCATTTCTCGCGCTGCATGCCGTCCCGAAATCCGTGCTGCGCCGATGGCTGTGCCGGAAACTCTCGCGGGGTCTGTTCAGGTTCGAGCCGCAGTTCTCGGGCCGTGTTTCGCTGTTCCTGTTGGCTCGCCGGCTTCTGCTGCGCGCGCGGTCAGATGTCGCGCTCGTCCCTGACTATGTCTGCAACATCGCTCCGAAAGTGTTTCGTCTGGCAGGCTGGGAGGTCGTGGCTTATCCGACTGATCGGGATCTGGAACCCGACTGGGAAGGCCTGCTCCTCCTTCTAGACACGCGCAAGGCGGGCGTCCTCGTCGGGGCAAGCGTCTTCGGATCCTCAGGGCTCCTGACGTTTCTGTCCGAGGCAGAGAAACTTGTTGCCTTGCGGCACCGGTCGGTCCAGGTGGTAATCGACATGGCTCAGGACGTCCGACTCGTGGATCTGCTGCCTCCGGCGGGCGCGGACTTCGTGCACGGCATCCTGAGCTTCAACGACAAGAGTTTCCCAGGCTCCATGGGTGGCGGGATCCTGAGTTCGGCTCCGGCCGAAGGCGAGCAAATGAAACATCTTTCGGTATCGCAGGTCGCACACCTCTACCGGCGGTTGCTGGTCAAGCTCTACCGAGCATGCCGAACGTTCATCGCGAGCTCGCCCGTGAGAGCCGCCAGCGAGGTGCCAAGCCACGACTACTCCTCGTGCGGCTCATTTCCGCACGAGATCGAGGGCAGCTGCTACGAGCCAGCCAAGATTCAGTACGTACTGGCACTTATCGGGTTGCGGGATCTGCCCCACTATGGCCTGAGGAAGGTCGCGCTGCTTCAACACGGCCTCCACCTCAAGACGCGCTTCGCGAGCACGGCGGCATACCTGATCATGGACGAAGACTGGCAGCAGAGCCTCGGCCAAATTGCCGCCAGACGGGCCAGGAAGAGTCCCTATGCCGCTGAAGGAACGCCGGACTGTGGGCTCAGAAGCAACGATATCATCTTTCATAACAAAGGTTTCCTCGATGGCACCTAAGGGCCTTGTCACGGCGTCGGTGGGCTTGCCATTCAGTGACTTCAGCTGTAATGGTCAGCTATAGCGGCTACTGGTCCCTAGGAATTCTTGCATTTTCGCTGGAGCAGTCAGCGTTCGGCCAGATTGGCCAATGTGAAGCTCAGCTGACGTTGCCCCAGTTTTGATCCAGCGGTACTTGAGTCTGGCGGTTGATTTTCTCCATCTGCTCCGGCGAAGCAACGGACCAAGGCGCGGAGCCATTGGCGAGCGCGGCGCCGTGGTCCCGTTGCGGTGAGAACTGGGCGGCGTAGGCGGTTGGCGTCAGCCAGCCGATGCGAGAATGCGGCCGCACGGTGTTGTAGTCGCACCGCCATTCTTCGAGCGCGGCACGGGCCTGGGCGAGCGAGGTGAACAGGGTCTCGTTCAAGAACTCATCGCGCAGCCGGCCATTGAAGCTCTCGATGAAGGCATTCTGGACCGGCTTGCCGGGATCGATGTAATGCCAATCGATGCCCGTCTCAGCCGTCCAGGACAGGATAGCATTGCTAGTCAGCTCCGTGCCGTTGTCGCTGGCGACCGTCGTGGGCTTGCCGTGGCCTGCGATGAGCAGGTCGAGTTCGCGCGCCACCCTTTTGGCCGAGAGCGAGAAGTCAGCGATCGCGGCCAGGCATCGCCGGGTGCAGACATCGTAGAGCGCCAGAATGCGGAATCTGCGGCCGCAGACGAGCTGATCGGAGACGAAGTCCAAGGCCCACAGATCGTTCGGCAACGCCGGCACCGGCATGGGCGTCCTGCTTCCCAAAGCCCTTTTGCGCCCGCCTCTCTTGCGCACCATGAGCCGTTCCTCGCGATAGATGCGGAATGCCGCTTGTGGTTCACGACAAAACCCTCCAGGCGCAGGAAGATGAGCAGGCAGCGATAGCCGAACCGGCGGCCGTTCCCGCGCCAGCGCAAGCAACCACTCACGCAGCTTGGGATCGTCGGGCCGGCGCGAGCGGTAGCGCACCGTCATCCGTTGGCAGCCGATGACCTTGCACGCCCGCCGCTCGCTCATCTCATGGGCGCCCTTGAGATGAGCGGCAGCCTCTCGCTTCACAGCGGGCGTCACCATTTTTTTGACAAGAGGTCCTTCAGCGCCGCGTTGTCGAGCATGGCGTCGGCCAAGAGCTTCTTCAGCTTGGCGTTCTCGCTCTCCAGCGCCTTCAGCCGCTTGGCTTCGGATGCGTCCATGCCCCCGAACTTGCTCTTCCAATTGTAGAAAGTCGCCTCGCTGATCCCGTGCTTGCGGCAAAGGTCCGCCGTCTTCGCACCCAGTTCGTGCTCCCACAGCACCGCAACAATCTGTTCTTCGGTAAATCGTGAACGCTTCATCATCTGGTCCTTCCTCTAAGGGCCAGACTCAAGTTCAATCCGGATTAAACCGCGGGGGCAACGTCACAGCTTCACGATCTCACCGGCAAAGCGAAAACAAAAAAGGAGGCTCACGAGAGTTCGAAATCTAGGATCAGAAGTTACCATGAGGAAAGGCTACATAGAGGGCGCTCGTGCCTTGGCAAAGCGCCCGGGGAGATTTTGCTTGCCGCCATCTGGATTGCGAAGGGAAAAATGATCGCCGCCTGATAACGGACCAGACAAAAAGCCAAGTCAAATGCAAGCTAGTAGACTTTAGCTGTCGTTTGTGCGATATAGCCGAGATATTTTGTCCTAAAGCGATGAATTCAAATCATGTGTGGCATACTTGGTTATATTCGTCGCGTTCCAATTGACCAGGGGCGATGGTCATCCGCAAACAAGCTGCAAGTTCATCGTGGCCCCGACTCCCAGGCAACGCTCGAAGTCGAGCGCTCCAGCCTCCATCTCGGGTTGGGATTTCAGCGGCTGGCCATTCTCGATCTTTCGACCGCGGGTATGCAGCCGATGCGGCTACCGGGTGGCAGCACCCTCATTTTCAACGGCGAGATATACAATTACGTCGAACTGAAGCGGGAGCTCGAAACGTATGGCGTCCACTTCCAGGGAACATCGGACACCGAAGTTCTGCTTCACCTTCTTTCAATCGAGCCGGAAATCCAACGAACTCTTTCTCGCCTCAATGGCATGTGGGCGTTCGCCTGGCTGGATGGACGAAGCAATACGCTCTGGCTGAGCCGCGATCGCTGCGGAGAAAAGCCGCTTTACTACACGAATGACCAGACGGGGTTCTATTTCGCGTCCGAACTGACAACGCTGGTCCATTTGCGAGGCAGTCGCTTTGCCGTGAACAAGCAGGTGTTGGGCGAGTACTTCAACCAGTTCTTGATCGACGCCAGCACGGAGACATTGTTCGAGAATATCCACCAAGTAGCGGCGGGCGGAACTGTTCGCGTGAGATTGGACAACTGGCCACTCGAGCCGCAGGTCGGACGATATTGGACGCTTGACTTCACCGAGCGAGAGGACCTCGATGAAGCCGCCTTTATCGAAGAGACCCGTGCTCTGTTTCGGGACAGCGTCAAGATGAGGCTGCGCAGCGACGTCCCGGTCGCCATCCTGTTGTCGGGCGGGATCGACTCTTCGTCCATTGCCGCGATCGCGCATGACATTCTGGGACACAACGCCAACCTAACCTTTTTGTCTTCGGTAAGCATCGCCGCATTCGACGAGAGTGCGTTCGTCGACGTCATAGAGCATCATCTCGGCGTCGTGGTCGATCGGGTCCGCTTGCACTCGGAGGATGTCTTCAAGGAATTAGCCCAAGTTACGAGGTATATGGACGGGCCGCTGGGAAGTCTGTCGAACGTCGCGCATTTCCAGTTGATGCAGCGCGCGAAGGAGCTTGGCGTCACCGTGCTGCTGTCTGGACAGGGCGCCGATGAGGCGCTGTGCGGATACAAGAAGTACCTTGGGTTTTATATTCAATCGCAGCTTCGTGCTGGACACCTTGCGGCAAGCGCCAGAACCCTTTGGGATTTCTGGCGCAATGGATCGATCCTGCGCCAATTTAACCTGAGCGAGGCCAAGCGCTATCTCCCAAAATGGCTGAATCCTTATCGGAACGAGTTTCTTGGTCCGGCGCTGCGCGAAACGGTTCACACGGTCCACATCGGTTTGAAGCCCGGCCAAACGGTTCAGGAACGCCAGATCGAAGACATCATACGCTTCTCCGTTCCCGCACTAAACCACTCCGAAGATCGGTGCTCCATGGCGGCCTCCCGCGAGATCAGGCAGCCCTTTCTCGATTGGCGGCTGCTCACACTGTTTGTGTCGGCGCCGATGGAGCTGAAGCTCCATCGAGGCTGGACCAAATATGGATTCCGCAAGGCCATGGAGACTCTGTTACCGGCCGAGATCGCTTGGCGAAAAGACAAGCAAGGCTTCCCAACGCCAGAGGTGCACTGGCTGAAAACCGATCTGAAGCGGGGCGTTCTCGACGACTATTTCGCGCCGACCTCGCTCGTTTTCAGGATGGGGCTCGTCGAGCGCGCGCCGCTGCTCGAAGCCTATAAACGCTACTGCAACCATAACAGCCCTTTCAGTTTCTTAAACCATCGTGAATTCTTCTCGGTGCTTGCCTGCGAGACATGGCTGCGGCAGAACGCCGACGTGATAGTGGACGCCTGACAAGTTTATATCGACGTTTAAGGCCACTCCGACGTTGCGGGAAATTTCTTGCAGCGCCAGCGACAAGCCAAATCCTTTTCGAAAGTTCCACGACCGCCGTGATCGTCGTGGCATAGTCCAGCGAGGCTGGTGACTTCGGGGCGTGGTCAAAAATGGCGATGGTCACGAGGCATCTCCTTGATTGTCTGCGGGTGATGATTCTCTCACTCCCGCCGCTCGCCCCATAACATCTGAACGACAAAGGCGGCGAGCCGTTAAAAAGGACGGAGGACCGTACGGCTGGCCTGCTGCGCATCCTAACCACGTGGCCGACCGAAAAGCGCATCGCCTCAATTGCCCCACGAGATTGGGCATCCGTCATTCCCTATGCCGTTGGTGTAAGTCCGCGCTTCCTCAGCTCATTGGCGACGCGCAGCTGACCGAAGGCTGGGTGCTCGACAGCAAGCGCAACGATGGCGTCCTCGATCTCCTGCGGCACACGGTTCTTCAGGACGGGCTTCTTGAGGCTGATCTCCTGCAACGGCAGCTCGCCGCCTTTGTCATAGAGTCCATAGAGCGATAACGCAGAAAAGGAGACTTACGGCGAGTTCGAAAGCGGGTGCCCCGGCTATTGCGGTGCCCAGGATACTTTCTACGTCGGCAATATGAAGGGCGTCGGCCGCATCCATCAGCAGGCTTTCGCGAAACTCTATGATCGCAAGACGCCCATTACTGCGGCCAATCTCTTGAATGACCGGCTCGTGGCCTTCCTTGAGGAAAAGGAGGTGAAGCTACGCTGCCGTCGGTTCAGCATGCCTTCAGCTGTGCCAGTGCGTGCAGATGAATAGTGTTGACAGTTATATTTTATTAGTTATCATTAGTCAGACAACTCCTAGGTCACGCTTTGGCTCTCTCACTTAGATAAAAAGACAGGATCAATTATCATGCATAAATTAGCTAAGTGCCTCCCCAAGTTGGGTTTTCTCGTCACGCTTTTTTACGGATCGATCGCCTACGCGGCGACCGATTACTATGTCGCGACCGTCGGCTCCGATTCGAATCCCGGCACTTTATCCGCACCGTTTCTTACCTTGCAAAGAGCCGCGAATGTGGCAACTGCCGGGACTACGGTGCATGTCGCTCCGGGCACGTATAACCAGTCATCGTACTGTTCGATACCAGCGCTCGGAGTAAGCGCCGAGACGACGGTATGTATGCAAACATCTGGCACAGCAGCTGCTCCCATCACTTTCATTTCAGACACAAAATGGGGGGCCAAACTTACCTGTCCGAATGGTACCTCTGGCTCTTTCTTCTTTCTTGTCGCTTCGCATATTGTCGTTTCCGGTTTTGACATGACTTGCCCTAACGGAAGCGACGGTTGGGCTGCCGGTATGTTCGGTAATAACGGATACAACACTTTTTTCAACAACTATCTCCATGATTTTTCCGTGAATGCTTGTATCTCGGTCGGCATACTCATGGGAAGCAATGCAAGCCATCTGAATTGGACTAATACCGGCCACAATATTTATGACAGCAACGTAATCCGTCACGGTGGAGCGAATGACTCAAGATATCCACAATGCAACCAATACCACGGCATTTACATGACAAGTACGTATGAGGTAGCAACCAACAACATCGTTTCTGGGATGATCGGGATAGGCATTCAATCTTACGGCGGAGGTGTTTGCCATCAAACCATCTCTAACAACACTGTCTTCGATAATTCTCAAGGCGGCATTATCGCTGAAAATACCGGAGCCACTAGCGGCTATGCCGATATGTGCGGGAACGGCGGCGTTACCGATTATGAAACCATTACCAACAATATTGCGGTCAACAATGGCTACGGCAACGGCTACTCTGGGCAAGATGGTGGTATCCATCTTTACGGCTCTACCCCCTCCAATCCCGGCACACATAATCTCATTTCTAACAACGTTGCTTATGGGAATAGCAATTGGCAGTCACTTGCTACATTCCCAGCCGGGGTCAACAATACCATTAGCGGCACCAATGCCTCGGTCTTCAGCAATTATCAGTCCGATAAGAACTGGGCACCGGCTTCGAATTACAACTTCCAAAACTATGCGGAGCGGTCGGGGAGTACATCAATCGGCGCGGGTATCGCGACGGGCGCGCCAGCAAACGATATCGTAGGCGTGGCTCGTCCCCAAGGTGGCAAGTATGACATCGGAGCGTTTCAAGACGTTGTTGCCACCCCCGGCCCCCCACCGCCACCCCGCCACCACCACCACCACCATTGATCTTTCCGATGAGAACCCACCCTATAGGAGCCGTCATGCGAGCGAAGCAAGCAATCCACGTTGCGTCCCCCTCTTGTGGATTGCTTCGTCGCTTCGCTCCTCGCAATGATGCCCTCGCCATGCGTCTCCGTCCACGAGATTTGGTATAAATGAGCCGGGCCGGATCGATAGAGATAGAGCTGGCTCGGTTTTTTCCTCCGGAGAGACATGCGGA
Source organism: Methylocella sp. (assembly GCA_050728715.1). Classification (GTDB taxonomy): domain Bacteria; phylum Pseudomonadota; class Alphaproteobacteria; order Rhizobiales; family Beijerinckiaceae; genus Methylocapsa. Next base: position 7,592 of record JBOHJT010000018.1, read on the forward strand.
TCACGGTGCGACGTCGAAAGTCGCTTCAAGGGTGAGCGCTGCGCTGGCGCCCGCCCGGCCCGCGTTTCTTCTTCTATGATTTTATGATTTGTCGCAGGCATTCGACGCCATAGTGCCGTAGCAATTTGTGTTGGAATTGATTTTGGTGCGATCTCCAGCATGACGAGGTTACCCGAACATGCGGCGAAGTCAAAGGTCTGATCGAACGTCCTTTCGTTGAGGCTTCTCCAGCCGTCCACCTTGCGCATTGTGATCTGACCGGAAGCCAGCAAGGCCCGGAACAACATCACCGCGGTTTCCGCCGAGGGCAGCTCGGTCTGGGTCTTGTTGCGTCGCTTGATCTCTTCGTGCAGACGTTCAATTGCATTCGATGTGCGGATCGATTTCCACTAGCTTTCCGGGAAACGCGTCAGGGTGAACAGCTTGCCGCCCGCTTCCTCCAGTCTATCGGCGACCGCGCGCCATTTCAGCCGCCGTTTGCGGATGAACGCGTTAAGATTTCGGTGCTTATGCACGTCACTCGGATATAAACCGCCAGCGCCAGAAATTCTGATCTCGACGCGCCCGGCTGCGCAACCCAATCCAGCTCCGCCGGGCGCTCAATCGCTGGCCCAACGACCAACTATGAACTAACATTCAAACTGGATCACCTAATAGGGGCAGGCCATCGTCTCGAAGGCTAATTTGATCCTCCGAATCCAAGACAAAGTTTCCTTCCGGCTGTTTCAAGTTCATCCCACTGAGGTTTTTGGTTCGATGAACCACAGAACAAACTGAAATCACTAGCATTTTTCGAAAGAAGGGGGACTAAATGCAAAGCAGTAATGGCAGCGAAACCCGCGCCGCACGGGCACGGGGGCTTTCGGCGCTCTGGATCGTGTTGACGTTAGGACTAGGCGCGATGGCTTCGAAGGCGGAGGCGGCGCCCTTCGCCTACGTGGCGAATCGAAACCCTTATGGTACTATCTCGGTGATCGACGTGGCCACCAACACGGTGGTGGCCACGGTCCCCGTGGGCGTTGGTCCCATTTTTGTTGCAGTCAGCCCGGATGGGAAGCACGCCTACGTGACGAATCAAGACGGCACAAGTGTTTCGGTGATCGACGCGACCACAAACACAGTGGCGGCCACGGTCACGGTGGGAGGGTCCCCCACCGGGATAGCCATTGCCCCGGACGGGAAACACGCCTACGTGACAAACGTGGGGCCTGTCCCCGGCACTGTCTCGGTGATTGACACGACCAGCAAGACGGTGGTGGCCACGGTCCCGGTGGGGAACGACCCCACTGCTATAGCCGTTACCTTGGACGGGAAACACGCCTACGTCACCAATGCCTCCTACGACAACACTGTCTCGGTGATTGACACGGCCAGCAACACGGTGGTGGCCACGGTCCCAGTGGGACTTACCCCCGGTGCCGTAGCTATTACCCCGGATGGGAAACAAGCTTATGTGGCAAATAGTGATGATAATCCAAGCACTGTCTCGGTAATCGATACGGCCACCAACTCGGTGACGGACAACATCGCGGTGGGGGGTAGCGCATATGGAGTAGCCATCACTCCGGATGGGAAACACGTTTACGTCACCAATTATTGTTGTTTTGGCCCCGCACCTAACACTGTCTCGGTAATCGACACGGCCAGCAACACGGTGGTGGCTACGGTCCCGGTGGGGCGGGCGCCCGTTGGGGTAGCCATCACCCCGGATGGGAAATACGCTTACGTTACGAATTCTAACTTTGGTTCCAACCCTGGCACTGTCTCGGTGATCGACACGGCCACCAAAGCGGTTGTAGGCAATCCAATCCCTACGAATGGCGCCTGGGGCGTAGGCATTATGCCGGACACCCCCACCGGCCCTTGAGCGCCCAGCTTGCGATCCAACTCGGCAAAACGCCAAACCACGATTTGGTTGAACTTGAGCGCACTTCCTTGGCCTTGCCTGGCCGCAGAATGACCGCGACGGGGCGCTCCGTGGGGCGGTATCTACCGGCATACCCGATCGCTTCAGTGAGGGATTATTGCTCCGGCGCGTACATTCTCCTCCGCCTCCTCCGCGGCAATCGCCGGCCGGAAGAAGGGAAGTCCAGGATGCCCCCCAATGGTGTCTCAATCAGCTCGGAAACCCGTTAGGCCCGCTTCTCCTGGCTTTACCAATATGCCTGTATAGTGGGTTCGTAAGCATGGCAAACTCGATAAGATAGGATATAACGCCGCCGTCGCGCGACCCAATCGCCTTGCTAATGGCGGTAATAGCGTAACGGTACGCAACTTAAGCCTAAAATTAGGGAAAAACATTCGTATCGCTTCTTTGGTCATTCCGCGCACATTATGGTTATAGGGATTGTTATACCGAAAGTCGTACCACACAACCACACCGGCTGGTTTCAAAACACGCTCTACTTCTCCGGCAACATTGCGTGACATGCGGTTATCCAAGATAGACGTGAATACTGTGAATAACAGTACAAGATCAAAGAAGGTTTCTTCGAAATCAAGATGTTCTGCGTTCCCTTGTGTGAACTGGATCCCTGGATATCTCTGTTTGGCTGCTTCAATTCGTTTAGGCATCAAGTCCACACCGAAAAGATTCTTCGGCAAAGCACCCCATTGCATAAGATTCGCTAGGCTCAGGACCCATTAAATTTCTTGCAAGGGCGTTGATTGACTGATTCATGGGCGAGGCGAGGAGGCTTCGCCATGACTGATTTGTTTTTGCTCTCGCGGGCGCAGATGCGCCGGATCGAGGGCTATTTTCCGCTTTCGCACGGGATCGCTCGGGTGGACGACCGCAGGATCGTCAGCGCCATCGTGTTCGTGATCAAGAACGGACTGCGCTGGCGCGACGCGCCGAGAGAATATGGGCCGCACAAGACGATCTACAATCGGTTCGTCCGCTGGAGCCGTTTGGGCGTGTTCAACAAGATTTTCGCCGAGTTGGCGCGCAGGGACGACAAGCCGGAGCGGATCATGATCGACGCCACGCACCTGAAGGCGCATCGCACCGCCGCCAGCCTTTTAAAAAAGGGCCTGTTCCCCGACGTATTGGACGCACGAAAGGCGGCCTGAACTCCAAACTGCACGCGGTTTGCGACGGTCAAGGCCGACCGCTCGTCATGCTCTTAAGCGAGGGCCAGATGAGCGATTACAAGGGCGCGGCGCTGATGCTGCCGGCCTTGCCCAAGGCCAAGGAACTCCTCGCGGACAAGGGCTACGACGCCGACTGGTTCCGCAAGGCGCTCAAAAAGCGAAAAATAACGGCCTGCATCCCCTCAAAATCCAATCGAAAAGTCCCGATCCCACACAACGCCGCCACCTACAAACAGCGCCACAGGATCGAGAACATGTTCGGGCGGCTCAAAGACTGGCGGCGCGTCCACACCCGCTACGACCGTTGCGCCCATACCTACTTCTCGGCAATCTGCATCGCAGCAGCCGTCATCTTTTGACTGTGATCAATGAGTCCTGAGCCTAGTTTTTTGCCATACCCCGAACCGATATCGAGGATACGGTGGTTCGCCAAGGGCATAGATCCGTTCTCCTCCAGCATTTGCCCTAGCACCCTCGTGCGTTCCTCGCTCATCGCACGGTTCCCCGCATTAGCGTCAGACCAGCGCTTGCCAGTCGCTTCGCTTTCTCCGTAATTCTGATACACCTTAATAAGACGATCCACTTCATTGTCAGTAGGCATGATCATCCCCTAATAGATCGATTCCATGGAGCCGTCTTTCTCCTCAGCTACATTTTCAGGCTGTCGTTCATCGCCGATTTAGAGGGACACCGGCTCAAATCCTGAAGCGGATCATGCGCGACATCGACGACACGTTCGATGCCTTGCAACGGTCATCCGACAGATCTGCGACTGCCACGAGCAGAATCGCAAGCGTCCATCCTCCACTGAAGAGTAGAGTGGGCAAATCAGTGGACGTTACGGCATTCAGGAATCCGGGCAGGCATATGATTGCGGCGGCGTTGCGCGACGACCTTCGCTGTGCGCACTGGTCGATGACGCGACAGCATAGACCGATCACTACGGCGTAGATAAGGATGCCAATCAACCCGGCATTCATGTAGCCTGATCCAACGAAGCCCGTGTTCGCATGCATTGTAGCCCTGCCCTCCCAATAGTAACCGACCATGTTGGCTACGTCCAACTGTAACGGGTTATCAATAAGGCCAAGTGAAATTTTTGAATATGAAAAATATAATTTTGTGTCTTTAAATATATTCAAATATAAATCATTAAGATATACTGGAACAATTAGAGAGCGTTGTTCAAAAAGGGAAGCGAATGTTAGATTTTCAATGCTCATAAAAAATAGATAGTAACATACAAATATTGCAGAAAATAAAGAAACAATAATAACGATACAAAATCTGCTCCGCATTATAACGCTAAGAATAATAAAAACGAATGTTCCATAAAAAGTGCCTTTGTTGCCGCTCAGTCCGAAGAATAAGAACGAGGCTGCCACATTAACGACTAGCGCAACCCAGTTCCGCGAAATGAACGAAACAATTGTCGCGATTAGATTAGAATGGAGCGCCAAATCCACAATATAAGCCGAAATGCCGGTCACTTCCGAATTAGCGATCGCACGCCGGCCATAAACGTCTAAAAGGTCGAGACTGAAGCTGTCGAAGCCCATTTGATAAGCCGCCGTCGCCACGCCTAGAAGCGACAGCCCGGTAAAAAAGTAGATCGTGCTGACGCCGACAAGCGGCCAAACGGGAACGCCGATCGGAATTTCGCGGGCGAGGAAAATGACGGCGAGACCGGCGCAGGTCATAACCGCCGTCTCCCAGCTGATGTCGGCATATGCGTACATCATCGCAGTTGGAACAAGCGTGATCACGATCGCCAATGACATAAATAAGTCCGAGGGCCTGCGAAAGTCCGTTGGCATGACCGCCGCCGCAATGCCGAGGGCGATCAGACTCTCCACTTCGCGTGTTGGCACGAAGTTTTGTTTGAAATGCTCGTAACTATACAGCGGCTGCAGAAATTCCGTGTAGGTTTTCGCGAGAGCAAAATACAGGGCGATGAGGGCGACGAGATAGATAGCCTTGATGCAAATTTCCTCGAAAAAGCTCGGCCACGCGCCTTGTAGACGCATCTGGGGCATTAGCGCCGGCAGGGGCGACCCATTCTTCGGCACGGAACCCATCATGGATTTTCTTCCCTCTGACTGTCTCTGTTGATTACACCCCAAGCAACGGGCGGGGTGCCGTCGCGATTTCGGTTGGAATTTGTTTCAGCGCGATCTCCGGCTTAACGAGGTTATCGCATCATGAGGCGAGGTCAATGATCTAATTGGGCGGCATTTCGTTGAGGCATTGCCAATCATCGACCCTGCGCATCGTGATCTGGCCGGAAGCGAGCAGAGTCCAGAACAATATCGCAGCGGTTTCGGCTGACGGCAGGACCGGCTGCGTCTTGGCTTCAAGGACCGCCGTAATGAGACTGAGGCGGATTCGAACCAAAGCATGCACTTTATATGCATTGCTTTTAACCGACGAAAAACGCGAGCGAAATTGCGTCGCGCTCGATAAGCGGTGAGTTCGCGGCCAGAAATTCGCCTTTCGCAGAAGCGTATTTAATTTCGAAAAGACCATCTCGGTCGGGTTCAAGTCGGGCGCGTAGCGCGGCAGGAAATGCAACTCGGCACCCTTGGCCTCGATCGCTTTCCTCACTTTCGGGCTCTTGTGCGAGCTGAGATTGTCGATCAAAACCGTGTCGCCGGGCGAGAGCGCCGGAACGAGAACATTTTCGACATAAGCGAGGAAATATTTGCCATTGATCGGGCCATCGAGGACGAAAGGTGCCATGATGCCATCATGGCGAAGTCCGGCCACGTAAGTCGTCGTCTGCCAATGATGGGGTGGACGCCCCCCAGACGGCATCGATCGTGCCAGAGCGGCGGTGTTGTCAGCCACTCGAGAGGAGACGCCCATGATGGAAGTTAGCACAATTGGTTTGGATTTGGCGAAGAACGTGTTCCAAGCGCATGGGGCGAGCACGTCGGGTGCCATCGTGTTCCGCAGGAGGCTGCGGCGCGATCAAGTGCTTGGCTTTCTCGCGACGCCTCCGCGATGTGTGGTGGCGATGGAGGCGTGTGCGAGCGCCCACTACTGGGGGCGCGAGATCGCCAAGCTTGGACACGATGTGCGGCTGATTGCACCCGCTTACGTGAAGCCTTTCGTGAAGCGCCACAAGAACGATGCTGCGGATGCCGAGGCGATCTGCGAAGCGGTGCAGCGCCCGACCATGCGCTTTGTCGCGGTGAAGAGCGAGGCGAAACAGGCTTCCAGCGTCGTGTTCAGAACGCGCGATATGCTCGTGGCCCAGCGCACCCAAATCATCAACGCGATCCGCGGTCATTTGGCGGAATACGGCCTGATCGCGCGTCAGGGGCCGTCGCATGTGGACCTTCTGATAGCGCAGGTCGACGGTCCTGGCTCAGCCATTCCAAAAGCACCACGGCAATGCCTTGTTCTCGTCGAGATGCTTCGAACGGTGAAGGACAAATTCGCAATCCTCGATATGGAGATCTCGGAACACGCCAAGCGCGACGATGTCGCGAAGCGGCTTATGAGCATTCCCGGCGTCGGACCTATGATCGCTACAGCAATTGAGGCTCTCGCGCCGCCGGCCGAGACCTTCAGGTCAGCGCGCGACTTTGCCGCCTGGATAGCGTTGACACCATTGGAGAAGTCGACGGGCGGCAAGGAGCGGCTGGGGCGGACATCACGGATGGGCGAACGCACCTTGCGGCGCCTATTGATCATCGGCGCGAGCGGCGTTGCGTTGGGCAAAAACGAAACGGCCTGCCAGCCGGATCCTGGCTGGTCAGAATGCTCGCGCGTAAGCCGCCCATGTTGGTGATCGTCGCCCTCGCGAACAAGACCGCGCGCGTTGCTTGGGCGCTGATGGCGAAAGGTGGAATTTATCGAGCTCCGGCCGTACCCGCGTAAGCGGCGTTCGGACTGAGGCTGTCAACGGCGTAGGAAGGTCAAAGGACAGGTATGGCGCAATGTCGGTGAGACGGGGTCAGGACAACCAGGCGCACGGGTAGCGCTTCGAGCGCGCTTCAATGATGTGGACCTGATCCACGAACTCCCATACGGGCCCGCGGCATGTGACACCGCCGCATCAGAGGTCGGACACATGGCCATGCCGGTGGAAGGGCTAAGAAACTTTCCCCTGATGGCGCTTGTAACGCATGATCTGCGCCAAATAGCTGCGCTGGGAATCGAACAGCGGGTCCGGGAATTCATTGACCTCCGGCTGCGGCCATGTGAGATCATCCGCGTCCGGCGCGGCTTCCCGCAAATCCTCGGTGATCGACTCCCAAACGGGCTCGGCCAGCTCTCGCCATTCTGATTGCCGGCGGGAGATTTCCGCAAAAAGGCGGTTGATTTCTGGTTCGTGCTCATTCGTCACGGTTTCGATGTTGCGCTGGCGGGATAATTATCCGCCACCGACACGTCTTTAACTGAGACGTCTCAAACGCGTCGCGGCCTCCGAATTCCTCTGGACTTCTGCCGCAAAGCACGCATTGCTATGTGCGTCGGCCGGTTGACCTGCTTGCCCGCCGACGCGCTTAGGGCTCGCCCCGCGACGTGCGGGGCTTTGGGTCGTGCGAGCGTCAATTCCGGCGCGCCGCGAACCATAGGAGCCCAAGACCATGTCGACCCTTTCAATCGAAAAGTCCCGGAATCTCGAGAGCCCCGCACCTAAAAAGGGGAGCGCCAAATCGCACGCACCATCGCGGCGCAAGGTCACATCCGCTGTGGCCACCGCCAACAAAACGCCACGGTCTGTTGAATCGAAGGCGGCGCGAGTCGCCGCCGCCAAAACGCCGGTGAAGGCCGATAAACCACAGGACGAGCGAGTCACCAAGCAGGAGCGCGTGCTCACGCTGCTGAGCCAATCCGAGGGAGCCAGCATCGAAGAGATGATGCAGGCGACAGACTGGCAGCAGCATAGCGTGCGTGGGTTTCTGGCGGGCACAGTGAAGAAGAAGCTCGGTTTTTCGCTGATATCATCCAAGTCCAACGACGGCGTTCGCCGCTATCGCATCGAAACGCGGCGCGGCCGCTGACATGGACAAATCGGCGATCGATGTCGCAGGGGCGCTCGCGCGGCACTCGGAGTTGACCATCTTCGAGCTGCGCGGAGAGTGGCGGCGGCTTCATCGGATGCCGCCGCCGATGCGGCTCTCCCGCGACCTCTTGACCCGTGGGATCACTTACAAGCTTCAGGAGCGGGCGTATGGCGGCCTCTCCATGGCCACCGCACGGAAGCTGGAGCAGGCCGCCGCCGGCCCGCCGAGCCGCGGCGCGGCCAAACCCACGCCGCCGATCTCGCTGAGGCCGGGCACGCGGCTCGTGCGGGAATGGCGCGGGGTCACCCACACGGCCCTCATCCACGCCGATGGGATCGAGTGGCGCGGTCAGCGCTACCGCTCCCTTTCCGTGGTCGCGCGAAAGATCACCGGCGCCCGCTGGTCGGGCCCGCGGTTCTTCGGCCTCAGGCGGCGGCAGCTGGACTCTACCTCAAGCGCGCGAGCGGGTCATGGCGCGAGCTGATCAGGCGCGAGCCGGGCTCACCGTCCGCTGCGCGATCTACACCCGCAAGTCGTCCGACGAAGGCCTCGAGCAGGAATTCAATTCTCTCTACGCCCAACGCGAGGCGTGCGAGGCCTACATCGCGAGCCAGCGTCATGCCGGCTGGATCGCGCTTAGCGACATGTACGACGATGGCGGTCTGTCAGGCGGGACGATGGAGCGGCCTGCGCTCAAGCGGCTTCTGGAGGACATCAAGGCCGGCAAGGTTCAGATCGTCGTTGTCTACAAGGTCGATCGGCTGACGCGCTCGCTCGCCGATTTCGCCAAGATCGTCGACGTCCTCGATGCCCACAACGCGTCGTTCGTATCGGTGACGCAGCAGTTCAATACGACGACCTCCATGGGGCGCCTGACACTCAACATGCTACTGTCGTTCGCCCAGTTCGAGCGCGAGATCGCCGGCGAACGCATCCGCGACAAGATCGCGGCGTCTAAGCGCAAGGGCATGTGGATGGGCGGCAACGTGCCGCTCGGTTACGACGTCAAGGAGCGCAAGCTGACCGTGAATGAGACTGAGGCGTCGACTGTCCGATTGATCTTTCGACGCTATGCGGAACTGGGCTCGGTCTTGCTGCTCAGGGCCGATCTCGACCGGCTGGGTATTGTGAGCAAGCGCCGTGCAGGAGCCGGCGGACGGCTGGCCGGCGGTCAACGGTTCTCCCGCGGCGCACTCTACCTGATGCTGCAGAACCGGCTTTATCGGGGCGAGGTCGCGCATAAGGACAACATCTACCCCGGCCAGCACGAGGCCATCCTCGATCCGGAGCTTTGGCAGATCGTGCAGGACAAGCTCGCGGCCAACCGGCACGAGCACTCGTTGGCGGTGGGCGCGGAGGCGCCGAGCCTGTTGGCAGGCCTGATCGGCGATGCCGACGCCAATCGGATGACGCCGACCCATGCCACTAAGAGAGCCAAGCAATACCGCTACTACGTCTCGGCGTCGCTTCTGGCCGGCGATCGCCCGCAAACACAGCAAGGGATGCGCGTCCCAGCGGGCGATATCGAAGGGCTGGTGCTCGACCGGCTGAGAGTGTTTTTCTCGTCCAGGATAGAAGTCGGTGACGCGCTCGCCCCGCTCGACCTTGATGCTTGCGCGTTTGACGCGGCCCTGCGCAACGCATTCAAGCTTTCCGAGCGATGGCTCGCCGTGCCGCCCATCGAGAGGAAAAGCCTCGTCCGGGACATTGTCGAGCGGGTAATCGTCGCGGCCGATCGGATCGAAATCCGGCTGAGCCGGGCAAAGGTCGCCGCGGCGCTGGAGGCGAAAGGACGGAGTCAACGGCCTGATCTCGATCCTGTCATCATATCGATCGAAGTGAAGCTGCGACGCGCCGGCAAGGGGAAGCGCTTCGTCATCGAGAATGGCGCCGTGGCTGAGGTCAACTCCGGCCTCGTCACCATGATCGCCGAAGCGTTCGTGATCCGAAACCGGCTCCTCTCAGGATCGGACGACAGCATCGAGGCGATGAGCGGACGTCTCGGAATGAACAAGTGCCGGCTAACACCCCTCAATCGACTTTCTTACCTCGCGCCGGAAATTGTCGGCGCTCTTCTCGCAGGTCGACATCCCATTGAGCTAACGCCGACCCGGTTGCTGCGACTGAGCAAAAACCTGCCGCATGACTGGAAGGAACAGCGCCGTTTCCTCGGCTTCGCCGCCTAAACCTCCATCAATATCCAGGCGAAACGCTCCACATCCGACAACTCGAAAACGGCCTTGAGAGACCCTGCGGCCGTTGGGACGAGAACCTAGGGCATTTTTCGTCTCTGGTTGGAGTCGTCGTGATCGCCCGAAAGCTAACCTGCCGAAATTCCGTGGCTATTCCAGCGATTGCCGAAATCAAAAATACGAGGCAATACCGGGGGGATTCGTGGCTGGGGGACCTGGATTCGAACCAGGATTAACGGAGTCAGAGTCCGCTGTTCTACCGTTGAACTATCCCCCACCCGCTCCCCGCAAAAAGCCTTGAAAAGAACGCCCAGGCATTCCGAAGCGTGGTCTAGTCGCTGGTCCCAGGCCTGTCAACGCTTGCCACCCGCCATCTTGTCCCTCCGCCCCGCGTACGCTATGACACGTTGGCGGCGGATCCGTTCAGTGGATTGGCCGGATCCCACCGGTAGCGCAATGTCTCAAAACGCATGCCGAGCGCATCGACGAGCACGAGCCTGCCGACGAGTCCTTCGCCGAAACCGACGATTTCGCGGATGACTTCCAGCGCCATCATCGCGCCAAGGATGCCCGTCAGGGCGCCGAGCACACCCGCCTCGGAACAAGCCGGCACCGTCCCTTCTGGCGGCGGCTCCGGATAAAGACAACGGTACGTTGGATTGGGTTCGCCGAAGGGACCGTTTTCATAAGGCCGGAGAACCGTCAGCGCGCCGTCGAAGGCGCCGGCCGCGGCGCTGACCAGCGGACGCTTTTCGTAATAGCAGGCGTCGGACACGGCATAGCGAGTCGGAAAATTGTCCGAGCCATCGGCGACGACATCGAAACAGCCGATTATGGCGCGGGCGTTATCCGCGGTGAGCCTTGCAGGCAGCGCGGTGACCTTGACGTGCGGGTTCAATCTTTCGATCGCTGCTTTGGCGCTTTCGGCCTTGGCGCGGCCAATATCCGCCGTGCCGTGCAGAACCTGGCGCTGAAGGTTCGACAGCGAGACTTCGTCGTCGTCGAGAACGCCGATCTCGCCGATACCCGCCGCCGCGAGATATTGAATGAGCGGCGATCCGAGACCGCCCGCGCCAATGACGAGGACCCGCGCAGCCTTCAGCTTCTGCTGGCCAGGTCCGCCGACACCGTGCAGCACGATATGGCGCGCGTAGCGTTCGATTTCCTCGGGCGAAAACATTGGCGCGGCCTAAAACGATTTTCTGTTCCGGGACATCGGCAACGAGCATCTTCAAGCGCAGTGGGGTCGGGCTCGACTTATACGTTCCGGCATAGGGCGGCCCCTCGGCTTCCTGCGATGGATGCACGATACGAAACCCCGGTTGGCCAGCATCTCCTCGTTCTTCGTCGATCGATAGGCCGTGTCCCTCTCCTTTTGCCATTCCATCAAACTGTACTTGAGGAACCCGTGGCTCACGTCGCCTAAACGTCACTCGCAGTGTTCTCTTTGTCCAGCACATCGGCAAGGCGCGCGCCGTCGAAGGCCGCTGCGTCGGTAGTCGTCCATAGGCGGATAGGTAGTGATGACGATTGATTGAGACATGGGTCTTGTACCAGAATGCCAGAATGCCAGAATGCCAGAATGCCAGAATGACCAGACCGACCAGAGGCGCGGCGGCTTCCCTCGGCTTGGCCGTGGTGCATTTGACCGTCCAGCGCATTTCAGGATCCTCTGCGCAAGATTGGCGGCTGCTCCTTCCATTCCTCGGGACCACGGCTGGGCGGCGACCAAAAAACCATTGACGAGGGCGATGCAGTTAGAGGATATTCCGGCGCAAGTACTATGGACCGGATGTTGCGGCCGATTGTGCCAGCTGTGGCGAGAACCGTGACCTGGGACCGCGTTAAAAAAACCATTAACGAGGACGACGCAGTTAGAGCGCAAAGCGGTGGTCCTGCTTTTGAGAAATGTGACTGCAAAAGACGTTGCCATCATTGTGCTCAATTATGCCGGCTGGCGCGACACTATTCTTTGTGTGGAAAGCCTACTCCTTCTCGATTACGCGGCCTTTCGCATAGTGCTCTGCGATAACGCCTCGCCAGACGATTCGGTTGCACGTCTCCAGAACTGGGCGAAGGATCGATTACCCTTTTTGAACGAAGAGCTCAGCCGTAATGGCAAGCGTAAATTTGGTTTTTCGACGGCACCGAAGGGGCTGCCAGGGCCGGCGCGGCCTCCCGACGAGGCCCAGGAGGTTCGGGACATTGTCCTCATCGAAACGGGACAAAACTTCGGTTATGCGGGCGGGAACAACGTTGGCATCCGCTATGCGTTGCAGGACGGTGAGTGCAAATACGTCTGGATTCTCAATAATGACACATCTGTCCGGCCTGACAGTCTTGCTTGGCTTGTCCAAAGGATGGAAGAAGATGGCTCGATCGGCGTTTGTGGGTCCGTACTCTGTTATATGGACCGGCCGGACGTCGTTCAATACTTGGCTGGGAGTTCGTTCTCGAAGTGGAAAGGGCGTGCCACGCCGCTCGGTTTTAGATCACGCTTTGCGGATCCTGTAGATATTTCCGACATCGAGCGCCGCTTGGATTTCGTGGTTGGCGCTTGTGCTTTTGTATCAAGACGATGCATCGAAGCTGTGGGCCTGATGGCTGAGGATTTATTCCTCTACGGTGAAGAATTGGAGTGGGCGCAGCGGATACGCAAAAAATTCCGCCTAGGTTTTGCACCGAACTCAATAGTCTACCATAAAGTCGGCGCATCCATCGGCACAAAAGATGTAGGAACAGGTTCGGAATTGTCCCAATTCTATTTGACCCGAAATCGGGTGCGCCTTTGCGCGCGCTTTGCGAAACGGGGACTGCCGTTCGTATTCGCGGACATTGGACGTGGCATGTTCCGTTGTTTGCTGGCGGGCCAATTTCGGCATGCCATTGTCGCATTACGGGCGATTTTGGGCTTGCCCTTCCGGCCAAGCGAATAAGACGAATTGGTTACTAAACTGGCGGGTTCCAAACGATCCTAGGGCCTTTGGTAATTGAGCGGCCTTTTTCTATCTGCCCATCGAGCCGCATAATGGCGTCCAGGTTGTCGACGGGTCACCTGGTTTCCACTCGGAAGCACCTCGCTCGTCAAGGGAAAAGATTGTTTCGTTGTAGCCCCTGCAGATGTACTCCAAATTGCTGATCGTTGTATTCGGGACGCGCAAATCATCTCCGGCGCGGGAAATGTGACCTTACGTCCTCGGACCACTCCGTGGGAGCCGGTCAGCCGGAGGTCCTGATGATGGCGGCGACCGGTCACGTCTTCGCAATCACCCGCGTCGCCGAAATGCCCGGTGAAGACGGGGAGTTGTTGTTCGAGCTCTCTATCGACATGTTCCCCGAAGATGGCTGTGCGCATATCCTTGGAAATGGTTACAAGGAAACAACAGGCTTCACAGATCGCGGCATCGAGTGCCCGAAGCAGATCGTACAGGGGACAAAAAGACTCGCCATCCCGAGCCCGCAACCCATTGCATCCCGGAGTAGTAAGCGGGAAAACCCGCCGCCGGCTATGGGGATCGGGTGTTCACCGCATGGAAACAGCTAATTTCTATCCTAACTTATTGATTTGTTGGTTGTTGTGTTTACGCCAGGATCTCAGCCAAGTCGATCTATCACATACTTCATACGTATCCGCGCATCTCCATCGCTCATATTTGAGAACCAGTCTGAAAATTGCGACGTATTGAGGCCATCAAATCTCTGAGCGATCGCATTGTAGCATGTTGCGACCTCATCGACGTGCTCCAAGTCTGCGACCGAAAAAATCCAGTACCTGAGCCATGTATTACAATATCTGCAGCCCGCGATGGCGCCGCCTTCTCAACGAATTCGCCTCCCATATTGGCAATATCGCTACGGATTGCGGCAATACGCCGCTCGAAGGATGCATCCGGCTCAAAATTCAAAAACTCAAGGAACTCAGACGAAGGAAGGTCCGGAACCGCTGACTGTCGATCCCCGCGGAGGGAACGGGTGCCTTCTGCCGAAAGAGCCCCGACAATTCGTCGAACACCATCATATTGACGGCCGGGACTGAATGGTCCACAAGATCCAGTTCATAGTAATTTTCCGCGCCGGCGATTAATGCGGCAAATTCAGTACCCCAGGAACTGCGAGGCCCCAATTCTGCGGCAATCCTAGCTATTCTGTCTCAATAGGTTGTTCACGGGGAGAAACTGAGGTTTGCGGGGTTTGCGAAGCACCACGGTCGCAGGAGCCCCGCCCGTGAACATCCATGAGAATGCCAAAGCAACACCGAAGATGCGAGCATTGATTGTCGAGCGGCGCCAAGCGGGCGAAACGCCGCGCACCATCGCCAGCGCTGTAGGCGTTTCGCCCGCGG
>JBOHJT010000019.1:0-21045 GCA_050728715.1 Methylocella sp.
GCGCTATGTCGCCGAGTTCGATCTTACGAAAATCTGCAGCACGGTGATGCTGCTTGTCGAGGTTATCCTCGAAAACCACCGCGAAGCCGATTTCGAACGTTTTCTGGCCGCCATCCGCAAACGCAGTGAAGTTTTGGAATGCTACAAAATCGGCGGCCGGATCGATTATCTGATGCGGGTGCTCTGCCGCGATATCGACCATTACAGCGAGCTTAGCGACTTTATGAGCCGTGGCGAACTGGGCGTCGAGAAATTCCACGGCCATGTGGTGCTTGCCATCGACAAGGCTTTTCAGGGATATCCGCTTGAGCTTCTCATCGAGCCGCGCGGGCGGGATTGAAGCAGCCGGGATGGAGCCCGGAACCCGCCCAACCCGCATGGCCGGCAACCCCGAGGCGCCGGCGCCATTCTTCCGGCTGGTGCCGAACCCTATCGCGAGGAACCCCACGCGCAACGGCATGTGCCTCTCCCGGAACACCGTGCCCGCCGCCGGCGCCGTCGCCAACCAGGATGCGCGGCAGTCAAGCCGCCCTCGGGACATTTCCCAAGGCTCGCCGGTCATGCCGCGGCTGGGACACACGAAGCCCCTCGGCCATCGAAGACGCCGGATGCATTCGCGGCGCGCGACGTCGCTTGCGAACCAGAAAATGGTGGGCGCGACAGGGATCGAACCTGTGACCCCTACGATGTCAACGTAGTGCTCTTCCGCTGAGCTACGCGCCCCTCGATCGCTTTCGGTTCAAGCCGAAAGCGCTCAAAACCAAAAAGTTGGAACATGCCCGATCATAACGATCACACCGGACAACATTGTTTTAAATGACCTTAGCGGGACAACATTCGTTTCCTGGCACGACAGGTTACAGTTCCGATATCCGCGTAACGGTCGCTAAAGTCAAAGGCGGCGGGTCGATAGCGGTATCTTCGACGCATCCGGCCCCGGTGACTTACCTTGATGACGGGAACTCCCTGAAAGATTGAGAGGGCGGCGCCTGGATTACCCTATCGTTACGCCGGCGCCAAATCCTGATTTCAGCTAACTCGTTGTTTTCGATGGTGGGCGCACACGGGCTCGAACCGTGGACCCGGTGATTAAGAGTCTCATGGCCTGTGCTTTTTGCCGGTTTCCCGCGATTGCCGATGCTTCGAAAATCCAGTGACAAACAGCGCTTTGAGAATTAATTTGTTTTATTACTATTTCCCAAAGTTGCTTCCCGGTGGCGACATGAAATCATGACATGGCCAAGCTCGCGAAACGGACGGTCGATACTCTGAGGCCGGGCGCCAAGCCCTTCATCGCCTTTGACGATGACGTGAAGGGCTTCGGGCTCCGCGTCATGCCTTCCGGCGGCAAGAGCTACATCCTCGAATACAGGCCGGGGGCTGGAGGGCGCGGCACAGCTAAAAAGCGGCTAACCCTTGGCAAGCACGGCAGCATGACCGCTGAACAAGCGCGGCGGGTGGCGCTGGAGGCCTTGGCGCGCATCCGGCTGGGCGATGATCCGCAAGCGGAGAAGAGCCGCGAGCGAGCTTCCCTGACAGTTGGCGGGCTTATTGAGGCCTTCGTTAAGGAGCACGCCGGATCAAAGCTCAAGGCAAAGACGGGAACCCACTACGCGGGGTTGCTGGCAAAGCTATCCGCCGCTCATGGCAGCCACAAGGCCGCGTCATTAACGCGCGCCAATATTGCGGCTCTGCATCAGAGCATGGCGCGCACGCCTTATTTCGCGAACCGCTTCCTCGCCGTTGCCTCGAAGTGTTTCTCATGGGGCATAGGCCGGGGCTTGCTGCCCGAGAGCCATATCAACCCGGCGAAGGGGGTTGAGCGCTATCGCGAGCACCGCCGCGAGCGGTTCTTAACGAGCGAAGAGCTAGCGCGGCTTGGCGACGCGCTGCGCGAAGGCGCGGGGACGGCAGGCGGACTGGCGCCAATTCGTCCGCAGGCCTGAGATAGCCGAGCATTGGCACTTGGCCGCTGGAGGCCATATCCCCGCTGCTTGGTCCAATCCATAGAGGCCGTTCCTGGCCTGGCTGAATGCGCTCCCCCCGAAAAATTAGGCGAAAGTCAAAAGGGGGGCGTCCTGGGCCACGGCAGGGGCACTGAGAGGCAATTACAACGATGGGACCCACCGAATTTTTCGGCCCTCGCTCATCTCTTAGGGGATTTTTTATTCGGGACCATAATTCGAAATATTATAAACTTGAGCATAGCAGTCGCTCGGCATGACATGTTCGGGCCCGATGTCGCAATTGGCATTGTCGAAATAAACGAAATTGCCGGTACGGACATTGACCGCGCCGAGACTCAAATGCGGCGACCCGGCGTTGATCAGGTCGAAGTCGACCAGCCGTTCGAGCGTCGCCTTCAATGGGGAGACGTCATAAAAGCTCAGGGTATCGATTCTTTGGATAAAGATAAAAGGGGGCGGAATCCGCGGCTGAAAGAATCCTGGCGCGCCTGCGAAAACGTTCCCAGCGATTGGAATTGGTTGAGGAGGCGATGGGTATATTGGTTTCGGATGTCCACGCCTTCAAAAACGGGTAGACCCAGCGGTGCTGTGCTGACCTTCTCCCAAAATTCCCGCAGTTTCTCGACGCGCTTTTCCGCGGGATTACCGGCGATGAGCGCGGCATTGACTGCGCCAATGGAAATTCCGGCAATCCAATCCGGGTGGAGTTCGGCCTCAGTGAGAGCCTGATAGGCGCCAGCCTGATAGGAGCCGAGAGCCCCCCACCCTGCAAGAGCAGCGCAATGCGCTCGAACCTGGGGCGCTCTTTCCGGCGGTGCGTTTTCTCGATGGCGGGCCGCGCAGTTGGCATCAAGGAGTCCTCTCGGTCGCGAATTCGTCGCGCAGTGCTCGCGGATCCGGGCGGGACCTAAAAATGTCCGCATATTGCGAAACTGTAACAATGGGATAACGCGGTCGCAACCAGCGGCATATCGAAAGCCTTCTTCGGAGGAATATCACAAGAACGGGCCCTTCTGCGGCTTTTTGGTTCAAAGCCCACCAGGCGCAAAGGCTGTTCCTCAAGCAGCGAGACATTTGTGGTGATTCTCGGCAGTGGTTGCCGATTTGTCACAACCTGCCGAGCGGCCGCGTGCTACTGTTCCGCCATCCTATGACCGGGCTAGTTTCAGGCGAGCTTTGTGGGCATCCACGAGACCCGCGTACGGGCCCGTGTGACCAATGCTTGATATGAAGAGCAAACGCACGACGGCCGATTCTTGCAATGGTCCAGGGCAATTCATGGCGGACAGTTTGCGT
Organism: Methylocella sp.; assembly: GCA_050728715.1. Classification (GTDB taxonomy): domain Bacteria; phylum Pseudomonadota; class Alphaproteobacteria; order Rhizobiales; family Beijerinckiaceae; genus Methylocapsa. Next base: position 3,264 of record JBOHJT010000019.1, read on the forward strand.
CGGTTTGCGATCGCGAGGCGGCAGGCTCTTGCTGGATTTTTGCCTCTCTCGGGGCTCGCTTTTGACCTCGTCAGGCGGTTGCTCGCCGCCGCGATGGTCGTCGCGGTTGGAGCTTGCGCGGTTGGCCCCGATTTCGTGCCGCCGTCCGCTCCGGTCGCCACCACATGGCTCGAATGGCGCAACAAAACGCTGAAAGCAGGAGATCACGAGTACCGGGATTGGTGGCGCGTTTTCCATGACCCCGTGCTCGACCGGCTCGTCGCGATCGCCTATGAGCAAAATCTGACTCTGCTCAGCGCTGGCACCAAGGTGCTCCAAGCCCGCGCGCTTTTGGGCATTGCCATTGGAGAGCTTTACCCGCAACAACAGCAGGGGGTCGGCACGGTCACTTACAATCTCCGCAGCCGGTCGGATGCGACCGGGATTCCGTCGACTGCCGCCGCCAATTTCTGGCTTGCGAGCCTTGGTGCTCAGGCGGCGTGGCAGCTTGATCTATGGGGCAAATTTCGCCGTGGCGTCGAGTCGGGCGACGCCAATTATCTCGCCTCCATTGCAACCTATGACGATGTTCTTGTGATGCTCCTCGGCGATGTCGCGGGGATATATGTCGGCATCCGCACGCTCGAAAAACAAATCGCGATCGCCCGCGCCAATGTGGTGCGGCAGAGAAAAGCGCTCGCCCTTGCGCGCGATAGATTTAAGGGCGGTGCCACGAGCGAGCTCGACGTCTATCAGGCTGAAAATGTGCTCGGCGCAACGCAGGCGACGATCCCGCAGCTGACGATCCAATTGCAGCAAGGGTCGAACGCGCTGCGCGTGCTTCTCGGCATGGCGCCGGAGCCCTTGGGCTTCCTGCTTGCCCGCTCAACCGGCGTCATTCCGTCGGCTCCAAGGACAGCCGCGGTTGGTATTCCAGCGGACTTGCTGCGCCGGCGGCCCGATATTCGCGCCGCCGAACTGCGGGCCGCGGCGCAAAGCGCTCAGATCGGCGTGGCGGCGGCGGAACTCTATCCTGCGATTACCTTGATTGGAACCTTTGGAGGCTCGGCAAGCACCCTCTTCGGCAATAGTCTCGGCAATGTTTTCCAGCCATCCGGGCGCAATTTTACGCTTGGCCCGGCGCTTCAATGGAATATCTTGAACTATGGGCAAATCACCAACAACGTGCGCCTTCAGGATGCAACATTGCAGCAATATCTCGTCGACTACCAAAATACGGTGCTCAAGGCGCAGCAAGACGTAGAGAATGGCATTTCCGCCTTTCTGAATTCGCGTATCGAGGCTCATTTCCTGCGCCAGAGCACGCAAGCGGCGAGTGGAGCGCTTAGGGTCGCGCTGCTTCAATACCAGGACGGGACAAGGGATTTTACGACGGTTTTGACGGCAGAGCAGAATCTCCTGGCAGCCGAGAATAATCTCGCGGTTGCCACCGGCAATATTTCGGTCGGCCTCGTCTCGATTTTTCAGGCCCTTGGCGGTGGCTGGCAGGTCCGGGACGGCAACGGATTCGTGAATGAGCCAACGGCGGAGGAGATGCGCAACCGGACGAATTGGGGCGGGCTGTTGCCGGCCGCCGGCGAGCCGCCCCTGCCCGCTCCAGGTTTGCCCGGACCCGAGGATCGCGGCCCACCTGTTCGGGCGCCAGAATGGTGAGGCTTAACAGAAAGAAAAAGGGCAGTCTGCTATGCGGTCGAGGTTTTGCGCAGCAAAAAGCAAGGGCCGGTCGTCGACAAAAGCCAAGGCCTGCCCGTGGCACGGCTCCGCCACCTTGGCGATTGCTCTCGCCGTCTTCGGCGGTTCGGCCGGAGCGGGCGCTTCCGAATCATGGTGGGAGAAAATGACGGGCAAGGGTGCGCCCCCTGGGCAGCCTGCCCCCGCGGCGCCGGCCGCCTCTCCCCACAACGAGACTCCAAGCACCCCAAGAACCGCGCCGTCCGCCGCTCCAAACGACGCGCCGGCCGCCGCCGCCGCCGGCCCGGCGGTACCCGTGGCCCTGCCCAAGGTTCAAGGCGTGAGCGAATATATCGAGCTCACCGGCAATGCCGCATCCGTCAACACGGTCAAACTGATCGCCCGGGTGGAAGGATATTTGGAGAAGATCCATTTCAAAGACGGTGACCTCGTCAAGCAAAATGATCTTCTTTTCACGATCCAGCAGGAGCAATACAAGGCTCAACTCGTCCAAGCCGAAGCCCAGGTTCGAGCATATGAGGCGGCGCTTTTCTACGCAACAACGGAAGTTAAACGCTACACTGCCTTGGAAAAGAAAGGCGCGGCGGCGCAGGTCACTGTTGACAACTGGAACTTCCAGGCGAAAAAGACGGCAGCCGAACTCGCTTCGGCCCAGGCTCAAGTCGATATCTCCAAGCTCAATCTCAGCTATACGGAGGTACGGGCGCCGTTCGATGGCCAGATGGGGAAACATCTGATTGATCCCGGCAATACCGTCGGTGGTCCCGGCCAGCAGGTCGCCCTCGCCGAGATCCTGCAGCTCGACCCCATTTATGTCGTGGCCAATCTGAGCGAGCAGGATGTGTTGAAGGTCCGGGCGAACCTCGGGCAACGCCGGTTGACCTACACCGAGCTCGTCAATATCCCCATCGAAGTCGGTATCGACGGGAAGGGATTTCCTTACCGTGGGACCATCCAATTTGTGGCGCCTGGGATCGATCCACAAACGGGAACATTGCTGGTGCGCGGTATTTTGCGCAATCCGAACCGCACTTTGCTGCCGGGTTTCTTCGTCCGGATTCGCTTGCCCAAGGGCCGGGTTCTGCCGGACGCATTGCTGGTTCCAGACCGGGCTTTGCAAGCCGGCCAAGGCGGCCGTTATCTCCTCGTCTTGAACAAGGACAATGTCGTCGAGCAGCGCTATGTAGAGCTTGGCCAATTGAACGGGGATCTGCGCGTCATCCTCTCCGGCTTGAACGGGGATGAGCGCGTTGTTGTTGGCGATCTTTGGCGGATAACTCCAGGAGCCAAGGTGACGCCAAGACTGGTGACGCTCGGAGAGGCGGAGAACAATGCCGGAAGCAGCGCCCCATGATGTCGAAATTCTTCATCGAGCGCCCGGTTCTCGCCAATGTGCTGGCGATCGTCCTGGTGCTGATCGGCGTCGTTGCACTCTATAGTCTGCCGGTTTCCCAATACCCGAACATCGTGCCGCCGACCGTCCAGGTCGCGACAAGGTATCCTGGGGCAAGCCCGCAAACCGTGATCGACACGATTGCCTTGCCGATCGAGCTGCAGGTGAATGGCGTCGACGGCATGCTTTACATGCAGTCGACCAGCGCGGCCGACGGCACCTATGTGCTGACGGTGACATTCAAGATCGGCATGGATCCGGATACCGCCCAGGTGCTGGTGCAAAACCGGGTGTCGAACGCGCTCGCTCAGCTCCCGCCGGCGGTGCAGGCGCAAGGCGTGTCGGTTCAGAAGAGATCGACCTCCATCTTGCAGATCATAAATCTGTACTCGCCGCGCGGCACCTATGATTCCCTTTACATGAGCAATTATGCGACGATCAATCTCGTAAACGAGCTGGCGCGCTTGCCGGGCGTTGGCTATGTCAGGGTTTTCGGCGCCGCCGAATATGCGATGCGGATCTGGCTCGACCCGCAAAAGCTCGATTCCTTTGGGCTTGTGCCGGAAGATGTGATCAAGGCCGTCAAGCAACAGAGCCAAGTGGTCGCGGCAGGCCAGACCGGCATGCCTCCTGCGCCATCGAATCAGGACTTTCAATATACCATCGATATCCAGTCACGGCTCGACGATCCCGGCCAGTTCGCGGATATCATCGTCAAAGGGCAGACCGCCCAAGGCGGCCGCCTGATCAGGGTCAAGGATGTCGGAAGGATCGAGCTCGGCTCGCAGACCTATTCGCAGCAATGCTATCTCAACGGGAAGCCGGCCGCGGGGGTCGCCATATATCAGACGCCAGACGCCAATTCGCTGCAAGTCGGCAAGGAAGTTGCCGCGAAAATGACACAACTTGCCCGCCGGTTCCCGCAAGACCTCGCATATGTAATCCCCTACGACACCACAATTTTCGTCAAGGCTTCCATCGACGAGGTCTACACGACTCTCTACGAGGCGGGCATCCTCGTCCTCATCGTGATCCTGGTCTTTTTGCAGAATTTCCGGGCAACGCTGGTTCCGGCGACCACGGTTCCGGTCACGATCATCGGCGCCTTCGCCGGCATGGCCGCGCTCGGTTTTACCGTCAATCTGTCGACCTTGTTCGGAATCGTGCTCGCGATCGGGATCGTCGTCGATGATGCGATCGTCATCGTGGAAGCCGTGTCGAGATATATCGAAAGAGGCAGGTCCGGTCACGACGCCGCGGTCAAGGCGATGGGAGAGTTGTTCGGGCCGATCATCGGGATCACGCTCGTCCTGATGGCCGTGTTCCTGCCTGCTGCCTTTCTGCCGGGCCTTACCGGCAAGATGCTCGCGCAATTCGCCATGGTGATCGCGGCCACGGCGCTCATCAGCGCGATCAATGCGGCGACCTTGAAGCCTACCCAATGCGCGCTTTGGCTGCGCCAGTCGGCGCCGCGGGACCAGCGCAATCTCTTCTACCGGGGCTTCAATGCCGTCTATAACCGCTTGGAAAACGACTATGCACGGCTGATCGGCGGCCTTGTCAGACGCAGCGGCCTCGTGGTCCTGGCAGGGCTGATTGTCTCTGGTCTCGGGATCTTGGGAATTACCCGCCTGCCGACGGCCTTCATCCCCAACGAGGACCAAGGCTACGCAATGATCGCCGTGCAATTGCCCGACGGCGCGGCGCTCGGACGCACGGTTAATTCGCTCAACGAAACAACCAAGATCGCGCTTGCCACGCCGGGCGTGAAACAAGTCATCACCATCGCGGGAATTTCGGTCCTCGACAACAGTGCGACGCTTGCCAACGCCGGTGTCAATTACGTTATCTTCGATGATTGGAGCAAGCGCGGCAAGGCAAAGGGACAGGATCTCAAGTCGCTCCTTTTAGGCTTGCAGAGCAAGATCGGGTCTATTCCGGACGGAAAGGCATTCGTGCTGGTGCCGCCGCCAATCCAAGGAATTGGCAATGCGGGCGGTTTTCAGATGCAGGTCCAGCTCCTCGGCGGCAGCTTTAATTATACCAAGCTCAATGAGGTGACTGATGCGGTCATCCGCACGGCAAAGGCCAATCCGGAGATCGAGCGGATCCTCACGACGTTCCGCCCGGACTCGCCGCACGTAGGTCTAACAGTCGATCGTGTCCAGGCAGAAACATTGCGGGTTCCGGTGGGCGATGTCCTTTCCGCTCTGACCTCCTATGTAGGCTCGACCTATGTCAATCAGTTCAACAAATTTGGCCTCTCGCTGCAGGTCTATGTGCAGGCGGATGCGCGGTATCGTCTGCAGCCCGACGACCTATTGAACATGTATGTACGCAGCCAAGACGGAAATATGGTTCCGATTGGAACGCTCGCCCGGCTTGCGCCGCTCACTGCGCCGCCGCTAATCACGCTCTACAACCTCTATCCGTCCTCCACGATCATCGGGGCGCCCGCGAAGGGCTTTAGTTCCGGCCAGGCGATGGCTGCCATGGAGAATATTGCTGCCAAGACGCTGCCAAGCGGCGTTGGCTACGAATGGACCGCTATCTCCTATCAGGAGAAGGTGACAGGTAATTTGCTCTATTGGGGCTTCGCTTTGTCGGTGCTTCTAGTCTATCTTGTCCTCGCTGGCCAATATGAGAGCTGGATTCTGCCGCTCGCCGTGATTTCCGCCGTGCCATTGGCGCTGCTTGGCCCGGTGACGACGCTGACGAGCCTCGGAATCGACAATAATCTCTACGTTCAGATCGGGTTGATGCTATTGATCGCTCTTTCGGCGAAGAATGGCATATTGATCGTGGAAGTTGCGCGCGAGCACCGCATTATTGACGGCAAGCCGATCCTTGAGGCGGCGGTTGATGCCGCGCGGATGCGTTTCCGGCCAATCCTCATGACGTCGTTTGCCTTTATCCTTGGTGTGTTACCGCTCGTCCTCGCGACCGGAGCAGGCGCTAACGCGCGCAAGTCCCTTGGGATTAGCGTGTTCACCGGAATGATCGCTTCGACCTGCCTTGCGGTTGTGTTTGTTCCTGCTTTCTTCGTCGTCTTGCAGCGGCTCGATGAGCGCAGGCGGCGGAAAAAAACTTCTGTGGCGCCGGCGAAAGACGTGATCGCGGAGCCGGCGGCGCCAGCGGCCGATCCCTGATCTACGCAGATTTTGCGGCGATCAGTCCATGCGGTGTTCGGCACAACCCTGGTTCCCCGGCGCAAAGCAGAACGCGCATATACATTGGATCAATTGGGGCGCGAATCTTGATTACCACCACCGGGACATTGGTATTGCTTCTGGCTGTCGCTCCTGCGGCCGCTGTTTCCGCCGCGCGGCTAAAGATTCCCGAGTCAATTTTGCTGGTGCTAACGGGGGTCGTGCTGGCGCTCGTTCCCGGGCTGCCAACAGTTGAGCTCGGCCCCGAACTCCTGCTGCTGCTCGTCTTGCCACCCGTCATCTACTCCTCGGCAGTGAACATGAGCTGGCGCGAATTCAAGTTCAATCTTCGCCCCATGTCACTGCTGGCTGTTGGCTGCACCCTCTTCACGACTGCCGCAGTTGCGGCGGCGGCGCATGTGCTTTTGGGATTGGCTTGGCCCGTTGCCCGACGAAACCAGCACCGGCGCATTCCGATTTCTGCCTACCGGACGCTAAACCACGCCCGACTTGCTCCCCCGTGGCGACATGGTGGCGACAATTTTTCTTTTCTGCCGTCATGATAGCGCCAAAGAATGACTGACTAATTGTTTTCGATGGTGGGCGCACACGGGCTCGAACCGTGGACCCGCTGATTAAGAGTCAGCTGCTCTACCAACTGAGCTATGCGCCCATCAAAGCGGCTTTGTTTCCAGTGCCACGGCCCGGCTGAACGAAAAGCAACCCCGCTTTAGCAAACGGGGTGTGCCCTGTCCAGCCGCCGGCTGCTACCCGCCTCTGGCTTAAGCCTCTCCCCTGGGCGCCCCGGCGAGGCCGCGTTTGCGCAAAAGCGCGCCGGGATTTGCCGCGCGGCCGCGAAATGCCTTGTAGGCTTCTTCCGGATCGCGGCGGTAGCCCGAGGAATAAACATGGTCATGCAGCTTCTTGGCGGCCACCGGATCGAAAATATCGCCGCGCTCCTCGAAAGCCTCGAATCCGTCGGCGTCGAGAACTTCCGACCAGAGATAGCTGTAATAGCCCGCCGCATAGGACTCGCCCGAAAAGACGTGCTGGAAATGCGGCGTGCGGTGGCGCATCGTGATCGAGGCAGGCATGCCAAGCTTGTCGAGTTGCTTTTTTTCGAAGCAAACGATGTCGATCGCGTCCGGGCCGGACACTAGATGCACCGCGAGATCGACCAGCGCCGAGGCGGCATATTCGAGCGTCGCGAAACCCTGGTTGAACTGGCGCGCCGCTAGCAAGCTCTGCAAAAGCGCTTCCGGCATAGGCTCGTCTGTCTCATGATGCAGGGCGAAACGGCGCAACACCTCCGGCTGCTCCAGCCAATGTTCGTAAAGCTGCGAAGGAAATTCGACGAAATCGCGGGCAACGTTCGTGCCCGAGATCAAGGGATAGGTCACATCGGACAACATGCCGTGCAGCGCATGGCCAAATTCATGAAACAAGGTGCGCGCATCGTCGAAACTCAAGAGGCAGGCTTGCCCCTCGCTGGCCTTGGCGAAATTCAAGACATTGACGACAATCGGCCGGACCTCTCCGTCGAGCTTTTGCTGCTCGCGGAAGGAACTCATCCAGGCACCGCTGCGTTTCGAAGGCCGCGCGAAATAATCGCCGATAAAAAGCGCGATCTCTTGTCCGTCGCGCCCCGTGACCGTCCAGGATCGTGCGTCTCGATGGTAAAGCGGCACGTCCTCGCGTTCGCTGAAGGACAGGCCAAAGAGCCGGTTCGCGGTGAAAAACGCGGCCTCGATCATCTTGTCGAGTCGCAGATAGGGTTTGATTTCGCCTTCGGCGAGGCCGAACTCCGCTTTGCGGCGCTTTTCGGCATAGTAGCGCCAATCCCACGGCGCGATTTGGAAGTTGCCGCCCTCGCCAGCGGCGATCGCCTGCAAGGCCTCCTCTTCGCGCAGCGCCCGCGCGTGGGCTGGCGCCCACACCGAATGCAAAAGGTCTAGCGCCGCTTGCGGGGTTTTCGCCATCGTATCGGCCAAGCGGAACTGCGCGAAACTTTCATGCCCGAGAAGCCGCGCGCGCTCAGTGCGCAACCGCACCATTTCGGAAGCAATGGCGCGATTGTCGGTCAATCCGCCGGATTCGCCGCGCCGGATCCATGCGCGAAAAGCCTTTTCCCGCAGGTCGCGGCGAGCCGAGAATTGCAGAAACGGCTCGATGCTCGAACGCGACAGGGAGATGCCATGCAAGCCTTGAAGGCCACGGTCCGCCGCCGTCCGCGCCGCGGCGGAGACGAGCGAAGCGGGAAGGCCGGCGAGATCTCCCTTCGCCGCGAGAACCAGCATATAGGCTTTCTCGTCGGCGAGAACGTTTTGCCCGAATTTGGTGGCGAGCGTGGCGAGGCGCTCGGCGATCGCGGCGAGCCTCGCCTTGGCTTCCACCGGAAGGCCGCCGCCATTGCGCGAAAAGGCGATGTGATAGCGCTCGAGAACCCGCGCCTGCTCGGCATCGAGCCCGAGTTTGCCACGCCGCGAATAAAGCGCAGCGACGCGCTGAAACAACGCGCTGCTCGAGTAGATTTCGCTGCGATGACGGGCGAGCCGGGGCGCGATCTCCCGTTCGATCGCGTCGAGCTCGTCATTGGTGTCGGCGCGTGCCAGATTGAAAAAAACAGATGAGATACGGGTAAGCTCGCGGCCGCTTCTTTCGAGCGCGTCGATCGTATTTTCGAAGGAAGGCGGTTTTGGATCCGCCGCGATCGCTCCTGTCTCGGCTTGCGCAAGGCCAAGCGCGATCTCGAAGGCTTGCCCAAAGTGCATTGGCTTCAGGCGATCGAAAGGCGGCGCGCCAAAAGGCCCCGTCCATGGTTGGAGAAGCGGGTTCGTCTCGCGAAATGTCACTTGCTCCAAGGGGGGTCGTCCAATTCTTGCGGCGGCACCCCTTTCCATATCAAAGGCGCCGGTCTTTATCTACTTGCGCGCGGCCTTGACCCCCCCGAAAGCGTGCAAGCGTTGCGATCACTTCGGCGTCCGTGACCTGGCGGAAATCGTCGTAGAAAAAACCGACCGCTTCCAGCCACGTGGGAGAATCAAGACAGACGATGCTGTCGGATTCGTTTCGCAGTTCATCGAGGGTGTCCTTGGCCGCCACTGGCACGGCGAGCACCAGCTCCCTTGGCGCGCGTGCGCGCACCGCGCGAAGAGCCGTGCGCATTGTCGCGCCGGTCGCGATGCCGTCATCAATGACAATGATTGTACGGCCCGCGACATCGGCGCGCGCGCGGGCGCCGAGATAGCGCCGGCGGCGGCGTTCGATCTCGGCGAGCTCCGCGTCGCGGACCGCATTGAATTCCGTTTCCGTGACGCCGGAGCGTTGGATGATTTCCGCATTGCGCACGACGATCGGCGCGGCGCCGTCGGCCACCGCGCCCATGGCCAGTTCGGGCTGCGCCGGAACGCCGATTTTCCGGACCAGGATCAGATCGAGCGGCGCGCCGAGAGCCGCCGCGACCTCCGCCGCGACAGGCACGCCTCCGCGCGGAAGCGCGAGGACTATCGGCAAGCGCTCCTTGTACTGAGCGAGCGCCGTCGCCAGGCCGCGGCCGGCGGCCGATCGATTTTTGAAGGACATTGCGCCGTTTCCCTCCCGCGCTGTCTCTTTGCCGCGCCCAAAGAATTGGGTTCTTCGTTTCAACAACGCTCAACCGGCGATCTTGCGGGCGCGTTTGGCCAGCGTGCGCAGCCGCAAGGCGTTGAGCTTGATGAAGCCCGCGGCGTCGCGATGGTCATAGGCGCTCGCGCCTTCCTCGAAGGTCACGAGATCCTGATCGTACAACGAATAAGCGCTCGAACGGCCAACGACGAAAGCCGAGCCCTTGAAGAGCTTCAGACGCACCCGGCCCGTGACGAATTCCTGGCTGCGATCGATCAGGGCTTGCAGCATTTCGCGCTCCGGCGAGAACCAGAATCCATTGTAGATGAGCTCGGCGTATTTCGGCATCAGCTCGTCCTTCAGATGCGCGGCGCCGCGATCGAGCGTGATACTCTCGATGCCGCGATGGGCGAAATAAAGGATCGTGCCGCCGGGGGTTTCATACATGCCGCGCGATTTCATGCCGACAAAACGGTTTTCGACGAGATCGAGACGTCCAATGCCGTGCGCGCGGCCAAGCCCATTCAAATGCGCGAGCAGAATTGCGGGCGGCATCGGCTTTCCGTCAACGGCGACCGCGTCGCCTCGCGCGAAATCGACCTCGACATAGTCTGGCTGGTTTGGCGCATCCTCCGGATCGAAGGTGCGGGAATAAACATAGTCCGGCACTTCAAGCGCCGGGTCTTCCAGCACCTTGCCTTCCGATGACACATGAAGAAGATTGGCGTCGACCGAAAACGGCGCTTCGCCGCGCTTGTCCTTGGCGATGGGGATCTGGTTTTCTTCCGCGAAGGCGATGAGCGCGCCGCGCGAGGTCAGGGCCCACTCCCGCCACGGCGCGATGACCTTGATGTCTGGTTCGAGCGCATAATAGGCAAGCTCGAAGCGCACCTGATCGTTGCCTTTGCCGGTCGCGCCATGGGCCACGGCGTCCGCGCCCATCAGCCTAGCAATCTCGATCTGCTTCTTCGCGATCAACGGCCGCGCGATCGAGGTGCCAAGGAGATAGAGCCCCTCATACCGCGCATTGGCGCGAAACATCGGGAAAACGTAGTCCCGGACGAATTCCTCGCGCAGATCCTCGATAAAAATATGCTCGGGCTTTATCCCGAGCAGAACCGCCTTTTGCCGCGCCGGTTCCAACTCCTCGCCTTGGCCGAGATCGGCCGTAAAGGTTATGACCTCGCAGCCATAAGTGGTTTGCAGCCATTTGAGGATGATCGACGTGTCGAGACCGCCCGAATAGGCGAGCACGACCCTTCTCACGTCCTTTATGTCAGCCGCCATGGAGAACTCGCGGAGGATGGAAGATGCGCGGGACTATAATCGCGAAGCCGGGCCGCGCAAGTGGGTCCGGGGCGAGCCGCCGGATTGCTATTGGACAAGCGCAATTTTTCCGAACTTGCGCCAGACTGGCGGCCCGGTCCGCCAAACCGTCATGGTTAAGCGGCGTTTAAGAAATACGCTTCAGTCTTCCTTTCACATTGGCTCCGGAAGCGGCGGCCCTGCGCTCGAAAGGATGACTTCATGAATTCCAAAGATTTGGCGAAAAAAATCGCGTCGGCGGCCGCGATGGCTGGCGCCGTCCCATTGGCGGCTTGGTGCAGTTTGGCGATGCCCGCGGCCGGCGCGGATTTCGGGCAGCCGTTCTCCGGTCTCGCCGCCCCGGTGCCGCTCGACGACAGGATGGAGTTCGCCTCCAACTGGTATGTGCGTGGCGATCTTGCCTATGCCCAAGAAACCTATCCACGACTATCGCCCGATTCTACATTTGGCTCCTCCCCATCCGTGCTCAATACCTACAGCGCCGGGATCGGCGGGGGATATAAAGTCAACAATTATTTCCGGACGGATTTGATTCTCGATTATCGCTCGCAAGTCCATGCGGTCGGCACCAGCGCGACACCTTGCGACGTCGTTTTGCCCAGCGTCATAACCGGGCTTCCCACACTCACTCCGGAAATCTGCAACGGTCATTTCGATTCCGAAATTCACCGGTGGGATTTGCTGGCCAATGGCTATTTCGATCTCGGCACCTGGGACGGCTTCACGCCTTACATAGGCGCCGGCGCGGGCGTTAGCTGGGCGCGGATCAATCAATCCGTCAATTTCACATTTGGCAATGGCTTGCGTTGCCGGGCAAGCTGCGGTTTCCCGACCCAGCCCGTGGGGACCTTCATCTTTACCGATTTCGATAACAGCCAATCGGCCATGAGCTACCGATTCGCCTGGGCAGTGATGGCCGGTGTATCAATTGCAATGACAGACCGCGCGCTACTTGATGTCGGCTATCGCTATCTCGATCTTGGATCCATCACCGGCCTGTCAAGCCCGACCGGGACGTCCGTGACCCAGAGAATCCGCGCCAACGAGGTGCGCGCCGGCGTTCGCTATATGATTGATTAAACCGTGATCGCCTCGAGCCGAACCGCCCTTGGTATCTAACCCTGAGGCTCTATGCGATCATGGCTTAAGGGGAGAGGTTTCAGGCGAACCGGCGCTCGCTTCGCCTGGCACCGCCAAAGCGCCGCGCTCTTGCACGGCGTTTTCAACCCATGGCCTTCACGATGCCATCGACCATTTTCTTGGCGTCGCCGAAAAGCATCGTTGTATTGGGCCTGAAAAACAATTCGTTTTCAACGCCGGCGTAGCCGGTGCCCATTCCGCGTTTGACGAAGAGCACAACTTTGGCGTGCTCCACGTCGAGGATCGGCATTCCATAGATCGGCGAGGATGAATCGGTTTTGGCTGCCGGGTTTGTTATATCGTTGGCACCGATGACAAACGCGACATCGGCATCAGGAAACTCTGGATTAATGTCGGTGAGTTCGAAAACCTCGTCATAGGGCACATTGGCCTCGGCGAGCAGCACGTTCATGTGCCCTGGCATCCGCCCGGCGACCGGATGGATCGCGTATTTGACGTCGACGCCCTTGCTTTTCAGGATGCCCGCCATTGCCCCCACCACATGCTGCGCCTGGGCAACCGCCATCCCATAGCCCGGCACGACAATCACTCTCTTCGCGGCAAGCAACATTTTGGCGGCCTCCTCCGCCGAGCCTCGCTTCACCGGCCGCGTCTCCGCTTCGCCCGCGCCGATGGGCACGGCGGTTTCGCCGCCGAAGCCGCCGAGAATGACCGCGATGAAAGAGCGGTTCATCCCCCTGCACATAATGTACGAGAGAATCGCGCCGGACGAGCCGACCAGGGCACCGGTGATGATCAAGGCCAGATTGGCGAGGGTGAACCCGACGGCGGCCGCGGCCCATCCCGAATAGGAATTGAGCATCGAAATCACCACCGGCATGTCCGCCCCGCCAATCGGCACGATTAACAGAACGCCGAGCGCGAAGGACACGAAGTCTATCAGCCAGAATAGCGGATGGGCCTCGGTTGCCATAAAAGCAAAGATGAAGATCGCGAGCAAAACGCCGAGGCCGATATTGATCGCGTGGCGGTTGGCGAGAAGGATGGGATTGCCCGTCATGCGCCCGTCGAGTTTTAGGAAGGCGATCACCGAGCCGGTGAAGGTCATGGCGCCAATCGCGGCGCCGAGCGACATTTCAAACAGCGTGGTGGCATAGATGCCGCCAGGCACGCCGAGACCGAAGCCTTGCGGCGCGTAGAGAGCGCTCGCCGCGACGAGCACCGCCGCAAGGCCGATCAGGGCGTGGAACAAGGCGACGAGCTGGGGCATCGCCGTCATCTGAATGGTGCGGGCCCGCCAAACTCCGATGGAGCCGCCTATGGCTATGGCGAGCAAGACCCACAGAAACGACGAGAACCCCCACGGCAGTTGATAGAGGAAGGTTGCCGCCGCCGCTATCCCCATGCCGATCACGCCGAACCGGTTGCCTTGCCGGGCGGTCTCGGGCGAGGATAGGCCGCGCAACGCGAGGATGAAGAGTATCCCGGAGACGAGGTATAAAAGAGCCGCGATATTTCCGTTCAACATCGCGTCAGCCCTTTTTCTTGAACATGGACAACATCCGCTCGGTGACGAGGAAGCCGCCAAAGATATTGACCGAGGAGAGGGTCAGGGCGAGGAAACCGAACATGCGGGCGGCGCCTGAATCGTCGCCCGAGCTTGGATCGATGCCGGCCGAGAGAAGGGCGCCAACGACGATGACCGAGGAGATCGCGTTGGTGACCGACATCAGCGGCGTGTGCAACGATGGGGTCACGGCCCAGACGACGTAATAGCCGACGATCACGGCAAGCGCGAAAATCGCCAGCCGGAAAATGAAAGGATCGATCGCCCCGCCGCTCGCCGCCGAGGCGCCCGCCGCGATCTGCTCGGCATAGGCCTGCGCGCTGTCGGTCGCACGCAGCGCCGCCTGGGCCGTGGTCTGTATCTTGTCCAGCAATTGCGGATCGACGTCTGTCATCTCATGCCTTCCTGCTTGAGTTTTTGTCGATTGAGATCTTGGATGTTGATGCGATCCTGAGCTCAGCCCCGGCTTGAAAGCTTGGATGCACGAGAATCCCCTCCTTGGTGAGCAAGGTTGCCTCGACGAGTTCATCGTCCCAATTGATCGCGAGCGACTTGGTTTTCGGGTCGATCAGGGTCTCGACGAAAGCCAGAAGGTTTTTCGCATAGAGCGCCGAGGCCGTGGCGGGCAGCCGTCCGGCGACGTTCACATGGCCGACGATCTTGACGCCATTTTTTGAAACGACGATCTCGCCGGGCTTCGCCAATTCGCAGTTTCCGCCACGTTCGACGGCAAGATCGACGACAACCGAGCCGGGACGCATCGATTCGACCATGGGCGCCGTGACAAGGACCGGCGCCGGGCGGCCGGGAATAAGGGCCGTCGTGACGACGATATCCTGCGAGGCGATATGCGAAGCGGTGAGCGCCGCCTGTTTCGCCTTGTAGCCGGCCGACATCTCCTTGGCATAACCGGCCGCCGTCTCGGCGCCTTTGAATTCCTCGTCCTCGACGGCGACGAATTTGGCGCCAAGCGACACAACTTGCTCTTTCGTCGCCGGCCGGACGTCGGTCGCGGTCACGATGGCGCCGAGCTTGCGCGCGGTGGCGATTGCCGCCAGCCCCGCGATGCCGACGCCCATGATGAAGATTTTCGCGGCGGGAATCATGCCCGCCGCCGTCATCATCATCGGAATGACCCGGTCATATTCGGCGGCGGCATCGATAACGGCGCGATAGCCCGCGAGGTTGGCTTGGCTCGTCAGAACGTCCATCGTCTGCGCCCTTGTGACGCGCGGCATTAATTCCATCGCGAAGGCGCAAACTCCCGCCGCCGCCAAGGAGTTCAGCGCATCGATGTGCCCGTAAGGATCCATCATCGCGACGACAACGGCGCCTTGCTTGGCGCCTTCGATGTCCGCCGCGCCAGGCCGCCTTACCCGCAAGACAATATCGGCGTCTTTCACCGTGGCCAGAGCGCCGGGCGCGATCATGGCCCCGGCGGCCGCGTATTCTTGATCCGGAATGCCGGATTTAAGTCCGGCGCCGGCTTGGACCCTAACCTTCGCGCCGAGGCCCGCGAATTTTCTGACCGTCTCGGGCGTCGCCGCGACGCGGCCCTCGGCGGGGTCGTCTTCGGCGGGAATGGCGATCAGCATGAACGGCTCCGGGAATCCTTTTCGCTTTGACCCAGCCCGATTCTTGTCCGCCGGTCAAGCCGTGGCTGTTCGACATTGCTGGCGGGTCCGGCAACCCTCACCCGCGGCACAAGGCCGGCGAGGCGAGGATGAGGGCCGCGCCGGCGACGGGGTATTTTATGAGCTGGAAAAACAACCGGCAGATATTTTCGTGTTCGGCGTAATTCATGGCCGGAGGGCCCGCTGGGGAACCACCGTTTTCCGCTATCATGCCCGCCCTTTTTGCGCTTTTTTGGGGCACCTTTGGTTTCGCAATGATTTTCCCCGCGCGCAAGAGGGAAAAGGGGGGAGCCGCCAATTTTTGTCCAGAGCGGCGGGAACCTCAGGCGACCTGCATCGTTCGGTGTTCCAGCACCGGAAGCATCACCTGGGAAATCCCGAACGTGTTTGAAGCAGCGTAGGAGCATCACATGGCCATCGAATTTAACCACACCATCGTATGGGCGCGCGACAGCAAGGCATCGGCGAGCTTTCTGTCCCAAATGTTGGACCTACCCGCGCCCAATCAATGGGGACCATTTCAAGTAGTGGCCACCGGCAACGGCGTGAACGTCGATTTCATGGATAAGGAAGGCGCGATCTCGATGCAGCATTATGCCTTTTTGGTTAGCGAAGCGGAGTTCGACCAGGTCCTTGCCCGCGTGCGGCAGCGAGGTCTCGAACATTGGGCTGATCCTGCGCGCACCAAGTCAGGCGAAATCAATCACCACGATGGTGGACGCGGCGTGTACTTCCAGGATCCAAACGGCCATTTGCTCGAAGTCATCACGCGGCCCTATGGCAGCGGGGGCTGGAATTCTTGAGCAGTTACCGTCGAGGTGGTTACCCAAACAGTCCATCATCTTAAAGGCTCGAGCCGAGACGTGGCGAAGTCACACCAGGATGCGGAGTCGACCAGACTGAACGACGTTTCACGGGCGTAGGCGGCCCGGAGATCGCGAAAACGTTTCAACATCGATTCCGAGGTGGTGGAGCGCCGGTCTCATCAGGCGGCTGCGCCAGCCCCGCCTTGGCGAGCGCGCCTGCCTGCCGCTCGTTCAGGGCGGCGGCCGAAAATTTGCCCATCGTTTCATGGAACAATTGGAAGAAATTCAGCCGCGCGTCGAGATGCAAAAAGGCGCTTCCAAGACCGATCGCGGCGCGATCCATGAACACGAACTCGCGCGGCACCAGCACCGGACCCTCTTTCTTCAAAGCCTGGTGGAGGCTAAACGTTTCCTTGCGGCCGTATTTCGCTGGCGCGACGCCATCGGCGACGCTGCGCACCCGGTCGTCGAGCAAGGGAGCGTAAATGAACCGCGCCCAGATGTTCAGGGTTTCGACGAGATTCTTGGTGAGACCGCGAAAGCCCCATGTTTCATAGGCATGCACGGTGCGGGCGAAATCCTTGTGCAGCAATCCCTCGTAGAGCTCGACGACGCCGCCGACGAATTTGGAGGTGAAAATACGGATGCACCCGTAATCGAGGAGGTTTATGCCGCGCGCGTCTTGGTCCCCGGCCATGCCGAACACCGCATAATTGCCAAGGTGCGCATCGCCGTGGATGACGCCGAACCGGCTGAACGGAATCCACCAGGCCTTGAACATCGCCTTGGCGATGCGGTTGCGCGAGGTTTCGCCTGCTTGTTTAAAGCCGAGCAGTTTGCCGCCTTCGAGCCACTCCATCGTCAACAGCCGCCCGGTTGACAGCTCCGGCCGCACGCCAGGCACGCGAACCTCCTCGACATTGGCGAGAATGTCGCGATAGAGCGCGGCATGTTTGGCCTCGCGGCGGTAATCGAGCTCCTCGCGGACGCGGTCGCCGATTTCTTTCGCCATTTCGCGCGTGTCGATGACCGGATTGAGGCGCCTGTGCAGCGCGAACACAAGGTCGAGCTGCCGCAAATCGGCTTCGACGATGGATCTCATGTCTGGATATTGCAGTTTGCAGGCAAGCGCGGTGCCATCCCTGGCGGTTGCGCGATGCACTTGGCCAAGCGACGCCGCCGCCGCCGGACGGGTATCGAACGCGGCGAACCGCGAAAGCCAATCCGCCCCGAGCTCCGCCTGCATCCGCCGCTTGACAAACGCCGCGCCCATCGGCGGCGCGTCGCTTTGCAGCTTCTGCAATTCCTCGGCATAGCCCGGCGGCAGAAGACCGGGGACGCTCGCCATCATCTGGGCGGCTTTCATCACCGGCCCCTTGAGGCCGCCGAGCACTTGCGCCCAGGCCGCCGCATGGCTGCCCGAGGCACCGCCTCCACCGAGTAAGCGTGCGCCGGCAATCTTGGCCGCGAGGCCGCCAAAATTGGCGCCGACCCGGGCATAGCGCGTCGCG
>JBOHJT010000020.1:0-20508 GCA_050728715.1 Methylocella sp.
GCCCGGAAAGTAATTGAATCCATCAGTGAATCAAACTGGTTTCCGCAAGCGGGCGAGGCGGGAATGACATTATCAAATTTGGATTCAGGTTTCTTCAAACCGGATTGACGCTTGCGGTCATGACTTGTCGAGGCGGGCGCGCAACAGGCGCTCGACGCGAGCGGGCTGACCCAGCTTTCGCGCGACGGCGCGGTGGTCGCGCGTGCCGTCGCACCATCGCTCGGGATTGCACCGGTCGATCTGCCCTGGGCGGACGGTCCGGGCGCCGGATGTCCGCGCCTTCGCAAGCCACGCGCCAGCAGGCGTCGCGAAAAGCCCCAATAATTTTGCGGAGTTGGACTATCCCCGGATTTTGCAAACGCGTCTTAGCATAGGGCGAATGGAAGAGGTCATCACATGTATAGTTTCGGCTCAGGTGTTCTGCTTGGAACCCGCACGGACATCGCAAACGCCACGCCGCTGAATTTCGGTCTCGTGCAAGAAGTTACGATTGACGAAACCGCGACGATTAAGGAACTCACGGGCCAGTTTCAGCGCCCCGTGGCGATCGCGCGCGGTACGATCAAGACGACCGGAAAGGCCAAGGTCGCTCGCATTTCCGGCATGGCCCTTGCCAATCTTTATTATGGTGTCATACCGACGGCCGGTCAGGTTGCGACCTCTTTCGCTGAAGCCGATACGGTCGCCGCCACGACGCCGTTTATAGTCACCGTCGCTAATTCCGCGACCTTCGTCGCCGACGCCGGCGTCCTCTATGCGGCGACCGGCCTTCCGCTTATGCTGGTGGCGTCGGCCCCCGCGGCAGGGCAATATTCAGTTGCGGCCGGCGTGTATACGTTCAATTCAGCGGACGCCGGCAAGGCCGTCCTAGCGAGTTACACTTACACGGTTAGCGGCGCGGGCCAAAAGTTCACGGTGGCCAATCAACTTCTCGGGACGACACCAACCTTCCAGGCGGTCTTCTACACGACATTTCAAGGCCAGGCCATTTCGTTAAAGCTCAATAATTGCACATCGAACAAATTGAGCTTTCAAACAAAGCTTGAGGATTTCGTCCTGCCGGAATTTGATTTCTCGTGCTTCGCCGATGCCGCGGGCAATGTAATGACTTGGTCATTCGCGGAGGTCTCTTAATATGCGGCCGCGGCCCGAGACAATCCGGCTCGGCGCGCGTGAATGGCCGGTGCGGCCTTTGACTTTGCGCCAGGTTCAAGAAATCGAACCCATCCTTATGTCGAGCGCGGCCGAGACAAAAGGCAGCGTCGCGGCCGCTCTGGCTATTGTCGCAATCGCGCTGGGGCGCGATCATGCCGACGCCGCCGCCTCGCTCGGCGACATCGAGGCGACAGCGCCCGAAATCGGCGCCGCCATGGCGACGGTCTTGCGCCTTGGCGGATTTATTGAAACACCGGCGCAAGGAGATGCCGGGCTGGGGGAAGCTCAAGCGGGCGAGGTCCGTGCAAAGGATCCGCCCGCATCGATTTCAGCTTCATCTACGTAAGACTCATGACGAGTTGTGGCTACACGCCCGCGGAGATCGATGAAATGACGTTGCACGACGTGCTCGGTCTCTTTACTTACTGGCGCGAATTCCCGCCCGCTCATGAAATCTTGAAATACGTATATCGGATCGAGCAAAGGCAGGAGCAGCCAATCACGAAAAGTACCGGCGATCCGAGCGGAATAGGCGGTCTCGTCGCGCGGTTTCCCGACGGGTTTGTGCGCGTGGCGGACGTTCGGTGAGCTTCTTTCGATCGGGAGTTGCCGGCGTCGAGATCCGGCGTCCGAGATCCGATGTCACGAGTCGTCGAGTTGCCGGTGCGCATGGTCCACGGACCTTCATTACCACGTGATGCCAGCTCTGGACTACGCCGCGTGCTATCAGCCTCACCTCTTGAAGCGATCCGTCTCGAAGTACATATTTGGAAACAAGGAAAATCGGGGGGCCGAGGAGGAGCCACGAGCCTGAGGAGGATGGGATGGCATGCTCGGGAAGGTGCTTGAAGCGGGTTCTGATAAAATTTCTCGCTGTCTTGGGCGATGCCGGGTGCAGTAAACGCCATCTTCGCTCAATTTTCCCTGCGGCGATTATCCGACCGGGGTTAGCCGCACATTGCGTGCGCCATCATCAAAGCCGGGCTCCAGGGCGATAAAGCCTTGCCCGTGCACTGGGGCTGCTGTCTCGGCCATTAGCTCAATTAACGCGACCGGATGTATGAATTCGTCCTTAAAGCAGGGATAGATCTGGGGGTTGAAAATGCGGCGTAGCCATCCGAGAACCACCATATGTCTCTCGGAATTCTTAAGGTCTGGGTGGTAAGTTACCCAGATGTCATAGAAGTGAGTAATTCCAATTTCCACTGGAACTAAACGTGCGCCCAAAGCGAGAGCATAGGTCGGCAGAAGCCCGATTCCGGCACCCCGCTCAACGGCATAGAGCAGAGCCGAACTCGCATTGGTCCGGATGCTGACCGTTTCTTGTAAATTGTGCAATTTCAGTCCTTCGTCAAAGGCAGTTGCCTCAAGTTGCGATGAGAATTGCTGCAAAAGGCGATGGTGACGAAGATCGTGCAAGGATGTCGGCACGCCGAACAACCGCTGATAGCTTTCGGCGACGAATGGAAAGACGTGCAGACGGCCAAGGCGTGTTACGATCATGTCCGGGTTAGACGGCCGCTTTAATTGAATTGAAATGTCGGCCTGCAAACGGGACACATCCGGTAATTCCATGGTGCAGTTCAGTTCGAATGTAAGCAACCGGTTAGCATACTGAAACTCGATGAGCTTGGGCATTAACCAATAAGTGCCTAGGCCCTCGGTGATTGCAACACGCACCACCCCGCGTGCACGCTCATCGAGGATTTTGGTGCGGCGAACGATATCGAGGCTGCAACGTTCCATCGCGCGCACGTCGGCTTCTAGCAACTTACCGTCGTCGGTGAGCGTCACACCAGCATTCAGGCGATTAAAAAGACGCTGTCCAATCGCGGTTTCTAACCGGTCGATTCGTCGCACCACGGTAGCGGAATCGATTGCCAGACGCTTGCCTGCGCGCCGAAAGCTTCCGCTGTCCGCACAGGCTAGGAAGAGTTGAAGGTGCTCCCACGACACCGAGCGGAATGCGTCCGCAATCTGCCTTCGCGCTACCGCAACTCCCCGTCGTGGATTTTCCGGCATTTCGATCTCCTAAACAATACTAGGATTCAGCAGACAATATCGCACAAATTCTGATGGATGGGAAATGGCTTTCGATCGACTCCAAGCGTCTACAGTGCGCAAACAGCGCGATCTCGATCATCTGCCTTTGAGCAGACATTATATTGTTCGAATTGCTGAGGATAAAGAGATTCCGGAGCTGGCGCAATTGGCTGAACGGCACATTCCTGGCATCGTCAATGGGTGCGAGATGGCGCGCAAGGTGCACCTTCATCATCGAGGCAGCGTTGGCGCTGTCGTTCGCGATGAGCGGATTGTGGGGACCGTAGCTTGTCTGTATCTCAATTCCGCTGGGTTGGCGGAACTCCGATTGGGCACCTTTTCCTTCGGTGCGCCGGAGATGAGCGTCTTGGCCTTTCCTGGCGAGGCGCCGGCGGCCATCTATGTTATGGCGCTTTGCCTGCCTGGAATCGCGATAGGAGCCATCGGTAACGTCATGCGCTGGCTTCAGCGCCCTCTTTACCGGCACGCCGACATTTTTTCCCGCCCGAACACCTTCGGCGGAATGCGCTTTGGGCGAGCGGCCGGGTTTGTCGAGAGCGGCTTCCCTACTCCTGGCTTGTGGTCATACCGGCGTCGCCCTCTCTCGGATTTCGAATATTCCAGCTTGGAGCCATTTCAATGAATCGCGCAAAGGCGATAGATCATCCCGCGCTAAATGCCTCCGTTGCCCCGCGGCAGAGTAATCGCCGTGCAGAGATCAGGATGGCGCGCAGCTTCGACGATCTCTTGATGGTTTATTCGGTTCGCTCAGCCGTTTATATTGCAGAACAGGAGTGTCCTTTCGCGGAAGAATTCGACGGGAATGACCACTGCGCAACTCATTTTGTCGGATTTATCAAGGGGGAACCGGCCGGATGCATCAGGGCGCGATTTTTCCACGACTTTGTGAAATTGGAACGATTAGCTGTATTGAAAAAATTCCGGAAATCAACTCTCGCTTTCGAACTTGTCCGCTCTGGTATCGAACTGGCGCGCCGCAAAGGTTTTCGACAAATCTATGGGCATTCGCGCGAAGGCCTCGAACCTTTCTGGGCACGCTTTGGGGCGAAGCCGATTGGCGCGGATAGGCACGTCACGTTTTCCGGTTTCAGGTATACCGAAATGGTGATCGACCTGGAGCCGCTTCCCGATGCAATCACGCTCGACAGCGGGGGAGTCGTCCTTTTGCGCCCGGAAGGCGACTGGGGCCAACCCGGAATCCTTGAGGGTTCGGCGACCCGGCCGGTCCGCGATCCGGAGGAAAATGTTGTGCGGTTCACGCACGTCATCACCTAATGATTATTCGTCGGAACATGAATCACCTGGACGGAAATGCGCAGCTCGCCGACGTCAATGCAGCGCTTTGATCGCAACTATGCACTGGACAAACAACCCAAATACAGCTAAGGATTCGCTTGACTCGCCCGCTCCAGTGGAAGGGACTGGCGCGCCCGAAGCAGAAATTGAAATCACAACCGAGATGATCGAGGCGGGGCGGGATGTTTTATCGACATTTAATCAAGAATTTGACATCGCAGAGGACTTCGTTGCTGAGATATATCGTGCAATGGAGGCGAAAAAGTTAAAACGAGATTCCGTTTAATGTACCTAAGTCTCCAATCGTAGATAGTAAGCGGCAAACTATATACATCATTAACTATATCCTATATATATTTAACTTGCATTCCTGTTGTATTTAGACGCCTCTTGCTTTTCTTCATCGTAGGGGGCGTCTGTCATATGGCGATCCGATGATTGGTCAAAGTTGCGGAAGATCAATTCAGCGACGAAGAAATCGCGCATCGCCGCGATGAGGTTATCAAGCGCATGATCAATACGCCGCCGGCGCCATACAACCCGCTGGCTTGCGGTATTCGAGACCCAGACGATGCAGCTGCGCGATCAGTCTCGAGCGGCTTTCATAAACGCGGCCGAATTCCCGCTCGATCCAGGCGCCGGTCTGGCGTGTCGAACGCGGCAGTGCCGCGCATGCCCAAGCCTTCAAATCGTTCTCCTGCTTCACACTCAGATAGCTTGCGCTCGCGCCCACATCGATGCTGGTGATGCCTTCGATCCCGCGGTCCTCGAAAAGCTTGCGCCAGCCGCGGATCGTGTCGTCATCGAGCAAAAACCCATGGGCGACTTGCAGGCAGTTCCACCCTTTGTCCAAGAGAACGAGCGCATTGGCCTGGCGCGCGAACCGATGCACCAGCGAACCATCTCGCGTAATGGCGATCAGCTTCTCGCGGTCTTCTTTGGTGAGGAAGCCAGACTGAATCACGCGCGCATCAGAATCCGCCCACCCGAAAAACGCAAGAAATTTCTGCCGGATCTTCAATGAGTCGGGGTACACATGGCAGATGACGTCACCATAACATTTACTGCCGACGTTTCCCACTTGCAACAAGGGATGCAGCAAGCGACGAGTGCGGTGGAAGCAACGACAAACTCGTTGCGCAGTGGCGCCGCGCAGATCAACGCCAGCTTCGCTTCTTTGTCGCAAGCCTATGGGAGCTCCGCAGCGAAGAAGATGGCAATGGTGCGGACGTCGAGCGACACTGAACTCGCGATCGCGCGGCAAAATGAGCAGGCGCGATATGATATTGCCTTAAACGGCGTGAAAGAGCATGTCTCGCTCGTCAAGGAACATGCCCAGACGGCGCAGATCTCGCGCCAACAAGAACTCTCCAGCCTCCTCGCGCTTGAGACACAGCGTGAAGACATCGAGCGTCAGTACCTCCAGTTCCTGGAGGGCACTTATCAACAAGGGACCGTTTCTTACGCGGCCGCTCAGCGCCGTATCGAGGAACTCGCCAGCCAATCCGCGCTTAGGAGGCAAGAAATCGAGCGCAACGTCAACCAACAGATCTATGCCGACTACAGACGCAGCTTCGAGCAGATTGGTTCGAGCGTGTCGTCCTCGATCATGGGTATGATCACGAGCCACCAAAGCTTGAAACAATCGGCTATCAAGATTCTCGACCAAATCCTTTCTATGTTCATCCAATCGCAAGTGAAGATGGTTGCGAATTGGCTCGCCAGCCAGTTAGCGCAGACAATGGCTACCACCACGAGCCAAACAGCACAGACCGCCGCCGTCACGGCGGGGGTCGCCGCGCGCACTGGCGCCGAGGCCGCCGGCTCAGCAGCTTCCTCGGCGGCCACCGCCAGCAGCGTCTTGCATAGCATCATGGCCTCGGCGGGCGAGACTTTCGCGGGCATCTTCGGCTTTCTCTCGCCTGTCATGGGGCCTGCGGCGGCGGGACCGGCGGCAGCGGGCGAGGCAACCGTGCTTAGTGTTGCGACCGGCATGGCGTCCTTCGCGGGAGGCTCATGGAGCCTGCCGTTCGACATGATCGCGCGGGTTCACCAAGGCGAAATGATCGTGCCCGCCGGGCCCGCCGCGACCATCCGGAGCATGATGGAAGGAAACCGCGGCGTCCCCGGGACAGTGCATGTGCATCATTCGACCAACTTCAAAGTAGCGGCCATGGATTCTCAAGGCGTGAAGCAATTTTTCAAAAACAATTCCAAGCAGATCATACGCACGATCAATGAAGGCGTGCGGACGGGTTCGCATATTGGGCTGTCGAAGCTCGGCGCCACGTGACAGCGGCCGAGGTTGCAAGATGCCATACATGAATCCAGACGAAAACTCCCTCCAGAATTTCGTCGGAAAAGCCCTTAGAATCACAGGAGTTTTCAGGAAAGGACGAAATTGTGTCTGTAACACCAAATTTGATGTCCCTCGTGAATGCACCGCAATATAGGGCTGCCAATGTATCGGTCCCGCCATCGCAAGTTCCACATGTGATTGGTACTGTTGGCACCTAGCTAGGCGCGCTACTGTGGATTCTTGTGGGAACGTTAAAAGGTATCTTGTGGTATGATGAGCGCCCTACGGGCGCATTGAACACGGGGATTATTATTACGATGTAGGCTGCGGTTGGGTGCTCGTCACTGAAGGCATGGGAAACGGGTTCAATCCGATTTCTCTGGCACTCCCGCCAATCTAGAATCCTTCCTGCGGTTCTGATCAGCGGGGAATTTTCTTTCGACTATATACAACCCTCGCAATCTGCTCGCGTTCAACGTCACTGCGATTCAGAATGCGATCGGGATCGACCGTTTGACATCAAATGCCTGGACAGTAGCTCAACTAGCGTCCGCGATTCCAAGGCTCTTTCTCACCGTCCCGCAGAACGGGACCGGCACCACCTGGTACGCCTCGGTCTATGTGCGAAAGCCGTCTGGCTCGCCGTCGGCTGCCTATCCAGGCGTCGTGTTCAGCTCCGACAATCAAGGAGCAATATTACCCGCTCCACCGATCGGCTTCTCGGTCGTCCTCAACGAGCTGAACGGGGACATCGCATCGAGCTACAATATCTTGACCGCGCCGAACACGCCTTTCCCGCTGATCAGTCATTCGTGGGCAGATTACAGCGTGACCTATGGCGTCAATACTCTTACCGCCGGACGCTACACGTTTTATGAGATGTGGGTGTTTTTGACCGATTCGACATCATCGACCGAGCTGACCGTCGCGCTTTATCCGACAAGTATCGGCACTATCGGCCCGTGGCTCCCCATCCAAGGCGGCCAGATCGGCTCGTCCGCCGTCTTCACCAATATTATCGTCTCGACCACGCATCCGTGAGAATGGCGGCACGCCGGAAATAACCGCGTTCCACACTACCCAGGACAGCTGTTCATGCAATCCGCTTTCATTTGCGCTGTGTAAGTCCATTAGGGGGCGCCAATGGCAAGAATACCAGAGCTGTTTTTCCTGGCAGGCTCGCCTTTGTTCGTGGCGGCCTCGCTGTTGATGGCGATGCGGGCATGATCTCCGCCGTGCGGCAATGTCCGCACCTGCCGCCGAGATACAGCCTATGGCGCATGGCACTCCGGGCGATTGTCATCATCGCCATCGATGCCGGCGTGCCATTGATCAAATGGAGCGCAAGGATAAGACATCGCGGGCCTCTTGCCAGCGTGAAGGGCTTGGATAGTGCCAAGTGAACTTCGTAAACGGCGTCAACCTCCTGCCGTCAACGGGGGAGTTTACCTACGGCACGGCGGCACGCACCGGCAAGCGCGTCACTGAGACATCATTCTCGGCGATCAACACATATGCCGGGCAGGCATTGCATAGGACGGACTACGCTCTTTCGATCGATCAGCTCCAGGCCGCGTTTCCGGCCTGCACGACGGTGGCGATAGTCTGCGCCTGGTTCGGCAATAATGAGAGCATTCAGTTCTGCAACATCTATCCCTCGACCACCTATATCGGCGGTCAGTTCCAGACATGGAACGGGTCAAGCTACGTCACGGATAATTGGCTCTGCTCGTCGCTAACGCAATCATCTCCGGGGCTCATTCCGATCTCGTCTAGCGGCGGCGTATTCAGCTATGGCGGCACGCCAAGCGATCAATCGATCGTCGAGTGCATCCAAGACCTTCGCACGAGAGGGCTGCGCATCGTCTTCTATCCTTTCATCCTGATGGACGCGACTCTGAAACCATGGCGCGGGCGAATCTCCTATTTCAATGGCGATGTGTCGAGCGCGGCGACTAGCGCGGTAAACGGTTTTCTCGGCACTTGCGTAACATCGGATTTCGTCAGGGGCAGCAATACCGTCACCTACAACGGCCCGAACGGAACCCATAACCCGCTCGATTTCACCTACCGGAGGATGATCCTCCATTATGCGAATCTTTGCGTCGTCGCCGGCGGCGTCGACCTCTTTCTCATTGGCTCCGAGCTTCGCGGCCTGGAGACGATACGCGGCGGCACGTCGCCATGGACCCCGGCCGGAACGCTCGACGGCAATGGCAACGCGGTCTGGGATTATCCCTTCGTCGCCGGGCTGATCGCACTTTCCGACGACGTGCGGAGCGTCTTCGACCGGGCCGGGTTCACCAAGGACCTGGTTGGCCTTCACAACCTGATTTCCTATGCCGCCGACTGGTCCGACCTCATGGGCTGGCAGCATCCCGGCGCCAATCCGCCACTGCCCTCTCCCGTGATCGACGGGCAATGGCCGCACCTCGACCAGCTCTGGGCGCACAACAATATCGATCTCGTCTGCTTCGACAATTACATGCCGCTCTCGGACTGGACGACCGGCGACGGCAGCCCTCTATCGAGCGGCCAGAGCAACAATCTCGATATTGCCAACCGGGCTGCCGCCGCCGCGACCGATCAATATTACGATTGGGGCTCGGTCGGCGATGCGACGGTGCCGCCCTCAGCCGATTACGGAACGCCCCTCGGGAGCGTCACGTCGAGCCTCGACTATGGCATGACGGTCTTGCCTGCATGGCCGCCGCAGCCACCGCCCGCCTCGCCAAACTTCAACGGCCTTGACCTGACGGGCCAGGCGACGATCAACTCGATTCCTTATCTCAAGGCCAATATCGAGGGCGGCGAGAAATTCAATTGGTTCTATTTCGACTCGATGAACGATGGTTTCGGGCTCGATCCACTCGGGTCAGGGCAATATGTGTCGCGGCCGGAAGGAGACCGGATAGCGCAAACGCGGAGACAGTTTTTCCCGCAGCAGCAGATCCTCGCCAACAAGCAAATCCGCTGGTGGTGGTATAATCAGCATTTCGCCCTTTACGACGATCAAGACGGGCACGGCGACGCGCCGCATGACCCGAAAACGCAATGGGTTCCGCGATCGAAATCCATTGTCTTCACCGAATACGGTTTTCCTTCGATAGACAAGGCGACGAACCAGCCGAACGTGTTCTTTTCGCCAGGATCGACGGAAAGTTTCACTCCCTATTGGTCCGCATGGCGGAGCGTGGATGGCGCCGCCTATCTGCCGAAGCCTGACCAGAACTTGCAGCTTCTCGCGCTGCAAGCGATCCATCAATATTGGTTCGAGGATACCCCAAGCCGCAACCCGATCGTCGGCGGCGTGCCCATGATCCAGCCGGCGTTCTGCTCGGTATGGAATTGGGACGCGCGGCCTTTTCCAACTTTTCCGTTTCGCTCCGATGTATGGGGCGATGCCGGCAATTGGCAGGCCGGGAATTGGCTCAACGGCAAGGGGCCTTTCCTCGCGCCGCCAATTCCAGACCCGCCTCCAGGAGTTCCCGTGCCAGTTGGAAATTTCCCGTCACTCCCAGGGCTCGCCTTCTCGGTCCACAAGCGCCCGACCTTCTCGACGCGCGTTGCTTCCCATGTCTCGGGCCGCGAGGTCAGGGCGCCGTTTTACGCGCAGACGCTCTATGAGTTCGAGCTGACGATCGAGGGGCTCGATTCGGCCGGCGCGTTTCCCGGCCTCGCGGCGAACTCATTGCAAAGCCTGATGGGGCTCTATCTGCAATGCCAGGGGCAGGCTAGCACTTTTCTTTATACCGATCCGAGCGACAATGCCGTCACGGCTCAGGCAATCGGCACCGGCAACGGGACCAACACGGTCTTCACCTTTCAGCGCACGCTCGGCGGCGAGACGGAGCCCGTTTCGTGGGTAACGGCGGTCTCACACGTTTATTTGAACGGCGTGGATCAACCGTCGGGATGGGCGCTGACGACTCCGAACACGCTCACCTTCACAACGGCGCCTGGCAACGCGGTCGCGGTCACTGCTACGTTCACATATGCCTTCAACTGCCGGTTCCTCGATGACCAAGAGGATTTCGAGGAATTCATGAACGGGTTATGGACAGTGCAGAGCTTGAAATTCCGGAGCGTGAAACCATGACCTTGAATCCGAAAAAGAAAACGGCCGCGGAAATTCGCGCCTGCACGAAGGAATTGGCGCGGCGTCACCGCGCGCAATTCGAGGAATGGCTGAAGGCCCGAGCCGAGGAAATCGCGCGCCTTCGTTCACTTGGTCTTATGCCGTGAGAGCCGCGACAACCGCCGTTCAAAACTACGTCAACGCCCTCCGCGCCGATCCCGACGCGCTCGCCTATGTGGCCGATTGCTATACCTTCACGCTTATATCCGGCCTGATCCTGACCTACACCGACGCCGATGTCCCGATAACCCTCAACGGCTATACGTATCTCGCCAGCTCGGTTCTCATTTCCGGGCTCAAGTTCAAATGCTCGGTTGGTCTAGAAGTCGATCAGCAGCAAATCACAATCGCGGCGACGGCGGCCGATACCGTCGGCGGTGTCCCCTTTCTCCAGGCATTGCGGAACGGCGTCTTCGACGGGGCCGAGATCCAGAGGGAAAGGGCGTTTCTCAACTCTTTCGCGCCGGCGGACACAGCAAATCCGGTCGGCAGCGTGATCCTCTTCAAGGGCCGGATCGGCACGATCGACAGTATCGGGCGGACGACGGCGCAAGTCACGGTGAATTCTGATTTGGTGCTGCTCGATCTGCAAATGCCGCGCAACGTCTATTCGCCTAGCTGCCTGCATGTGCTCTACGATTCCGGCTGCGGGCTGGTGAAAAGCGCGTTCGCGCAGGCGGGAAGCGTTGGCTCTGGCTCGACCGTCTCGGTCATCAACTGGACAGGCGCGTCGAATAATTTCATTCAGGGATCGCTCACTTTCTCGTCTGGACTCAACGCCGGGGTCTCCGTGAACGTCAAGGATGCCGATCCCGGCGTCGGCCTCGTGCTCTCGTACCCGCTTTATAACGTCCCTGCCACGAACGATGCCTTCACCGTCTATTTCGGCTGCGACCACACGCTCAATACCTGCATCAATAAATTCGCCAACAAGGTGAATTTCCGGGGCTTTCCGTTTCTCCCGATCGCGTCCTATGCCTTCTGATGCGCGCGATGCAAAAGCGGCCAGAGCTGTTGTTTCTCGCCAGATCTGTCCCGTTTGTCATTGCCACATTTATGATGCCATGGCGTCAATAAAATGGCCAGGCTGTGCTTTGAACGCAGCCTGGCCATTTCTTACCCCTCGATCCGGAAGACCGAATCGCCGATCTTGACGAGCGCCCGCGAGCCGGTCCCCGAAAGCAGGAACTCGGCGAAGTTTTGCGCCGATGCGGCGCGCTCCGTCTCGGCCATGACCTTTCGCGCCATCGCCTCGACCGCGCCGAATGTCGCGAGCTATTTGCCTGCCTGACGCGCCGCGTCCGTAACGGCTTGTACTTCCTTGCCTTTTATTGACATTACAATCTCCTATTTGCTACTGTTTAACTATTGTTCATGTTTTACGCATGAACGATAGTATAAATACAGAAAGTAAAGGAGAAAGTCAATAGCAAAAGGAAAATAAATCTATGAATTTATTCCGGCCAGGCAACTTTACGCTCGCATCGGGCAAGCCGTCACGGTTCAAGATCGAATGCGATTCGCTGGGTACGGGAGATTGGATCGCGCTTGCGGAGATGATCAACAGCCGGGCAGGGCGTTTTGGCGATGTCTATAGCGTCCCTCGCGGCGGCATTCCTCTTGCAAACGCTCTCCTGCATCATGTGACAACCCCGCGTGACCGCTTTCCCAGGCTCATCGTCGATGACGTGTGGACGACCGGCGCTTCAATCCTCAATATGATGGAGCCTGGCGACATCGGCTGGGTTGTCTTCGCCAGAACTCCGATCCCCGAGCGGTTCCCGGTGCGCGCGCTGTTCACGTTGGCAGAGGAACCAAGCCCATGAAAGTCATCACGAAGATCGAATCCTGGCTTTGGGAAATAGGCGCGGATTGGGACGCAAAGCGAGCGCTAGAGAAAATCATCATCGCCATGATCTGGATTCTCATGGCCATTCTCGCGGTCATGCAATTTGCAATTGATTCTTCGCAATGAGCCTTGAGTCCGCCCAGCGCACCGCGATCGTCAGCGAGGCACGTTCCTGGGTTCGCACGCCCTACCACAATCAAGCCGACATCAAGGGTGCGGGCGTCGATTGCGGGATGCTGCTCGTCCGGGTCTTCGTCGATACCGGTCTCGTTCCGCCGTTCGATCCGCGCCCCTATGCCGATGATTGGTATCTGCACCGGAGTGAGGAACGTTACCTTGGCTTCATCTTCGACCGGACGAAAGAAGTGGATTCGCCATTGCCCGGCGATGTGATGGTCTTCCGCTACGGGCGTTGCTATTCGCATGGCGGCATTGTGACAATCAGCGACCCTCTTACCATCGTTCATGCGTTCCAGCCTGCGGACATTGTGCTTGAGGATAACGTGGCGAGCAATGTCGCGCTTTCGGCTCCTTCGAGAAAACCAAAATTCTTCTCTCTATGGGCAAAGGAGCCTTAATGCATGGGCTTCCTAAGAGGGCCATCAAATCCAGGATATGTCTACCGCTACAACGGCGTGCAGATCCAAACGGCGAGCAATGCCGTCCCGATCACCATTTTATATGGTCAAAACAGGCTCGCCGCGAACGCGATATGGACCGGCGGCTTCTATTCGAGGCCGGTGAAGCAAAACCAAGGCAAGGGCGGCGGCAACCCGGTCCAGAGCTATAATTACTATACCTCGTTCCTGATGGGACTTTGCGAAGGCCCGATGGGCGGTTATGTCAGGACATTCGTAAATCAGCAGCAAACGCTCCTCTTGAATGGGACTGGCCTTGAGGTCGCGACCGGCGGCTCTACCCCACAGGCGCCATGGGGATATCTCTCGGCGCATTTTCCAGGCCAGGATCTCGGCTACAACGGTCTCGCCTATGTCGGGGCCTTCAATTATTTTCTCGGTTCCAGCCCGAACCTGCCGCAATTCTCCTTCGTGCTCAATGGCATTGCCGCCATAAGATACGGAAACGTCATCAATGGCTTCGATTCCGACCCAGCGCTGATCATCCAGGACTTTCTCACCAACGCCCAATATGGCGTCCTTTTCCCGTCGGCATCCATCGACGCGACGACCCTCCTCGGGGTATCGGGGGATTCTTCTTACCAGACCTATTGCCGGGCAACCTATCTTGCTTTGAGCCCGTGCCTCACCAATCAAGAATCGGCAAATTCCATCAT
This sequence comes from Methylocella sp., assembly GCA_050728715.1. GTDB lineage: Bacteria > Pseudomonadota > Alphaproteobacteria > Rhizobiales > Beijerinckiaceae > Methylocapsa. The sequence continues at coordinate 14,096 of JBOHJT010000020.1, forward strand.
CTCCCGCTGGCTGAAACTCACCAAAGCGGCGGCGGTTTGGTCCGGCGGAAAGTTGAAATTCATCTCTTACGGGGATTCCGTGGCAACGAATCCCAACACGAGCATCGGTAGCGTCACCTTCAACCCGAATGTGACGCGTCTTTACAATCTAGCCGATGACGATTTCATTCACGAGGACGGGAAAGACCCGCTCGAAGTCATCCGCTCGGACCCCTATGCCTCATACAATTGGCAAAGGCTGCAAATCAACGACATCACGGATTATTACGACGCGACGCCGATCGACGCATATGATCAAAACGCGATCGAGCTTTATGGGCTGCGCATGGCGTCCGACATCACCGCGAGCGAAATCACCGATCCGTCCGTGGGCATCATTTCCGCGAATTTGATCCTCCAGCGCGGGCTCTATATCCGCAACACCTACAAGTTCAAGCTTTCGATGGAATATTGCCTGCTTGAGCCGATGGACATCGTAGCCGTCACGGATTCCGGTATCGGCCTGAGCAATGTCGCGATCAGGATAACGGAGATCGAGGAGGACGACAACAGCCTTCTCGCCGTCACCGCCGAGGAGTTTCCAAGCGGCGTGGCGTCAGCCGTCAAATATCCGACCCAGCCCAACAAGCCGAATTCGACGGACCAAAACATCATTCCCTCAAGGGTCAATCCGCCGGTCATCTTCGAGCCGCCCGCCGTCCTGACGGGCGGTGTGCCGAATGTCAGCGCCGCCGTCAGTGCCGGGCTGCAAACCGTCTATCTCTTGGCCGAGGACAATTCGAACGGGCAGCATAGTGCCACGCAAACCGTTGCCGCGTCGCAAGCCAATCTTACCCAGATCGTCTTTTCCGTCAATGCCCAGGCCGTCACCCGCTCGGCGCTTCGCCTCAACATCAACAATGGCTCATTCGTCATCGGCTGCGATTTCAATGTTTCGACTGGGGTTGCCGGAACGCCGGATGCCGGCATAACCGCCGCGTCGATCACCCTCGCTCCCGGCAGCACCGCTTGGTATCTCTGTTCTATTTCTTGCCCGATGGCGGCGGCCGCCGTTCCCGTCCTCTCGATTTTGCTTGAAAATCCCCATCCCACGACGAGCTACGCCGGGACGAGCGGGGACGGAATTTACATTTGGGGCGCGCAATATTCGGCAGGCGCCGAGCCGATGACTTTTTTGCCGGCGTTCGCGTCCTTCACGGGGGGAAGCACCACGCCAAACGGCGCCGCCACCCCGGAAGGAGCAAGCGGCATCGCCGATCCGAACTGGGGCGGCGCCTTCGTCTGGATCTCGACCGACGGCAATACTTACTCCCATGTGGGCACGGTATCTGGGCCGGCGCGGCAAGGGGTCTTGTATGCCGCGCTCGCCGCGCCGGCTGGCGCGAACCCGGATACCGCCAGCACGCTTTCCGTCGATCTCACCGAAAGCGGCGGGATTCTCACATCCGGCACAGCCGCCGATGCGCAAAACGGCGTGACGCTCTGCCTCGTGGACAACGAGCTGCTGGCGTTCGCCGCGATGCCCTTTGTGTCCGGGAATAAATATTCGGGAGGCCCATCCTCATCGCCGACGGGCCTTCTTTATCGCGGCCTCTATGGCACAACGCCTGTCGCGCATTCGATCGGCGCGTCCTTCGCGCGGGTAGACGGCGCGATCTTCAACTTTCCGCTGCCGCAAAACTTCATCGGCGTCACGGTCTACATGAAATTCCAGAGTTTTAACATTTTTGGCAACGCGATCGAGGATCTGTCCGAATGCGCCGCCTACACCTATTCGCCGACTGGCTCAGGATCGCCGCTTGGGCCGGTGAGCCAAGCGCTGGCCGCCGGTTCGACGAGATTCGATTTTCGCTTTGTGAGCGAGGCGATTTCAGAAACGGATCAATGGGGCGTCGTCACCGACGGCGTGCTTCTTGCGTCCATCAATCTTGGCCTTGTGAGTGACCCAGTTGGGTAGGCGACAATAACCAGAGGTAAATAAATGTCGGTTCAAGTTCAGCTTCGGCGCGATATAACCACGAACGTCCAGGCCAACAAGGGCGCCTTGGGCGAGGTTTTTGTCGATACCACGGTGAACAGGCTAGTCGTTCAAGACAACGTGACGGCTGGCGGCTGGCCAACGCCTATCACCCTTTTCGTCGGCAATAGCGGCTCGACCAACAACTCGAACACCGGCTCCAGCGCTTTCGTCAACATGACGCCCACCTTCACTATCCCGGCGAATTTCATAACGGCGGCGCGCGCATTCAGGGTGACGGCACACCTCCAGATCACGACGGGATCGACCGTCCCTATCCTTACCCACAGGCTTTCGCTCGGGAGCACCGCGATCGGGCAGGCGGGCTCCACGACGGCGATAATGGCCTCCCAAACAAACGTCGGGTTTGCGCTTCAATGGATCTTCCAGGCGACCGCGGCCCCCGGCGGGGCGGTGAATGTGCAATGCAGCATCATTTGCACGCCGAACGCCGGCAACGTTACTTTGCAAAATAGCATCGCCCAGCCGGTCTCCGTCGCGACCAACGCCGCCCAGGCAGTCACGATTGCGACCGAATGGACGACGGCCGGGGTTGGAACGAATACGATCACCCTCTCCCAGCTCATCGTCGAGGCGCTGAACTAGCCTGCGCCCGCGCGCTTTCCTTGTCTAACGATCCCGCCAAACGGCGGGATTTTTTGTGGAGTTGCGATGTGGCATTAATTCAAATGTGGCCGCAGAACCAGGGGCTCCGGAATAGTATTTCATTCGATGGCCGCACCTATTCGAGCATTCCAGGTGTTTCAATCCAAGTGCCTGACTTCGACATGGCGGTCTTGCAAGCATCTGGGTGGACGGCCTATCAAACTATTGCCGGGAAAGCGACGATTACGATGCTTCCGCCGGCGGACGGCGTGCATCTTAGCCTTTCATTCAACGGACGTTCCTACTCGAGCACACCAGGCGTGTCGATCGAGGTCCAGCCGTTCGATGCTCCTATCCTGCAAGCAAACGGCTGGATTCTGGTGCAGCTCACTGTTGTCACGCTTCAAACGCTTACTTTGAGCGCGGCGACATTCCGTGTCGGGGCCCCGCAAGGAACGGAGATCGGAAAGGTGCAAGGCACCACGGCTGGATCGAGCCTTTCGCTCTCGAACTCGGATTCCGGCGCGGTGCAATTGGTTTCCGGCGTTATCCAGGTCGGCCCGACGCCGCCGAGCCCAGGCACCTTCAAAATTCAAATCACTGAAACGCTGATGGGAGCGACAAACTCGCCGAACGCGACCACCCTTTCGGTTGCCGAGAATGCAACAGGTTCCGGCCCGACGCTAATCGCAAACCTCAATATGACACAGCGCACGCTGCCTCTTGCAGCATAGGAGACACTGATGACCACTAAAGGCATGATACACAAGGAATACACGCCATGCTGACGATATTCGACATCACTGCAGCCCGCGTCAATACTATGGTTCCGGGACTTCCGCAAATCACCGACACGGCCCACGTTGGTCAAATCCTCGCGGCGTCCCATGGCACCCAAACGAACACACCGGCGAGCTACACGTATCAGTGGAACGGCGGCGTTGGGGGCGCAATCCTTGGCACAACAGCCTCGACTTACGCTCCTGTAACAGGAGATATCGGGAATACAATGACAGTTACCGTCGTTGCTACAAACTCAATCGGACCAAATTCACCCGCGACGAGCGCAGCAACGCCGGCTGTTATTGCTGGAACCTCTGCACCGTCTCTGATCAACACCCTCGACATGACGACCGGTATGTTACCGCTCGCAGCCTGATAGAACAGAACAATGACCGCGACCAACACTTCCAAGCCAGCTAAGGACGGCACTGGAGCAGCCTTCACCCTGGAGATGGGCGCTGAGTCCGTGTCAGGAAATATCGCGCAGAAGACCTACCTCGGCAGCCCCTCAACCGAGGCGCTCGTCGAACCGCCCACGCTTGCGGCAGTAACAGCAATTACGACAGCCCTCAACACTCCAGCCCAGGATGGCACAGACGCAACTGGCGTTATACCCCCAATAGGGGCCGTTGGCATACGCGGCTGGCTTTCCGGCATCTTCAACAAGTTGAACACCTCGATTGGCGTCACTGGGACATTCTGGCCAGCGACGCAGCCCGTCAGTGGCACGGTAACGGCCAATCTTGGCACTCTGAATGGCGCGGCGCAAGACACCTCTGTGAATGGGCTCCTTGTCGCGCAAGGCTCGACAACTTTTGGTGAAAGAGGGCCGCTCGTTCAAGGCGCGGTCACGACCTCCGCTCCTACCTACACGACTAGTCAGACGAGCCCTCTAAGCTTGGATACGGCCGGCAATCTCCGCGTGAACGTCGTGACTGGCGGGTCCGGCGGCACGTCGTCGAACTTCGGTTCCGCATTCCCTTTGACGGGTACAGCGTCCGGCGCCGAATATCTGTCGAGCGCGCCCATCTTGACCAACGGTCAGATGGTTGCACATCAGACTGATGTAAACGGCAATCTCAAAATCAATTTGCAGACCGCCCTCCCAGCTGGTTCCGCGAATATAGGTACCGTTAACCTTGGTACGTTGAATGGCGCGGCGACGGCGGCTGGCCTTACAATGATCAACACGACCCTCGGAACACCCGCACAGCAGACTGGCTCGACAGTTGGGCTCGTTGCTGGGACGGCCACCATCGGGTCGATCATCGGCCGCACGACCATGGCGACCGTCACGCCGACCGTCACATCAAACGGCGCCTACGCAAGCGGCAACGAGCTTGGCGGGTTAATGACATTCGCGGTCGGTGGAGCGGGCAGCGGCACCCTCATGTCGCTGCGCGTGACATCAAAATCCGTTCTCACGACAACGCTTCAGGCCTACGTTTTCAGCGCGAACCCGTCGAACAGCACATGGACCGACAAAGCGGCCCCGGCGATCAACGCCGCCGATATCGCCTCGCTTCTTTGCGTGGTCCCGCTCATTCCCTACAGCGGGCTCGGAACCCATACCATCTGGGACGCGGGGGCAATCGGCGCGCAATTCGTCGCGGCCAACCTCTATGTCGTCTTGATCGCCATCGCGGCGGCGACGCTCACCTCGGCATCGACGTCCGACATCACGGTTCAGCTCGGCGTGATGGACGATTGACGTGAGAACGGCGTTCAATCGGCTTGGCCAACAGCGAAATATATCCTTCCTCGGCGATGGCGGATATGGCGCCGGGACCACCAGTCTCACTCTGAACGTGCCAGCCGGGATTCAATCCGGCGATCTCATGCTTGCGTTCATGACCCTCGGCACCGGGAGGGCCGGCGGGTCGTTCTCCGCGCCCGCCGGATGGACGGCATTGCCGCCGTCCGGGCAGCAGGCCAGCGGCGCTCATTTCGTCCAGGGATTTTATTTCTGGCGCATCGCCGGACCATCCGAGCCGTCCATTTATACTTTCAGCCAGACCGGCGCCCCAACAGGGCCATTCTGCGATGGCAACATTCGCGGATATCACGGAACGAACGAAGTGTCCCCGATAGGCTCGTCATCGGTTGCCGTTGGCGGGGCGGTGGCGAGCATCACCGTTCCGGCGTTGTCAGGATTCGCCCCTGGAGAATGGGCCGTTTACTGCGTCGCTTCCACGCAGTCCGGGGCGTATTCGTCAAGCTCTCCCGTTCCCTTGAGCCACGCCGTGTATCTCGCGGCCACAAAGGCCGCCTCCTACGAGATCGGCGATTTTAGTCCGCAACACCCACCGGCCACGGAAACTCTCACGTGGGCCGCCGCTGGCGGCGCCATGATGGCGACCGGGATCACCATTCTTCCATAAGTCACCACGGCGAATTCATCGCTTTACTTGGTTAACCAGCCCGCCAAACGGCGGGATTTTTCATGGAGTCATCATGTCAACAGTCAACATGCTTCTCACCGTAGTCAAGCTCCAGCCACTTACCTCGAATGCGGCCTCTTTCCAAGCCGGCGCGCCGCAAGGAACGGCCGTAGGATCGATCATGGGCGCATCGCCTGGATCCACGATCTCGCTCGCCTCTCTCAGCCCGGCTGGCGCCTTGCAGATCGTCGGGACGAGCCTCCAAGTTGGGCCAACGCCGCCGAGCGCTCCTGGCACCGTGACCTTCGCTCTCATCGAGGCCCTAACCGGCGCGATCAACACGCCGAATCAAACGAGCGGGTTCAGCATATCCGTACTTGCGGGAATCCCGGTCAACACGGCGATTCCAATGATTTCCGGCACGGCGAAGGTTGGCCAGACGCTCACCGCCTCGCCTGGCGCCTGGACGAACGCGCCAACATCCTTCGCCTATCAATGGAACCGGGCCGGCGCCGCGATCACCGGCGCGGTGTCCCCGGCCTATGTCCCGGTCGCGGCCGACGTTGGAAACGCATTGACCGTCTCGGTCATCGCCACGGATGCGGCCGGGGCCAGTGCCTCGGCGA
>JBOHJT010000021.1:0-20403 GCA_050728715.1 Methylocella sp.
CTTCCAGCCGTCCGCGGCTTGATCTTGCAATTGACCGGCGGCCAAGGATTTCTGCCGGTTCACGAGGCGCAGAGCTTTGCCTACGAACATGATCTGCGAATCGAAACCGATTACGTCCTCGCCGTTGAGGCGCGCCGCACCGCAAAGCCACCGCGCTTGACTTTAAGAATGGCTGTTTCGACCGGGCAAGGGAAGATTTGCGCGCATCTCGAAACCGTGCTGCGCATCGTGCCGCTTAATTTGGAACCGGCATCATGATCGAAGCCCGAATGGAGCCGGCGCCGCCGGATTGGCCAAATGCCGGGGACGAAATCCGCGCGCAAGACTTCGGGCCTTTTGCGCGGGAAGCGCTCGCGCGCTATGCGGCCGTTTCCGGCGACGACAATCCTCTGCATCTCGACCCAAATGCCGCCCGGGCGGCCGGGCTTGCTGGGATGCCTATCCATGGAATGCTGATGCTCTCCTGTTTCGAACAATTGCTCATGCGCTGGCGGCGCGATCTTTTCATCGCGCGGCTATCGGGCAAGTTTCTGCGGCCGGTGCTGGCCGGCGAAGGCATCCGCGTGTCCGGCCGGGTCATGCGCAGGCGAGACGTTTCAAGACCGGAGCTCACCCTCCGGCTCATCGCGCGCGCACAAAATAACGATCTCGCGATTTTGGGGGAAGCGATGGTTTTATACAAGAATCCTGGTCCGCTTTAGCTCCGATGCGGCCGAAAACCATCCTCATTAGCGGCGCATCGAGCGGTATTGGCCGCGCACTTGCCTTCGCTTACGCGCGCGATGGGGTATCCTTGTCTCTCATCGGGCGCGACCGCGAACGGTTGGAGGACACCGCCGCCGCCGCCCGCGCGCAAGGCGCCGAAGTCAGCATCGGCCAACTGGATGTTTGTGATCGAAATGCGATGGCGCATTGGATCGAAGCCGCCGACATGCGCCGGCCGTTCGACCTCGTCATCGCCAACGCGGGCATCACGACCGGCTTGGCGCCGGGAGACATCATTGAGGACCCGCGCGCGGTTCGCGCCGTTATTGGGATCAATCTTATCGGCGTATTGAACACGGTCGAACCTTTGATCGCGCCGATGTGCGCGCGCGGGGCCGGCCAAATTGCCTTCGTTGGCTCGATCGCGGGCTTACGCGGCTTACCCTACGCGCCTTCTTATTGCGCGACCAAGGCGGCGGTCCATGCCTATAGCGAATCCTTGCGCGGCCGCATCGAGGCCCGTGGCGTTCGGGTCAGTCTTGTCGTCCCCGGCTTTGTGAAGACTCCGTTGAACGACAGTATCGACGCCATGAAGCCGCTCGAAATCACCGGCGCTGACGCCGCCATCCTCATTCAACGCGGTCTCGAACGGGGCAGGGCGATTATTGCTTTTCCAAGGTCCCTCTATTTGTTGGCACGCCTCGCCCGCATCCTGCCGGCTAGGCTCGTGGACAAAGTCATGGCGCGTTTCCAGGTTAACGTTCCGGAAACCAAAGAACGTATTCGTTAACAATTTCCTAAGTCCTGCCAGTCTGCCGGAAGCTCCTCCGCGCGGTCTCAAAGTTAAACATTCCAGCTCAAATTCTGCAACAAACTGTTGCAATTTGTTTGTTGTCGAAACCAGGCTTTTCGGATTCAAAGCTTGTGAAGTGTCCGTTTGTGCGGCTTGTATAAGCGTTCTGGTTGCTTGCACGAAGCGGCGCGGCTGGCGCGAAATACAGTCCGGCAAAACGGCCATTGCAGCGAAAAGACGCATGGAAATGCGCAGGCGCAGCGGACCGGAAGCGACGGTGTAACGGGGGCTTGGTTGTTGGTTTTCGTCGATTTTTTCCGAATTGGGTGCGAGACCGGCTTGCTCGCCGCCGCGTGCGGGCTTCTGTTCGTTGGCGGCGGCTTTCTGATTCTCATCGGCATCAATATTTTTGAGCAAGCGACTGGCAGGCTGCTCGGCAAGCCGCTTCCGGCACCGGTGGTTAGCGAAGCCCGCCTTCCTCACGTTCTCGTGCAAATCCCGGTTTTTAACGAACCCGCAATGGTTGCGGATAGCTTGCGATCCGCGGCGGCCCTAGATTGGCCCCGCGAAAAGCTGCATTTCCAACTTCTCGACGACAGCACCGACGAGACGACCGTGATTGCCAGCGCTGTCGTTTGGGAGCTGCGCCGGCAAGGCTACGATATTTCGCACCTTCGTCGCCCGGGGCGGCCGGGCTACAAGGCGGGCGCTTTGGCTGCTGGCCTCGCTCACTCGAATGCCCCCTATGTCGCCATTCTCGATGCCGATTTCCGGCCGCCGCCGGATTGGCTGCGGGCGATTGTCCCGGCCTTGATCGCCGATCCAAGCGCGAGCTTCGTGCAATCGCGTTGCGAATTCGCAAACTATCGGACGAATTGGCTGACCCGCGCGCAAGGCCTGATGTTCGACGCCCATTTCGTCATTGAGCAGGCGACGCGCTATCGCGCCGGCTGGCTGTTTCAATTCAACGGCACGGCCGGGGTCTGGCGCCGCGCGGCGATCATGGCAGCCGGCGGTTGGTCGGGCGACTCGCTCTGCGAGGATCTCGATCTCACGGTGCGCGCCGAGATCGCCGGATGGCATGGTCTTTTCGCGATGGATCCCCCGGTGCCTGGGCTGGTCCCCGAAAAGGTTTCGCATTGGCAGGTCCAACAGAGACGCTGGTCGAACGGCTTTGTGCAAGTTGCCCGCAAGCTACTCGGCGAGGTCTGGATGGCCAACTGGCCGGTTTGGCGAAAGATGTCCGCGAGTTTTCTCATTCTCATCCAGACGTTTTACCCTTGCGTTGCGCTCGCCTGCCTTTGCTTGGCTCTATGCGCGATCATCCGGGGCGGCGATCCCGCCCCCTACCTGCCGGTCATCGCAACGGTCGCGGCCTTGATCATGATCATCGGCATTGGAATGACGCTCATGCCCTACATTATCTTGCGGCGGGGCTCGTTTTGGCGCTATCTCGCGACGCTCGCTTCCCTGACCCCGCTGATGATCTATGTCAGCGTCTCCAACGCGCCGTCGATCCTCAAGACCGTTTTCGGGGCGACCGAGACCTGGAAACGCACGCCTAAGGCGCCGGCCCTTGCGGACGTTTCGCCGGCACCCGATCAGCTCAACGAGGTCTGATAACCGGCGCGGCGCTGCGATCGACTCGCGTGTATAAAGTGAATTGCGGGTCGAAAATGAATTTGAGCAACAGCCCGCTCCACGACTTATGCGTCTTGAGTCCGGCGTAATATTCCGGCGCTATTTGCTTCAGCCGCGGCAGTCGCGACCACGGCACGTCGGGAAAATCATGGTGTTCGTTGTGATAGCCGATGTTGAGCGCGACGAGGTTTAAGGGACCGTAATAATCAAACGTCTCCTGGGCCGGATCGGAGGTAAAATGCTCCTGGAGCCAGCGCGCGCCGAGCGGATGCAAGCCTCCGACCGAGAACCAGAACGACGCGAAAAGATAAACGAGCGCGTTCGGGCCGATGCAGGCCAGAACGGCGAGATCGTAAAGGAAAACGCAACCGCCATTGACGAATGTCCACCGGCTCCACATCGGCACGGAGCCTTTCAGACGGCCGAGGCGGGTAAGCTGGAAGACCGGAAAAAGAAACATCCACGCCGCCTTGCCAAAAGCGCTTCCGCCGAACAGACGCGCTTCCCAATGACTCGGGAGATCGGCGTCGTAATCGTAATCGCCGAGATGCGAATGATGCTTCATGTGATAGCAGCGAAATCCCATCGCGGTCGGACAAGTGTTTGGCAGATCGGCAAGGATCGCGGTCCATTTGTTCAGGATATTGGAACTGAAGATGCAATTATGGGTCGCGTCGTGGATGACGACGAACATGGCGTGATTGGCGAAGGCGCCGATGCAAAAGGCAGCGGCCAAAGCCGCCCACCAATGTGCGGGCCCAAGGTATCCAAGCAGCGCTGCGATAGAGGTCTGTCCGGCGACGACGGCGAGAGTGATCGCCGCCGTCCTCCGGTCGTGGCCGATAAGACCGGCGGCTTCCGGATGCGCCGCTAAAATGGCGCGGCGGCGCGGAGGGTGCGGACGCTTTAGCGGGGTCGCGATGAAGCCCGCGTCCGCCGCCCCGCGTTCCATGCGGCCGGGTCCGGCATCTATTGAGTCAAGTCCCATGTGCCGATCTCCCTCAAGCAATTCATATCATGATCCACGAACGCGGAAAATTGCCGCGCGGTCAAGGTTCTCTAAAATCAAGCCGCGAGATTTTTCTCATAGATGCGATGCACCTTGTCGACGCGCGCGCCGGAAAGTTCGATTGGCCTGCGTATGCCGAGATTGTCCTCCAAAACCCAGCCGAACTCGACGTGTCCAAGCGAACTCGATTTGTTACGCCGGCGTATTTCCTCGATGAAAACCAGAATGACCGCGCCTCCGGCGGCCCTGCGATGCAAGGCGCGGCGGATGCCAAAAAGCGCGAGCCGCCCGGACGTAAAGGCATGCGTCCTGATCCGCGAGACGACGCGCGGCAGGCCGAGAGGGAACAGACGGCCGCCGAGATCGGCGGTTATTTCCTGCAGATTCGGCAAAACGACACCGAACGCCTGCGGCACGCCGTCGAGTTCGATCATGAACCCGCCTTCTGGCGGCATCACCAGCTTGAGCGCGCGGGCGCTCGACATGAACTCGGCGAGCGTAAAGGGCACAAAACCCCAATTTTCGCTCCAGGCATCGTTGAAGATATCGACGATAATCGCCGCTTCCTTGCCGAGGTTCCTAAGATCGAGGGTTCTAATGTTGAGCCTATCGCGCCATTCGGGCCGCTCCAGAATGCTTGGGCGCGCCTGCCGGTCTTTCTCGCCGGCATCATAGCGGTAGGAAATGAGATCGCGCGCCTTTTTGTAGCCATTGCGCTCCAGGGAACCGCTCAAGTAGGGCGGGTTCCATGGCATGAACACCATGGGCGTGGCTTCGAATCCTTGAACGAGCAATCCCGCCTCGCTGTTCACGGAGGGCGAAAACGGCCCATGCACGAGCGCGGCGCCGCGTTGGCGCAGCCAAGCTTCCGCGGCTCGCGTCAGGGCGGCGACGACTTCGTCGTCGTCAATTGCATCGAGACAACCAAATTGCGCCCGCGATGCGCCAAGCGGCGCATAAGCGTCGTCGTAGAACTGTGCGAAAATCCGGCCCGCAAGCTTGCCATTCTTGCGGGCGAGCCAGGCTTGCGATTGAACGAGCTTGAAATGCGGATTGAGCTTGCTTGCGAATAAGGTCCAGCGCTCGGCATCGAGAGGGGGCGCAAAGCCTGGGTGATCCTTATAAAGAAGCCGGGGCAACCGGCAAAAGTCGAGAAAGTTTCGCAGCCCATTCGCCGCAACGACCTCTATCTTGCGCTCGGTCCTGCTCATGGAATTAGCCTTGCTTCTTTTCGAGCCTCGGGCGGGATGCGGCCGTAACGCTACCGCGGGTTCGAGCAACCGCCGCGCGGCCCACGGCAGGAAATGCGAACCGAAACTTGGCGCCACCGTCAGGTCGCCGCGCTCAACGAACGGGCCGGCGCCTCACGCTCGCTTTCCCGCTTGGCCAACAGGTCCATCACGCCCCTCATGTCCGCCTCGGTGTGGACGGCAGAGATGAAAAAACGCAGACGCGGCTGGTCCTTCGGCACCCCTATTTGAATGATCGGCGGCACGTAATAGCCGTGGTCCATCAAATGGCTGGAAGCCGCCAGAGTCTCAAGGCTGTCCGAAAAAAGGACCGGGACGACGCCACGCCCGATGGCAGGCCCCGTATCGAGCCCCGCGTCATGGGCAAGCTCCACGAAGAGTTCGGCATTGTGGCGCAACCGCTCAACGCGCCAGGTCTCTTCCTGCATCACTTGCAAGGCGGTCTCCGCCGCCGCCGTTATAACTGGCGATAGGCCGACGCTATAGACGAAGCCCGGCAGCGTATAGCGCAGCCATTCGATCACGGGCGCCTTGCCCGCGACGAACCCGCCGCAAGACGCCAGAGTCTTCGATAAGGTACCGATAACGAGGTCGATTTGTCGCGGATCGACACCAACGTGTTCCCAAAGCCCGCGCCCTTCGTTGCCGAGCACGCCGATCGAATGCGCCTCGTCGATCAACAGCCAAGCCTTGCGCCGCTCCTTGAGCTCGACAAGGCGGACGAGGTCGGCGATGTCGCCATCCATGCTGTAGAGGCCCTCGGCGACGATGAGGGCGTTACGGGAATTGCCGCGTCTTTCACGCAAGAGAAAATCGAGATGGTCGAGATCGTTGTGCCGGAAAATAATGGTTTCGGCGGGGGTAGCCTTGGCCCCGCTAACGATGCTGTTATGCGACAGTTCATCGATGAAAAGCGCGTCGTGCGACCCCAGTATATATGAAATCGTCGTCACATTGGTGAGATAGCCGCTGACCAGGGCAAGCGCCGACTCGGCGCCGATAAATTTGGCGATGCTTGCTTCAAGGTGGCGATGCGTTGATCGTTCGCCGCCGACAAGGCGAGAGCCGAGCGCGCCAATCCCCAACGTGTCCAGAGCGGCCGCCGCCGCGGCCTTAACCCTGGGATGCGCCGCGAGCCCCAGATAATCGTAATTGGCGAAACTGACGAAGCGCCGGCCGTTCATCCCGGCGTCCCGCTGTAAAGTGTCGATCGGCGCGAAAAACGGGTCACCGCCGTCAAGGTAAGCCTTTCCAGCGAGCCGGAAGCGCTTCGTGGCATATTCGGCGAGGCTGTTGAACTTTTGCACTTTGCGTTCGGCGGTCCAGCTGGGTTCACGAAACGATTTGAAAGTCCGGCGTCTTTGTGGCGGCATCTCGCGTGCCGCTTCTTGGCGGTTTCGGATCGCGCCGGCCCGATTTGAGCGAATCGTGGCATAGCATAAGCGTTGGAGGCAGCAAAAGGGGATCATCGCGCAAGGCCAAAAGACCATTGCCCCTGCCCTCGTGGAAATAAAGAAAAGCTATTTCTTATCATAAACTTACAATCTGTTGTCAATTCCGGTTACAAATCGTAACAAAGCCAAGTTCGGGGCCCGGCAAACGCCGCGAAGGGGAACCGTGCGTTGCCCGTTCCACGCCACGAATCAGGGAATTAATGCCCGGTGACACTCATTGCCGGCCCGCTTGGCCGATGACGGCGGACCATTGGCCGCTTTGGGCGGCTGAAAAGTGCGGCTGAAAAGTGCGTCAAGGATTCGCCGCGAGGGAATCGAGGGCCGGTGTCGCGGCTTGCGCGGGCAGGCTTGTTTCGGCCGCCCGTGCCATGGACGCGAGCATCCCGGCGATCGCCGATGCCGCCTCGACGGCTACCGCCTTGCGGCTTTGTCCCCGGGCGTAAGCGAGCGGCTTGCCAAAGGCGAGATCGCACCGGATCGGCTCGTCCTTGAGGAGCGACCAGACGTGCGGGAGCAAGGTCGCATCGCCGAGCCATGCCGCTGCGGGCGATGAATAGCGGATAGCGACAGGTTGCACGCAAACCGTCTCGATACCGCTCGCCGTGGCGAGAAGATCGCGCACGGCGGCGAAATGCGAGCTGTGAAATTTGCGAAGTGCCGAGCCGTCGCCTGTCGTGCCTTCCGGGAAAAGCAGCATAGGACGGCCTGCGAGCATTCGCTGCGCCATCGCCGCGTTGGCGGCAGGGATCGTCCGCCGCCGTTGGCGATCGAAAAAGACGGTTTCTTGCAGCCGCGCGAAAGTGGAGACGACTGGCCACGCTTCAACCTCACGTTTGGCGAGGAAGCAAACGGGCTCGACGCTGCAAAGCACCAGTATGTCGAGCCACGACACGTGATTCGCGGCAATAAGACGAGGCCCTTGCGGCGGCGGGAAGTGCTTCACGAATACACGCAGGCGCAGCAGCGCGGCGAGCGCCCGGCCGAATGCTACTGGAAGCCACAGCCGCAGCGGCCAGCGCCGGCGCAGCGCGAGCCACTGCAGGGGTACGAGGGACCAAAACAAGAGCAAGGCAAGAATGGTCAGTATGGCGCGGAGATAAGCCATGTCTCACTGCGGGTTAGCATTGCGATTCGCGCCTTGTTAAAACGCTAAGCCTTCAATTTGATGACAGCGCCGCAGCCTTCCCTCTCCTGTGGAGCTTGCCCTTTTGTCATCAAACCTTCGCGTCTGGCCTCTAGAATCTATCCGTAGAGTTAAGCCGAGATTCGCTGGCTCATGTGGAACGTTGCCACGCTCTCCGGTTTCGGCAGTGCCGTCCGGCACACCGCCGCCTTCGTAAGACCGAACCGGATCGTGCGCGATCTTTCCGGCCTGCCCGCGCTGCTCGGGCGTTTCGGCTCGTTTGAAGTCCGGCTGGCGACGACGAACCGGGAGATCCGCAAGGCGCAGCGGCTGCGGTTCAAGGTTTTTTACGAAGAAGGCAACGCTACTCCGCAGCACCGCGCCGCGTTGACAAGGCGGGACATCTGTCCTTTCGACAAAATCTGCGATCATCTTCTCGTCATCGACCAATATCAGCGCAATCGTTTCGGCCGCAAGAAGCCCAAAATCGTTGGGGTCTATCGTCTTCTTCGCGGGGATGCCGCCGCATGGCACCAAGGCTTTTACAGCGAAACGGAATTCGATATCGCTCCATTGCTGGCCCGCCATCCCGGCAAGCGCTTTTTGGAACTCGGCCGTTCTTGCGTCCATGCGCAATATCGATCGAAGCGCGTCATCGAGCTTTTGTGGCGCGGCCTTTGGGTCTATGCAAAACATCATCGTATCGACGTTTTGATCGGCTGCGCGAGCCTGCCTGGCGTCGATCCGCTTGCCCTTGCCTTGCCTTTGAGTTTTCTCCATCGCCATGCGCTGGCTGACGAGGAATGGCGCGCCCGCCCGCTTGCCGGGCGCGGCGTCGATATGGCGATCCTGGACACCAAGGGAATCGATGCGCGCAAGGGCGTAGCCGCGCTGCCTCCCTTGCTCAAGGCTTATCTCCGCGCCGGGGCGAAATTTGGCGACGGCGCGGTGATCGACGCGCAGTTTGGCACGACCGACGTGTTCACGATCTTGCCGCTCGGCGACTTGGGAGACCGCTATCTAAGCTATTATGGCGGGCCGATGGAAATGCCGGAAAGTTATGTGGCCTGAACCAGCACGCAGCGAGAGCGATGCCAAAGCCATCCGCTTTCGCCGCTAAGGGTTCACCATCGGCGGCGACAGTGGCACGACCTCGGTCTTCGTCAAAGCCAGCGGCCTGCGTGGGCTTTCCGCCATGCCGCTTCTGCACGTGCCGCAGGGCGGCCGCAGCATGGCGCTGCCCTTCTTGGTCTACATCCTCTCCTGGCCGATGAGTCGCTTATACCGCCGCCGCCGGCGGGCGCGCCGCGCCGCGTCCCGCCTGGCGAGCATCTCGTTCTCCGGCGATCAGGCTCTGAGCCGGTACCCTGTTTTGAAAATCCACCATACCGCCGCTAGGCAGAGGATCAGGAATGTCATGGTCATACCGAGGCTGACGCCGACGCCGACATCGGAGCTCCCGTAAAAACTCCAGCGAAAGCCGCTGACCAGATAGACAACGGGATTGGCCAGCGTGATCGTTCGCCACAAAGACGGCAGCATGTCAATGGAGTAGAAACTACCTCCGAGGAAAGTCAGCGGCGTAACGATCAGCAGCGGAATAAGCTGCAGCTTCTCGAACCCATCGGCCCAGATTCCAATGATGAAGCCGAACAGACTGAACGTGACAGATGTGAGGATGAGAAAGGCGAGCATCCACACGGGGTGAGCGATCTCGAATGCCACGAAGCACCGCGCGGTTGTCAGTATTATCAAGCCCAGCAGGATCGACTTGCTGGCCGCCGCGCCCACATAGCCGGTAACGATCTCGATATAGGAGACCGGAGCCGAGAGAATCTCATAGATCGTGCCGGAAAACTTCGGGAAAAAGATGCCGAAGGACGCGTTGGCGATGCTCTGCGTCAGGAGCGACAGCATGATCAGTCCTGGCACGATGAAGGCGCCGTAGCTGATCCCCTCGATCGCCGTCATGCGCGAGCCGATGGCCGCGCCGAAGACGATGAAATAGAGCGACGTCGAGATGACCGGCGAGACGATGCTTTGCAGCAGCGTGCGCCAAGTCCGCGCCACCTCAAACAGGTAGATCGCGCGGATGGCGTAAACGTTCACGGTCTTGCCCTCACGAGATTCACGAAGATTTCCTCCAACGAGCTTTGGCTCGTTTGGAGATCCTTGAAGTCGATCCCGAGCTCGCTCAATTGTCTCATCAATGGGGCGATTCCGGTCCGGTCGCCTTTGGCGTCGAAGGTGTAGACAAGTTCGCTTCCGTCGTTGGACAGCTCCAATTGGTAACGGGTGAGCTCATCTGGAATGCTGTTCAGCCTCCTCTGCAATTGCAGCGTCAACTGCTTCTTGCCGAGCTTGTTCATGAGCGCCGCCTTGTCCTCGACCAGAATGATCTCGCCCTTGCTGATTACTCCGATCCGGTCGGCCATCTCTTCCGCCTCCTCGATGTAGTGGGTGGTCAGGATGATGGTCACGCCGGTCTCTCGCAGCGATCGCACCATCTCCCACATATCCCGCCGAAGCTCGACATCGACGCCCGCCGTTGGTTCGTCGAGGAAAAGGATTCGCGGCTCGTGCGAAAGGGCTTTGGCGATCATCATGCGGCGTTTCATGCCGCCCGAAAGCATCCTGATCTGGCTGTCCTTCTTGTCCCACAAGGACAGGTCCTTTAGCACTTTCGCGATATAGAATGGGTCGGCGGGCTTGCCGAAGAGGCCGCGGCTAAAGTTCACGGTCGCCCAGACCGTCTCGAACGCGTCCGTGGACAGTTCCTGCGGGACAAGACCGATCTTGGATCGCGCGGCCCGGTAGTAGCGGACGACGTCATGGCCGCCGACCATGACCGCGCCTCCGGTTGGATTGACGATGCCGCAGATGATGTTGATCAAAGTCGTCTTGCCGGCGCCATTTGGACCCAGCAAGGCGAATATCTCTCCAAGGCGGATCTCCAGGTTGATCCCTTTAAGGGCCTGGAACCCAGAGGCGTAGTTCTTGGTTAGATTAGATATGGAAATAATAGGCTGCACCGAAAACTCCATGAGTAAATATAAGCCGAAGATGTTCTCGCCGGCCTTGATTGGATCTTATCGGCGAACATTAGCGCAAACCACGTATCGTGGCGTGCAGGACCTGCGTCCATCTTGCCGCCACGCCGCGCCTGCATCGCGATGCCGCCCAATCCACCGGTTCACCATCTGACGGTGAACCCCGCGAGCGCCGCCGCTCCGGCCCGGGTCTTGCCCTCGCGCAACACCAGATAGACCGAGCGCTCGCGCAGTCTCTTGGGCGTCCCGCCCGATGCCGCGAAAGTCTTTCCGGTCCATGCTCCTCGATGGCAGGGATTCGATTCCATGTCATGTATCGTAGTATTAGTAAGCGGAGCGCCGGGGTCATGAAGGCGCAGCGAGCAAAGGCCCGCACACTCATCGAAGCTCGCAAAGTGAGGCCGGAATCGGCGCAAGGTTTCCAAAATGGTGATGGCGAAGCCGAACTTTCAAGCCCGCGCAACAGCCCGCCAGCCGATGTCGCGGCGGTGGAAACCGCCCGGCCAATCGATGACATCAATTGCCGCATAGGCGCGCGCCCGCGCTTCCGCCACATCGGCGCCAACGCCTGTGACGTTGAGCACCCGGCCGCCGTCGGCGATGAGTCTTTGCCCTTCGCGTTTCGTCCCGGCATGGGTGATCGAAACGAACGGCATTGCCGCGGCACGCTCGATGCCACGGATTTCGCTCCCCCGGACCGGCGCGCCGGGATAACCCTTGGCGGCGAGCACGACGCAAAGCGCGGTTTTTGCCGAGAGCCGCGCCGGACGCTCCGGCAGCCGTTCCTCGACGCAGGCGAGGAGCAAGGCAAGCAGATCCTCTTCGAGACGCGGCAACATGGCTTGGGTTTCGGGATCACCGAAACGCACATTGTATTCGATGAGCCTTGGCCCATCGGCGCATATCATCAGACCGGCGAAAAGGACGCCCTTGAAGGGCGCGCCCATCGCCGCCATTCCCTTGAGCGTGGGCGCGACGATCGTCCGCATGACGCGTTCGCGCATCCGCGCATCCATGACCGGCGCCGGCGAATAGGCGCCCATGCCCCCGGTATTGGGGCCGCGCTCGCCTTCGCCCACGCGCTTATGGTCCTGGGCGGAAGCGAACTCCACCGCACGCGCTCCATCGCAAAGGGCGAAAAACGAAACCTCTTTGCCGTCGAGAAATTCTTCCACGACAATTTTCCGCCCGGCCGCGCCAAATTCGCCCGAAAGCATCCGGCCGATCGCGGTTTCCGCTTCCTCGATGCTCGCCGCCACGGTGACGCCCTTGCCCGCCGCGAGCCCGTCGGCCTTGATGACGATCGGCACGCTTTTGCCGCGCAAATAAGCCTTCGCGGACACGGCGCCGGCAAAGCATGCGTAGGCGGCGGTTGGGATTTTGAAGCGAGCGCAAAAATCCTTGGCGAAAGTTTTGGAGCCTTCGAGCCGGGCGGCCGCCTTGCTCGGTCCAAAGGCCCTGATCCCTGCCGCCGTCAGCTCATCGACGATGCCCGCGACAAGCGGCGCCTCAGGGCCGACCACGAC
Organism: Methylocella sp.; assembly: GCA_050728715.1. Classification (GTDB taxonomy): domain Bacteria; phylum Pseudomonadota; class Alphaproteobacteria; order Rhizobiales; family Beijerinckiaceae; genus Methylocapsa. Next base: position 12,552 of record JBOHJT010000021.1, read on the forward strand.
GAGATCGATGTGATTCACCTGACAAAAAGCGGCGACCGCCTGATGATCTTTTATATCGAGCTTGACCGCGCGGGCGATGCTGTCCGTGCCCGTATTTCCCGGAGCCACAAAAAGCGTTTCCAGCAACGGGCTCTTTGCCAACGCGATCGCGATGGCATGCTCGCGTCCCCCGGAGCCGACGAGAAGAACGTTCATGATTGAATCATTTGAGGCGCTCGCATAGTGGCGGATGACTTCAGAAGCTGTGCAACGCCCTTACAGGGTCTGCAATTCTAGCCAATCGTACATGGCGTAATCGCGCGGGGCCAGCCGGCATCGTTCATCGCGGCGAAGCGCCGCTTGCCTCTTGCGGGGCGAGGCCGTGGCTGCCCTCCCGCGGGCCCAAGGTCTTGCCCGACCTGGTTTTCTCAACAACGGGCGCCGCGGAGAACAGCCATGGATCAATATGCCGGATGAGACGTGTCATTGAAAGAGACATCGATCTCGGCGCGGCGGAACCGCAAACGGGCGCTGGGCAAGTGCTTGTCGCACCCAAAGGCGGTCGCCGAAGCGATCCGAAAGCACGCGCCTGATGCGGTGCTCGTGGTCTTCGAGACCGGGCCGCTCGCGACTTGATTTTATCGCAAACTCGCCGCCGATGGCCTGCCCGCGGCAGGCGATCGCGGAGGGACGGTCATTCCGAATTTTGGTGCGCGGCTTCGTTAGAACCGCGCGTCGTACATTGGAGGGCCGATCCGCTCGAATGCCCATCACGCGGCGGCGGCTGTCGGCCGCGCAGAGAACCGTGAACCCGGCAGACGCCTCTTGCGCGGTCAAGGGCTGGCGATGATCGTCTTTGACGACGCTGGCGCAAAGCTTGGATGGCGGGTTCGCCAGCGTCAAGCCGCGCGCGGCGCGCGCCCGTCTCCGGCGGCTTCGGGCTCGACCCCGCCGCCCCCGCCATCCGTAAGGCCGCTAAGGCATCGATGCGAACGAATGCTTGCCTCCTGAAAGAGGCGCCGCGATTTGAAAACCAAAATATTTCACGTGAAACGTTTTGGTACGATTGGCCCGCGAAACCGGATAAACCCGCGCGTGGAAAACGCTCTCAAAAGATTTGCCCGAACAATGCGCGCGAGGGTTTTGGAACAGGCTCGGGCAGGGGAGTATTACAGGCCCAAAAACGCGCCCTGCCAGGCATTTTTTTGCAAAATTTTCCAGCGGTGTGGATAGCGGGAGCCGCTCCCGCCGGACCAAACGGCCGGACATATGACCGCACCCGGCCAAGTCGCCAAAGCCAAGCGTTTCCAGGTTGCGAGGATTTTCCCGGTTTGCGCGCGGATGGGGTGCAAGCCGGGCGATTGTGCGCTTCCCGTCTTTCGGCGGGGAGATGCCGGTGGCCGTTGCGTAGCAGCCTATAAGTCCCGCTCGCGGCCTCGATTGCCTTTCCGGCCGGCAAGGCATCGCAGGCGCGGCCGGCATAAACCTCGCCCGGCTCATCGATGATGATCAACCCGAATGAGGTTGTAACCAACCCTTGATTTTTCATCTCGCCCAGGACATGAATTCCCCGGCTCGCCGTCCTTGGGCTCAGCGTCCAGAAATATTGCGCTGGGCTGATAGGCCGGGCCGTTTCGTCAAAGTCTGAAGCGAGCCGGCGTGACCTGTCGGATTGGGCACCGCTTCCGGCGTCCCCTCCTCAAAAAGGTCTCGCGCGGCGGGTTCGCAAGGAATCCCCGCCACGCGTCGAGCTTAAACGTTGGCTTACGCCTTGCGGCGCAGCCGGATGACGACGTCCACCTTGACGATTTCATAGCCCTCCGGTGGCGTGACATCACCGGCAAATTTCATTCCTGCGAGAGGAATATCCGCGATCTCGCCGGTATCTTCAAACAAGAAATGGCTATGATCGCTCGTATTCGTATCGAATACCGTTTTTGTACCTTCGATTGCGAGCCCGCGCACGATGCCAACTTCGGCGAAGAGATTAAGCACATTATAAACTGTCGCCAGCGAAGCAGGCATTTTCAAAGCATTGGCCTCCGCCGCCAAGGTATCGGCAGTCACATGTCTATTGCCTTTGCTGAAGAGAAGTCTCGCAAGACCTAGACGCTGACGGGTGGCCCGCAGACCATATCGCTCCAAAAGCGATCTATGCGGGTATTTGCTAGGCGGCGCGTCCGCCGCAAGACTACCCTGCGAAAATTCTGCCATACCACAAGCGCCCCAAAATGCCGCCCTTTGCGCCGCGCGCGGCGCGGCATTGGGTCAACCCGGTTCGCGGCCAGTCATTTCGCCGGGTGCCCAATTTGACAATAATATATCGCGGCGCGAAATTATTCAACGCCATGGATTGGCTCTTCGTATTGGACCATTGGCCGCCATGGCTTGACGCCGGCGGCAGTCCGTTTCATGCGGGAGTAACATTGGCCTCGTTTCATGCGGGAATTGAGAGACTCGATGAATGACGGCTTGGGCGCACGATTAAGAGGACACGTCAACAATGACGCCAGCGGCAGACGATTCCGGGAGCGGAACCTCGCAAGAAGCGGAAAGTTTGCGCGCGTCGCCGCGGCTTTTCGAAAACTCCCTGCTTGACAAATTGTCGCGCGTCCATTGGTCCACACCGCTGTTTGTTTATTTGCCTTTGGTTTTCGTCCTCGCGGGCTTGAGTCTGAAAGCTTACGATGCCGGGCCCGTCCTTTGCGCCACGGCGCTTGGTTATATTATTTGGACCCTGATCGAATATTTTGGCCACCGCTTGCTGTTCCATTACGAGTTTCCAGGCCGATTCGGCGCCAAAATTCATTTCCTGATCCATGGCGTGCATCACGTGCACCCCAACGATCCGCTGCGCCTCGTCATGCCGGTGTTGCTCAGCGGACCGATCATGCTGCTTGCCTACGCGGTCTTGCGACTTCTGTTCGGCCCACTCCTCGGGTATCCGGTGCTGATGGGTTTTATCGTCGGCTATCTCGCCTATGACATGGTGCATTACTATGTGCATCACGGCGAGCCCAAGACCCGTTTGGGCGTGACTTTGCGGCGCCTCCACATGCTGCATCATTTCCGCGATGCCACGCGTGGCTTCGGGGTCAGCGTGCCGTGGTGGGATTATGTTTTTGGAACCGCGCACGTCCGCACGGAGCGCGGCGGGAACGGCACTTGAACGTGGAAACGGTGGCCGGGCGCGGGATACGAGTGGAGTTCCAGAGCGCCGCGTGGCGGTGACCCGCCAAGTTTGCACGGGCTGATCGGGAAGCGCTCTAGCTATCCTGGTTGTTTTTATCCTCCAGCCGCGCCTTGAGCACGAGCAGTTTCGCGAAAGGCGAATCCGGGTCCGGCGGCCGTGCGCTGGGCTTCCTCTCAGTGGCGCCAAAACGTCCTTCCCTGCGCTCGCCCGTGCCGCCGCGGTTCTGCTCTTCCGCCTGCTTCCGGCCGCGATGACCTCCGAAGCGCTGCCTTTGTTCGCCTCCCCCCCGCTCGCCGCCGTCCTTGTGGCGATCTTGGAGAGCGTTCCGCCGGGAGCCGGCTTGCACGTCCGCAAGCGCCGCCTTTCCAGTCCCCTCGCCACCTGGTGATCCCGCGGCCGCCCCATCGCGAGGAATAGCCAGTTGTGCGGTTAATTCCAGCGTGGCGGTCTCGCCAGTCCCGGCGGGCGCTCCTTCGCGTCGCTCGAAATGTCTTTTGTGCATCCGTGTCTCGGGCCTGCGCGCATGATGATGCTGCCGGTGCGGCCGCCAGATTTCGATCAATGTCTCTTCGACCGGCAGCGGCTCCGGGAAACTTCTTGCCCCGCCCGCCTCCGCGGCGCCGGTATCGCTCGTCTCGACTCCGCTTGCGCTCGCTGGCCTCGCATCCGGGAGCGCGGCCGGGCGCGGCGGGTCTGAAGCGATTGCGCCCGGAATTGCGTCCAGCCCGGGCCCGGCGACGCCAGCCGGTTCGGCCGGTTGCCCAGTGCAAACACGCGATTCGGCCGTTAGCTCCTTGGCTTGCGTATCTGGGCCGGCGTCCAAACCACACTCCGGTGTTGGCTCAAGTTCGGCTGCGCGCGGCGCAAGCGGTCCGGCCGCGGCGAGCAACGCCACGGTGATCGCCGGACCCTTGCGGTGTTCAGGCACATAGCCAAGCGCGCGCAGGATCGAGGCAAAGCTATCGCCAGAGCAGCCGGCAAGCGAGGTCATCGCGACCGTGACAACGAAGCCATCGCCATCGGCCGCGCCCGGCGGCGGATCGCCAAGACTGACGCCGGGCCGATAACTCACCGCCGGACGAATCAAATCGGCGAGGCGCTCCAAAATATCGACGCGCACCGCGCGATTCTCGCAAACGCGGAACCCGGCCGCCCGGTACAAATTCCTTTGAACATCCTTGCTGGCGGCCAAAGAGGTGCGGCCGGATGCGGCGAGATGAAGAACCTCGTCGAAGCCTTTGACCGCGTCGCCGCCGCCATGCTTCAAGGCATAAAGCTGCGCGGCGAGGGCGCGCGGGGCGGGCTTTATCAAATTCGGCAGATAGAGATGGTAGGCGCCGAAGCGGACGCCGAATTTCCGCAGCGCGGCTCGGGCGTCCTGGGAAAGGCTCTTCACCTCATCGGCCACGCGCGCGCGATCGAGAACGCCAAGGGATTCGGCGGCGTGGAACGCAATGCCGCGCGCGATACCATCGAGCCCCTCGCCTTTTTCGAGATCGGCGAGCGGCCCGAGAAGCCTTGCCACGTGCTGGGCAAGCCACAGATCGAGCCGCCGCTGGACCATTGCGAGCGCCTGGCCGGTCAATTGTTCGTCCGCCAGAATCGACACCCGCGGTTCGAGCACATGCGCGCCCGCGCGGATCTTGCCGATAGGCTCGCCGAGCCAGCGGATGATTCCGTCATGGGCAAGCAGGAAAGCCTCGTCGACGGCCTCGCTCACCCGTCCCGCGCGGCTCTCGATTTCGCTCGCCAAGGCCTTTTGCGCGACCGCGTTCAGAGCCTTCGCGGCTTCGCCCGCCGCGTCCGGGTCGGCCGTGAAACGAAATCCATTGAGCTGGCCGACGTGCTGGCCCTCGACCAACACATCACCGCTCGGGGTGACCTCGGCCTCCAAAATGGCGTTCTCCCTTAGGCGGCGCATGAGAACGCTCGTCCTGCGGTCAACGAACCTTTGGGCGAGACGTTCGTGCAAGGCGTCCGACAACCTGTCCTCTACACGACGCGCGGCATTCTGCCAATGGGCGGGATCGCGCAACCAGCCGGTACGGTTGGCGATGAAGGTCCAGGTTCGTATCTCGGCGAGCCGCGCCGACAGCGTGTCGAGATCGCCGTCGACGCGGTCCTGCGCCGCGACATGACGGGCAAACCAATCGTCCGGGATTTGACCCGCCCGCACGACAAAGCCAAAGACCGAGAGCACGAGTTCCGCATGCGCCGCCGGCGACAGCTTACGATAATCGGGGATTTGGCAGCATTCCCAGAGGCGCGCGATATCGGCCCTGGACTTCGCCGCCCGCACCGCCTTTTCGTCGCGGGAGGCGATGTCGAGCACCATCTGGTCTTCGGCAAGCGGCGCTCTGATGAGGCCTTGCCCCTTCGGCAAAGCGTCGAGCGAGGCGGCGAGACTGGCAAGAGACGAAAAATCGAGATCCGTATTGCGCCATTGCAGCATTCGCACCGCATCGAAACGATGCTCCTCCAGCGCTTCGACGAGCTCGGCGTCGAAGGGAGCGCAGCGTCCGGTCGTGCCGAAAGTCCCGTCGCGGAGGTGGCGGCCCGCGCGGCCGGCGATCTGACCGAACTCGGCGGGCGTCAGGCGTCGGTGCTGCCAGCCGTCAAACTTCCGGGCGGCCGCGAAGGCGATGTGATCGACGTCGAGATTGAGCCCCATTCCGATCGCGTCGGTCGCAACGAGGTAATCGACATCGCCATTTTGATACATGCCCACCTGGGCATTGCGGGTGCGCGGCGAGAGCGCGCCGAGGACGACGGCCGCGCCGCCGCGCTGGCGCCTGATCCATTCGGCGATCGCATAGACATCCTCGACGGAAAAGGCGACGATCGCGCTGCGGCGTGGCAGGCGGGTCATTTTCTTGTCGCCCGCGAAGCTCAGCCTGGAGAGGCGCGGGCGCGCCAGAATGCGGGCGCCGGGCAAACACTCGCGCACGGCGCGGTGCATGGTCGCGGCACCGATCAGCAAAGTCTCCTCGCGCCCGCGCCGGTGCAGCAGCCGGTCAGTGAAGACATGGCCGCGGTCGAGATCGGCGGCGAGCTGAATTTCATCCACCGCCACGAAAGCGAGGTCGAGGTCGCGCGGCATCGCCTCGACGGTCGAAACCCAGTAGCGCGGCGATTCCGGCTTGATTTTTTCCTCGCCGGTAATGAGCGCGACAGCGGCCGCCCCGGCCTTTTCCACCGCCCGGTTATAGACCTCGCGCGCGAGCAGCCTGAGCGGCAGGCCGATCATCCCGCTGGAATAGGAAAGCATCCGCTCGATGGCGTAATGCGTCTTGCCGGTATTGGTCGGCCCGAGCAGCACGTTCACCCCGCTGGCGCGGTCCGGCGAATAGGCTTTGGCGGCCGGAAAGGAAATGTTCATTGGTTAACCGGCGCGGGAAAAGGATTAGGTGCGTGCGGCCGCGGTGACGGTTCAGGTTGTCCGGCCGCAACACAGCGTGATTTGCCTGGAAGTGCCCATCGTCTCGGGCCCATCGCCGTTCAGGCGATAAGCCGCGATTGAACGGCTGCATGCCGGCAGCAAGCCCTTCACGCTTACCTCCCGTCTAGGGCCTTCTGTATCACATTGAGGCCGCCGCGGGCACATTGTTTCCGGTTCGAACGGGAGACGAACGAATCGCGCCCGAATCGCGGACTCGCCGTAAATCCTTGTTTGTTCACCACAATATGTCGGAGAAGAGCGCAATCGAGGCCCTACCGATTGTAAAAAACCCCGATCACGGCCGAACAGAAAAGCTGTGATTTCCGGGCTGCCGGCGGACTCGGAAAGCTCCTTCTGTCAACCGCCAAAAAGCAATTTTTGTTACGCAGAAAAAGGCTGCGGCCCTCCCTTGCCCTATCCTAGGAAATACTTCCGCAGGATCCGGTCGCGGTAGCCGGTGAGATTTCCATGCCCTTCCGCCGCGGTTCTGATCGGCGTGTCGAACACCGGGGTCAAGAAACCCGCAACGAATGCGAACACCGCCGCGTCCGCCCCGCAAGGCCGGTCGCCCATCAAAAAGGCCTTGTCCCCGATAAGTGTGGCAAGTGCTTCGACATCGGCAATCGCGAGTTCATCTTGCTCGACAGGCGTGTGGCGGCCAAATCCTTGCAGTTTCAATGTCTTCTCAATCTTGTGGCGAACCAGGCCTTGGACCGCCGGCCTGAGCGGCATTGGCACGGCCTTGAAGAATTGGGCCGGCCCCTTGGCAAAATTGGCGCGATCGAGCCAGCGCGCCGCCACGAGAGCGAAATAAAGGTGCTCCTCGCACATTTTTTCGATCGCCCAAGCCGCGGCCTTTTGCTCCGGGGTGAGCCCGGCATCGAAATCGAAGCGGTATTTTTTCTCGATGTGAAAGCGGATGAACGTCGAATCGGCGACGATCAGACCGTCGTCATTGATATAAGGCAGCTTGCCTTTTGGCGCCTTGCGAAACCCGCCGCGATCTTCGCGATACTCAAGACCAGCGAACTTCAAGAGGAGCATGGCTTTGATGACAAAAGGACTGGCATCTGGAAGCCCGAAGTAGGGCCCAAACGTGTAGAGCGTGATCATGGGGGCAGGCTCCGTCTCAAATTCGACGCCGCGCCACCGCGCAAGCAGTTGACACATCAATGCGCGGTGATCGCCGTCACGTCCGAGGGCTCGACCGAAAATTCGACGGCGTCGATGACAGCGGCGCC